>DYIW01000367.1 GCA_020723465.1 Phycisphaera mikurensis
CTTCCGGGAATCGTCGCGCCGCGCGACGATTCCCGGAAGTAGTAGCTCAGTCCAGGAGGCCGCAGAGCTCCTGCGCGACCGCCGCGTTGGCACGCGGCGAGTAGTGCCCGCCCGGCCGCCAGAAGCCTGGGTCGGTGCGGGCGCCCGCGGCCGCAAGCGCTTCCGACAGGTCCGTGACCGGCACGCCGCGGCGCAGGAGCTCGTCGACGAAGGGTCGCCACGGCAGCGCGCCGCGTTCCTCCCAGAGCTCCAGCGACTTGCCGTCCGGCAGCAGGACGACGCGGAACTCGGCGCCGAGCGCACGGCACTCCCGCGCGAATTCGACGGCGATGGCGCTCGCCAGGCGGAACAGCTCTGAGGCCGGGTCGGCCAGGCACGCCGCCGGATGCTCGCGCCGCCCCTCGAGCCGGGTGAGCGCCAGGCGCGTGGCGGCAAGGTGGTGGCTCCAGTAGGAGCCGGCCGGCCCGTACGCCGCCGGCCAGCGATCGACCCACAGGTCGTGTCCGGCGACACGGGCGAGGAAGAGGCGCTGATTTTCGAGCAGGCGCACCATCTCCCCTTCCGAGCCCGCGGGACTGGCGACGAACCTGAGGCCGCCGTTCCCTTCCAGCTCGAAGCGCGGCTTGAACGAGATGGACAGCTCGGCGTGGCGCAGGGCCGGCCGGTAGACGCTCGCCAGGCGCGGCGCCGCGGAGAGCATGAAGCCGAGCCAGACCGCGTGCGGGGCGAGCGGCTGGCCGTCCCGGCGGAAGCGCAACAGCGCCTGATCCATGCCGTAGGCCCCGACGCCGAGATTCGCCACCTCCCAGCCCGGCAGGGCCAGGTCGAGCTGCGCGGGCCAGGTCTCGAGCGCTCCCACCTCGTCGCCGTGCGTGAACGATTCACCCGCGACCACCAGACGGCGCACCCCGGCCGGCGGGAGCGCCGCGATCGGCGCCACGCCCACGCGCGTGCCGAACTGGTCGTAGCGGAAGTCGCCCGCGTCCTCCAAGGGCCGAGGCGACCAGCCGAGCAGCGCGTCGAAGCGCATCTTCCCCGGCGTCTCGATCGCCCCGCCGGCCAGGCGCGCGCGCACGCGCTCGAGCGACTGCCGCTGCGCCGCGTTGAACAGCGGCGGATCGAAGGGCGCCAGGCGGCGGCCGAGGAACTCGCCGTCGGAGAACGCGGTGTAGAGGACCGCCTGGTCGGCGAGCAGCGCGAGCACGAGCGGCGCGAGCAGGAGCAGAAGGCGCGAACGCACGCCGCAGAGCATAGCAGGCCGCGCGGTCGGCGCGGCCGAGGTCTACGGCGGGTGCGGAGCCGTCGCGGCGAAGACTGGCGCGCGCTCGCGGAGGCGCGCGGGCCACGGCAAGAGCAGCAGGAAGCAGGCGAGCAGGCCGAGGCCGCCCAGACACAGGCCCCGCCGCACGGCCGCCGGCCGGTAGCGGGCCACGAAGGCGCCCTCTCCCGGGCGCAGGAAGACCGCAGTGGCCACGCCGTCCGCGAGCAGGAGTGGTAACACCCTGCGGGACTCGGTCGTGGCCGTCCAGCCCCCGTGGAGCTGCCACGTTTCGGAGAGCACCACGAGTCGGCCGCGGGCGACATCCTCTCGGGTCACGCGCACGGCGCCGGACCCCAGAGCCTCGAGCCGGGCACCTTCGCGCGGATCAGCCCGACCCCGCGACAACCGAAGCGCGGTCGCCTCGAGCGCGGCGCGGCCGGCATCGTCCAGCGGCGTGCGGACCCGGGTAATTGTGCGCCCCGCCGCCGGCGCGGCCAGGACGACGTCACTCAGGGGAGCCGGCAGATCCACGCCTCCCTCTGCCACCACGATCTCGTCCAGCGCGTCCAGCACCTCCGCGGGAGGCTTTGTCCCGGAGTCGAAGGAGAGTAGCGTCGCCCGGTCTGGCCGGAAGGAAGGGGAATCGAACAGGGCGTATACCACCTCCCTGTCGCTGTCTCCGAGCACGGCGCACACCGCCGCCGGCAGGAAGGCGCGCGGCCGCGCGCCGTGATTCTCCGCCCAGTTGCCGCCGTCGATCCCGCGGGGGAAGAGAACGATCTCGCGTTCCTGCACAGGAACTGGCGCCTGCCGCTGCTCGCCGCCGTACACGTAGTACCGCACCGAGAGGACCTGCAGCCGGCGCAGCCGGGAGGCGAGGGACGCGGGCCCGTGCTCCCTGGGAAAAGCGTGG
Organism: Phycisphaera mikurensis; assembly: GCA_020723465.1. GTDB lineage: Bacteria > Planctomycetota > B15-G4 > B15-G4 > JADJEK01 > JACQZJ01. The sequence continues at coordinate 2,175 of DYIW01000367.1, forward strand.
CGCTCGAGGGCCACCGGCCAGGCGTGGCCGAAGAAGCCGGCCACGGTCTCCACGTCCAGGGCCGAGGCGATGAACTGCTCATTGCGGGAGTCCGCCGTGCGCACGTTGAGGCACGCGGCGCGCCAGGCGCCGCCGGCCTTGTCCGCCATCTCGGTCCAGTTGGGATAGAGGCCCTTCACCTCGGCAAAGGACGCGGGATCGTCGAGGAGCGGCTGGAAGCGCCCGCTGTCCAGCAGAAGGGGCAGAAGCCCCGCCGCCCCGGCCAGGCCGATCCACGGCAGGAAGGCCTCGCGCAGGCCGCGCAGCGCCTGCCGGCTGAGGAGGAAGCCGGCGCCCAGGCCGGCGGCTACCGGCAGGAAGGCGTTCACGAGCGTCCAGGCACGAACGGCATTGCGTATGCGATCGAACGGCGGCACGAAGGCGTGGAGCACGCCATGCAGCGGGCCGAGCGCCACGAGCAGGCCGCACAGGACGAGAATGAAGACCATGCGCGTGGTCGCCAGCCGCAGGAGGGGTACGGCGAGCAGGGCCAGGAAGCAGGGGATGCCCCGGGACAGGTAGGAGTAGAGTCGGCCCAGTTCGAGTCCCTCGTCCGGATTCCACCGGGTGAGGGTCACGCCCCTGGCCTCGGCCGGATCGAGCGCCTCGGCGCGGTTGGTCGAGGCGAGCCACTCCACGGCAGGCAGCAGCTTCGCCAGGATGAGCAAGGCGGCCAGCGCGCAGGCGAGCGTCCCATAGCAAAACGCACGGCGTCGTGACTCACGGCCGCCGAGCAGGCCGAGGCCAAGGAACCACAGGCACAAGCCGAGACTGGTGTAGGCGAACACGTACAGCCCGCCACTGAAGCACTGGCACGCGACGAGAAGGGCCAGAACGGCCGCGTGGCGGCGCGGCGACGGGGCGGTCAGCAGGCGGTCGCCCGCCCAGAAGATCCAGGGGATCAGGGCGTGGGCCGCCCCGTAGGTGACGAGGTTGAAGTGCTCCAGCCGCGTGTAGTAGTTCAACCCGAACAGCACGCCCGCCACCAGGGCGCCGGCGTGTCCCGCGCCGGGGCGGCCCCCGGCGCGCCGCCACAGGCGATTCACCAGGCAGTACATGCCAGCGATCGCCAGGGATAGATGCATGAGGACGATCGCGTTGATCGCCGCCAGAGGAGACATGAACGCCGCGAGAGCCAACGCCGGGAGATAGAGGGTCGGATTCTCCGGATTGGCATGAAACGGGCCGCCGCCGTAGGCAATGCGCTGCCAGAGCGGCAGGCAGCCCTCCTGCTGCAGGGCATCGCACATCACCTTGAAGCGGCCGTAGTAGCTCTGCCCCGAGTCGAACTCGTACAGAAAGGCGTCGTTCGAGAGGTACTGCGGATAGAGGGCGAGCGGCAGGAGGACAGCAATGACAATGGGCAGGAACCGCAGCAAACGCACCATGTATTATCCCACTGGCGCCGGTCGCCCGGTCGGTTCGCATTCCTCCAGGCACGCGGACGACCTGGCAGGCGCGCGCGGCCCCGCCGCGCCCCTATCTCGAGAAGGCCGCGTCGAAGGCCTGCCGCGACAGGCGGAAGTCGAGGCGCCGCACGAACTCCGCGGCCTCGCGCGCACCGTCCTCGCGGTCCATCATCGGGTCCTCCCACTCCACGGTGAGCGGTCCCTGGTAGCCGATGTGGTTGAGCTGCCGGATGATCGCCTCGAAGTCGATGCGGCCGCGGCCGGGCGAGCGGAAGTCCCAGTGGCGGCCGTCCTGGCCGAAGTCGCAGTGCCCGCCGAAAACGCCGGCCGGTGTGCGCGCGTCCGACCACCAGGCGTCCTTGACGTGCGTGTTCCAGACGCGCGCGCCGAAGGTCCTGAGGAAGAGCAGCTCGTCCACTCCCTGGTAGCCGAAGTGCGAGGGATCGAAGTTGAAGCCGAAGCTGGGATGCTCCTTGACCGCGGCGAGCGCGCGCCCGGCCGAGGCCACGTCGAAGGCGATCTCCGTGGGATGCACCTCGAGTGCAAAGTGCACCCGCGCCGCGGCGCAGGCGTCGAGGATCGGCCGCCAGCGCCGCGCGAAGTCGGCGAAGCCGGCCTCGATCTGGCCAGGCGCGGGCGGCGGGAAGGCGTAGGCCATGTGCCAGATCGAGCTGCCGGTGAAGCCGTTCACCACGGTGCGGCCGGTGACGGCGAGCACCTCCTTCACCGCCGGCGGCGCGGCGTCGAAGAAGCGCCGTGCCGCGCGCGCGGTGAGCGCCATCTCGTCCGCCGCGCGCCGCCGCACGCCGTCGGGGTCGCCGTCGCCCCAGACGCGCTCCGGCAGGATGCCGCGATGGCGCTCGTCGATCGGGTCGCACACCGCCTGGCCGACCAGGTGGCTCGAGATGGCAAACGCCAGCAGGCCGTGGTCCTGCAGCAGCTCCCAGCGCGCCGCGGCGTAGCGCGCGTCTTCCACGCAGGCGCGCACGTCGAAGTGGTCGCCCCAGCAGGCCAGCTCGAAGCCGTCGTAGGCGAACGACTTCGCCTTCTGCGCCAGCTCGGCGAGCGGCAGGTCGGCCCATTGTCCGGTGAACAGGCAGAGAGGACGGGTCATGGCTGCACCTCGTTGACGCGCCTGAGAACGCGGCGCCCGGCCGCGGCGCCAGACTACCAGCCGGCCGGGGAGAAGAAGAAGGGCGGACCCGCCGCCGGCAGGAGCCGCCCTTCATCGCGCCGCCCGCAGGAAGCGGCCTCAGAGCGCGAGCCGGAATCCCTGCTGGATTCGACCGGCTGCGGCTGCGCCTGGCTTCGCCTTGCCTC
>DYIW01000368.1 GCA_020723465.1 Phycisphaera mikurensis
CCCCGGCGCTCGCAACGCGGCCGCGGGGGATTCCTGCTCAGGCTCTGAGCCGCCGGACCGTGCCCCGCCGCGAGTGTTGCCGCAGCGTCCGCGCCGGGCTATCCTGCGGCCCGAGCCGCACCCGCGCGGGATTCCCATGAGCACGGCGCTTCTCCTCGGCCTGTCGATCGTCCTGCTGCTCTTCTCCTACTTCACCTACGGCCGCCTGGTGAGCCGCTGGCTCGGGGTAGACCCTTCCCGGCGCACGCCCGCTCACGAGCTCAGGGACGGCGTGGACTACGTCCCGGCGCGGCGCTCGGTGCTGCTCGGCCACCACTTCGCGTCGATCGCCGGCGCGGCGCCGATCATCGGCCCGGTGACCGCCATCGCCTACGGCTGGGGGCCGGTCTTCCTGTGGGTCGTCCTGGGCGGCATCTTCCTGGGCGCGGTGCATGACTTCTCCTCGCTCGTGGCCTCCATCCGCCATCGCGGCCGCTCGATCGGCGAGGTCGTGGAAGCGCACCTCGGCTACGCCGGCCGCGTGCTCTTCCTGATCTTCTCCTGGACCGCCTTGATCCTGGTGATCGCGGCCTTCGCCATCGTGGTGGCGCGGACCTTCCAGGAAGTGCCGGAGGCGGCCACGGCCTCGCTCTTCTTCATAGTCCTGGCGCTTGCCTTCGGCGGCGCCATCTACGGGCTGAAGCTGCCCTTCGTGCCCGCGACCGTGGCTGGCGTGCTGCTGCTCTTTTGCGGCATCTGGCTGGGGCACGTCTTCCCGATCCGGCTGCCGGTGGATGCCTGGCTGTGGGTCCTGTTCGCCTACGTGTTCGCGGCCTCGGTCCTGCCGGTGCACTACCTGCTGCAGCCGCGCGACTACCTGAACAGCTTCCTGCTCTACGCCGTGCTGCTCCTCGGCGTGGCGGGCGTGTTCGTGGCGAACCCGGAGATCCAGGCGCCGGCGTTCACCTCGCTCCATGTCGAGGACCTCGGCTGGCTCTTCCCCATGCTGTTCGTGACGGTCGCCTGCGGCGCGATCAGCGGCTTCCACTCGCTCGTCTCGTCGGGCACGACCGCCAAGCAGCTCGACCGGGAGACGGACGCGCAGTTCGTGGGCTACGGCGCCATGCTCGTGGAGTCGCTCCTGGCCGTGCTCGCGCTGGTGGCCGTCGCCTGGCTCCCGGCCGGCGAGTACGGGGCGTTCATGGCCAAGGGTTCGAGCAACCCGGTCGCGGCGTTCAGCTCGGGACTTGGCAGGCTGCTCGGCGAGCTCGGCCTGCCCGCCGCCGGCGCCAAGAGCTTCGTGGCGCTCGCGGTCAGCGCGTTCGCCCTCACCTCGCTGGACACGGCCACGCGCCTGGCGCGCTTCGCCTTCCAGGAGTTCTTTGCGCCGCGCCGCCGCGCCGTCGCCGAAGGGGGCGGGCCCCCGCCGCGCGCGCCGCTCCTGGCGCGCAACCGCTACGTCGCCACGACCGTCTCCGTCGCGGTCGCGGCCGGCCTGGCGTATTCCGGCTCGCTCGGCCAGATCTGGCCGGTGTTCGGCTCGGCCAACCAGCTCCTGGCCGCGCTCGCCCTGCTGGCGGTCTCGGTCTGGCTGGCCCAGCGCGCGCGCCGCAACGTCTTCGTCGTGCTGCCCATGCTCGTCATGTTCGCGGTCACGCTCGCGTCCCTCGGCCTGCTGGCCTGGCACAACCTGCTCGGCCAGGCAAGAAGCCCTGTGCTCGGCGTGACGGCCGCGCTGCTCCTCGGCGTGGCGCTCGTCCTGGCCGCGCTCGCCTGCCGCGCCCTGCGCGGCCCGAGAGGCACGCGGGACGCCGTCGTGTTCGAGAGACCCCGGTGATCTACGCCGACCTGCACGTCCACTCGAAGCACTCGCGCGCCACCAGCAAGGAGACTGACCTCGAGCACCTGGCGCTCTGGGCGGGCAAGAAGGGCGTGTCCGTGCTCGGCACCGGCGACTTCACCCACCCGGCGTGGCTCGAGGAGATCCGCGAGAAGCTCGTGCCCGCCGAGCCCGGCCTGTTCCGCCTGCGCGGCGACCTCGAGCGCGAGGTCGAGGCCCTCCAGCCCAGGGCCTGCGCGCGCGCCGCGCGCTTCGTGCTGCAGGTCGAGATCTCGACCATCTACAAGCGGGCCGACCGCACGCGCAAGGTCCACCACCTGATCTACGCGCCCGGCCTGGAGCAGGCCGCCTGGCTGCAGGAGCGCCTGGCCGCGCTCGGCAACGTCAAGTCCGACGGCCGGCCGATCCTCGGCCTCGACTCGCGCGACCTGCTGGAGATCGTGCTCGAATGCGGCGCGGGCGCCTTCCTGGTGCCGGCGCACGTCTGGACGCCCTGGTTCTCCGTCTTCGGCTCGAAGTCGGGCTTCGACTCGCTCGAGGAGTGCTACGGCGACCTGCACGCGGCCGTCTTTGCCCTCGAGACCGGCCTCTCCTCCGATCCGGCCATGAACTGGCGCGTGTCGCGGCTCGACCGCTTCCGCCTCATGTCCAGCTCCGACGCGCACTCGCCGCCGAAGATCGCGCGCGAGGCCTGCGTCTTCGACACTGAGCTGGACTACTTCGCCATGCGCCGCGCCCTGGAAACGGGCGCGGGCTATCGCGGCACCATCGAGTTCTTCCCGGAGGAGGGGAAGTACCACCTCGACGGCCACCGCGCCTGCGGCGTGCGCTCGACGCCCGAGGAGACGCGCGCGCGGGGCGGCCTCTGCCCGGCCTGCGGCCGCGCGCTCACCGTGGGCGTGATGAGCCGCGTGGCGGAGCTGGCCGACCGGCCGGCGGGCGCCCGCCCCGCGGGCGCCGCGGACTTCCGCTGCCTCGTGCCACTGGCCGAGGTGATCGCCGAGATCCAGGGCGTGGGAGACAAGTCGAACAGGGTGCTGGCGGCGTACGAGGGCCTGCTCGCCGCGCTCGGGCCGGAGCTGTTCATCCTGGAGCAGGCGCCGCTCGAGGACGTGCGCCGCGCCGGCCATCCGCAGCTCGCCGAGGCCCTGGCGCGCATGCGCGCGGGGAGGGTTCTGCGCGAGGCCGGCTACGACGGCGAGTACGGCGTGATTCGCCTGTTCGAGCAGCACGAGATCGGCGGCAGCGGGACCTCCCTCCTCTTCGAGGTGCGTAACGCGGCCGCGCCGCAGTCGGCGCCGGCGGCGAGCGAGAGCGTCGCGCGAGAGGCGTCCCCGCCAGAGCACGCGGCGCCCTCGGGAAACCCCGCGCTGCTCGCGGTCCTCGACCCGGAGCAGCGCCAGGCAGCCGAGGCGCCCGGACCGCTCCTCGTCATCGCCGGTCCGGGCACGGGCAAGACGCGCGTGCTCGCGCACCGCGTCGCGCACCTGATCGCGAGCGGCGGTCTCGCGCCGGGAGAATGCCTGGCGCTCACCTTCAGCCGCAGGGCCTCGGCCGAGCTGGCGGAGCGCCTCGAGGCGCTCCTGCCGGGGCAGGCGCATGACGTGCCCTGCCTGACGTTCCATGCCCTCGCTCTCGGGCTGCTCCGCGGCCGCGACGAGGCGCTCGGCTTCTCCCGGCCCATGCGCCTGGCGGGCGACGAGGAGCGCTCCGCCCTGCTGGCGCAGGCGCGGGACGTCTCGGAACGACGCGCGCGCGCTCTGCTCGCCCGCATCTCGCGCGTGAAACGCGCGGGCGCGGGGACCGCGCTGGACGCGGAGGACGCCGCGCTCGTCGCCGAGCAACAGCACCTGCTGCGGGAGCACGGCCTGTTCGACTTCGACGACCTCATCCTGCTGGCCACGCGCCTGCTTGAGAGCGACCCGGCCCTGCGCGAGGAGCGGCGCCGGAGCTGCCGCGCCGTCCTCATCGACGAGTTCCAGGACATCGACGAGGCGCAGTACCGCCTCATCCAGCAGCTCGCGCCGCCGGACGGGAACGTCTGCGCCATCGGCGATCCGGATCAGTCGATCTACGGCTTCCGCGGCGCGGACCCGCTGTGCTTCCGCCGCTTCCTGCAGGACTTCCGCGGCGCGCGCACGATCCGCCTCGAGACCAACTACCGCTCGTCGTGCACCATCGTCGGCGCCGCCCTGCAGGTGATCGAACCGGCCACGCTGGTCGAGGAGCGCGTGCTGCGCGCCCTATCGCGAAGCGCCGAGAAGATCGAAATCTGCCCCTGCCCGAGCGAGCGCGCCGAGGCCGAGTTCGTGGTGCACTCCATCGAGCGCCTGGTCGGAGGTTCCACCTTCTTCTCGCTGGACAGCGGCCGCGTGGCGGCCGGCGAGGGCGAGGCGCTTTCCTTCGCCGACTTCGCCGTGCTCTACCGCACCGAAGCCCAGGCTCCCGCCCTGGCCGAGGCGCTCGAGCGGTCGGGCATGCCCTACCAGAGGAAGTCCCACCAGCGCCTGCTGGACGATCCCGCGGCGCTGGCCATCCTGCGCCGCGTCGAGGAGGCGGCGCCCGGCGCGGGGAGCCTCGACGCTCTGCTCGCGCGGGCCGCCGCCGCGGTCGCGCGCGAGCACCCGGACGCGCCGCGCCGCGCCGCGGCGCTGCGCCTCCTGTGCGAAAAGTGCGGCGGGGACCTGGCGCGCCTGCACAGCGAGCTGGCGCTCGGCGTGGACGTGGACACCTGGGACGCGCGCGCCGATCGCGTCTCGCTCCTCACCCTGCACGCGGCCAAGGGGCTCGAGTTCGCGGTGGTCTTCGTGGTCGGCTGCGAGGATGGCCTCCTGCCGCTGCGCTTCGGCGCCGAGGAAGAGCAGGATCTCGCGGAGGAGCGCCGCCTCTTCTTCGTCGGCATGACGCGCGCGCGCGCGCGCTTGATCCTGTCGCACGCGCGGCGGCGTGCCTGGCGCGGCGCGGTCCGCGAGATGGCGCCCTCCCCCTTCCTGCGGGAGATCGAGGAAGCGCTGCTCAAGCGCGTCGCGCGCGCGCCCCCCAGGAAGGGCGGCCGCGGCGAGGACCGGCAGCTCCGGCTCTTCGAGGAGTGAGAGCGTGAGCAGGAATCCATGCGTCGGAC
>DYIW01000369.1 GCA_020723465.1 Phycisphaera mikurensis
CTCGCGCGGGGTCCTGAGGATGCGGCCGTGGTAGCGGTCGGCGAAGACCCGGCCGCGGCGTCCCCAGAGGCGGTTCAGGGCCTTCGCGACGCGGATGAGCAGCCCCTGCATGCCGCGCGCCAGCGCGCTCTTCCCCGCTGCCTCGCAGATCATGTGCACGTGATTCGTCTGCACCGAGTACTGCACCAAGCGAAAGCCGAAGCGCTCCGAGCCGGCGGCGAACGCACCCTTCAGGGCGCGATAGGTCTGCTGGTCGCGCAGGCTCGGGAGCCCGCGCTCGAGCCGGACGGTCACATGCACCGGGAAGCGCGCCGCGAGCGCCGCGCGCGTCTTGTGCGACACGCCGGCGCGCTCGCCCTTGGGCTTCCGTCCGGCGCCGGGACGCCTGCCGCCGCGGCTGGCGAAGGCGAGCTGCTGCTGGATCCGGATCGGTCGTCGCGTTCTGGGCATTTGATTGGGGAGATATTAGCACGCACACTGCACGAAGTCAACGAGAAGTCGCCGTCACGGAGGAAGTCGCTGCTCCTTCTCGTGTGGCCAGCCGCAGGTGAAGTGGGAAGGACATCGAGGCCTGGCGATGCCGGCGAAAACGGGCCCTTCTGACGTTTCCGTGGGTCGCAGCCCCGGCTCCCGCACCTGCCGCCACCCTCTCCCGGCGGGCCACCCTGCGCCGCCCGCCGAAGCTGCGGGCAGAGCGTGGACGCGACGGAACCGGGAGTCTCTCGTTGACTCTCGAGAACCCACGCGCCGGGGCTGCGCTAGCTGCGGGGCTGCTAAAGCAGCGGCGAGGCCAGGCGCGCGCCCGCGCAGGCCAGGCGCAGGAGGAAGTTGCGCCGTTCGTGCTCCTTCTGCCTCACCTCGACCGCGTGGCGCAGGTCATCGAGCATCTGGCCGGCGAGCTGGTCGACGAAGCGCGCGCCGTAGACGAAGGCGTTCAGCTCGAAGTTGAGGTGGAAGGAACGCATGTCCATGTTCGCCGAGCCCACGGTCCCGACCCAGTCGTCCACGACCATGGTCTTGGCGTGCAGGAAGCCGCGCTCGTAGTGGAAGATGCGCACGCCGGCCTCGAGCAGCATCGAGTAGTAGGTGCGCGAGGCGAGGGTGACGAGCAGGGAATCGGAGCGCGCGGGCAGGAGCAGGCGCACGTCGATGCCGCGCAGGGCCGCACCGATGAGCGCCTCCTCGACCGCGGTCGAGGGGATGAAGTACGGGCTGGTGATCCAGACGCGCTCGCGCGCGTGCGAGATGGCCTGGCTGAAGAAGTGCGAGATGGGCGACCAGGCCAGGTCCGGCCCGGAGTCGACCACCTGCACGATGGCCGGGGAGTCGGCCTCGACCTCCGGGTCGGGGAAGTAGCGCGCGTCGTCGATGAGGTCGTCGGTGGCGCGCATCCAGCTCGAGGCGAAGGCGACCTGCAGCATGAGCACGGCCGGGCCGGCGATGCGGATGTGCGTGTCGCGCCAGCGGCCGTGCTCCGGGTCGAGGCCCAGGTACTCGCGGCCCACGTTGATGCCGCCGGTGAAGCCGACCTTGCCGTCGGCGATCACGATCTTGCGGTGGTCGCGGAAGTCGACGCGGTCGCGCCGGCGGAAGCGGCGCAGGGCGCGCCACACCGGCCGGAAGGTCGCCACCTCTCCGCCCGCCGCCACCACCGGGTCCCAGAAGCCCGCCGGCAGGTCGATGCTGCCGATGGCGTCGGTGATGACCCGCACCTTGACGCCCGCGCGCGCGCGCCGCGCCAGGCGATCGCGCAGCGCCCGGCCGGTCTCGTCCGGCTGGATGATGTAGAACTGCACGTGGATGTGGTCGGTCGCGGCCTCGATCGCGCTGATGATCGAGCGGTAGGTCGCGGCGGCGTTCAAGAGGATCTCGGCGCGGTTGCCGTCGCAGGCGGGCAGGCCGGTCAGGCGCCGGCCCAGGGCCAGCAGGCTCTGCGTGCGCGGCTCGATCGCCTGCGCCCGCGGCTCGCCGGCCTTGGCGTGCACCCCGTGGCGCTCCTCGAAGGTCTCGAGGAGCTGCGCTACCGTGGCCGAGCGGCCGGCGATGCGCACGGCGCGCGTGCGGCCGATGAGGATGAAGAAGAACAGGCCGATGAAGGGCAGGAAGATGATGGCGAACAGCCAGGCGAGCGTGGCCGTGGGCCGGCGGCGTTCGGCCAAGAGCAGCGTGACGATGGCCAGCACGTCGATCAGCAGGGCCGCGGCAAAGAGCAGGTAGTCCGTCACCGGCGCGATTCCGCGTCAGCCGCCGACCGTCCAGTCGAGGCCGTTGGTCTGGGCGGTCTGGTAGTAGCCGGCCGCGCCGGGGTCGAAGAACATCACCTGGTAGTAGACGTGCACGCCGTCCGCCCACGGCGTGATCGGCACCGGCAGCACGAGCGAGCCGCCCGCGCCGAGCGGCGGCAGCGCCACGACGAACGCGGGAGTCACGAGCAGCGTGCCGCCGTCGAACGGCAGGCCCGCGGGCGCGAAGCCGGCGAGGAGCAGCACGGGCGAAGCGCCGGCCAGGCCGTTGCTCACGGTCAGGTCCGCGGTCGTGCCGATCTTCGGCAGGTTGGTCGAGGAGAGCACGGGCACGCCCGCGGTCCCCGGCTTGCCCGCGCCGTAGCTCGTGGCCGCGGCCGTGGAGGAGCACAGGTCGAAGACGTAGACCGCGCCGGCAGAGGGGGCGCTATTGTCCGCCTGGTTGCCGTTCACGCCCGTGGCGGCGCTGGACTCGCCGTCCGACGCGACCACCAGCGTGTTTCCGGACACGGCGAGGGCATGCCCGAAGGAGTCGAACGCTCCAGTATTGGAGGCCTTCAAGTAAGCCTGCTGGCTCCAGGTCGCACCGTTCCGCCCGAACACGTAGGCTGCCCCGGAAACGAGTGCGCTGTTGTCGGCTTGGTTGCCGTTCACGCCGGTGGTGGCGCTGGCCTCGGAGCGAGCACCGACCACCACCGTGTCGCCGGAGACCGAGACCGATCTACCGAAGCCGTCGTTTGTCTCCGTGTTCGATGCCTTCAGGTAGGCCTGCTGGCTCCAGGTCGTACCGCTCCGCACGAACACGTAGGCCGCACCGGAGTCGGTGGCGCCATTGTCAGCCTGGTTACCGTTCACGCCCGTGGCGCTGCTGTCCTCCTCGTAGGCTCCGACCAGTACCGTGTCGCCGGACACTGAAGCAACGTGGCCGAAGGAGTCGAACGCTCCAGTATTCGGAGCCTTCAAGTAAGCCTGCTGACTCCAGGTTGGTCCGCTCCGCACGAACACGTAGACCGCGCCTGAGTCCCACGCGTTGTTGTCGGCCTCATTGCCGTTCACGCCCGTGGCGGCGCTGTCCTCTTTGTCGGCTCCCACAACCAGCGTGTTGCCGCACACGCTGACCGACTCGCCGAACCAGTCGGATCCATCCGTGTTCGAGGCCTTCAGGTAGGCCTGCTGGCTCCAAGTCACGCCGGTCCGGACAAACACGTAGGCCGCGCCCGCCTGGAATGCGCTGTTGTCGGCCTGGTTGCCGTTCACGCCCGTGGCGGCGCTGCTCTCGGCCATGGCTCCGACCACCACTGTGTCGCCGGAGATGGACACTGAATTGCCGAACAAGTCGTATGTCTGAGTGTTCGAGGCCTTCAGGTAGGCCTGCTGGCTCCAGGACGTCCCGGTCCGCACGAACACGTAGGCCGCGCCCGACATGTTCGCGCTGTTGTCGGCCTGGTTGCCGTTCACGCCCGTGGCGGCGCTGTCCTCATAGTCGGCTCCGACCACCACCGTGTCGCCGGAGATGGACACTGAATTGCCGAACGAGTCGGATTTCTCGCTGTTCGAGGCCTTCAGGTAGGCCTGCTGGCTCCAGGTCGCTCCAGTCCGAACGAAGACGTAGGCCGCGCCAGACCCGCTCGCGCTGTTGTCGGCCTGGTTGCCGTTCACGCCCGTGGCGGCGCTGTCCTCGTAGGGCGCTGCTACCACCACCGTGTCGCCGGAGATCGAAACCGAGAGGCCGAAGTAATCGCCTGCTGCCGTGTTCGAGGCCTTCAAGTAGGCCTGCTGCGCGTAGGGATCGACGGTCAGCGGGTAGCGCGCGCCCGAATCGTCGATCGTGAGGCGGAGGCCATTCTCGGTGCGCGTGAAGCCGGCCGAGAGGGGCTGGCCGCCGGCGTCGACGACAGTGAGGCCGGCGTAGTTGACCACGGCCCCGCCGGCGCTGGAGAAGAGCACGTCCCGCCCTTCGCTCGAGATCTCCGGCTCGAGCCCGCCGCGCACCGCCAGCTCGAAAGCCAGCAGACCGGTCACGCCTTCCGGCCGCGCATGCACCGTGTAGCCGTGCTCGAGACCGCGCGCGTCGTTCACGTACCACTCGGTGAGCGCCTCGTCCCATTCGTAGGCGACGCGCGCCCCTTCGGCGCGCGCGGCCCTGGGCCGGGTCACGGCGGCCTCCTCGCCTGCCACGCCGAAGCCGACCAGGTCGAGCCCGAAGGTCCAGCCGCCGCTGTCCGGCGCGATCTCGAAGCCGCGGCCGTCGAAGCGTGTGGTCCACTGCTGGCCGGGGTTCTGCGCCTCGAAGCCCCCGTCCACGGCAAAGGCCGCGTGCCGGCCCGCCTCGTAGGCCGCGCGGATGCTCGACCAGTCGGTCGCGGTCAGGCCGTCCGGTACGGACTGGGCCGCGGCGGGCTTTGTGGGCGGCAGGGCGAAGAGCACCAAGGCGAGCGCAACGAACCCGGCGACACGGCGGCAGGGCATGGACTCCTCCTTCTCCCGGCTGGTGTGCACCGCTCGATCCAAGGCGAAGGCGCGACAGCATTCCCGCCGGGATGTTTCTACTGTATCACCTCTCCGGGCCCCCGGCGCGCCGCCGTCCTCGGACCGGCCCGCCGGCCGGGTCCAGGCGCCGTGCGAAGGCGCGATTCCGCGTCAGCCGCCGACCGTCCAGTCGAGGCCGTTGGTCTGGGCGG
>DYIW01000370.1 GCA_020723465.1 Phycisphaera mikurensis
GCTGTCGAGCAGCGCGGCCTCCCCGTCGGTGGCAGAGGTCACCAGCAGGTCGCGCACCTCGCCGAGCAGCGCGTCGGCGACCCCTTCCATGGCGATGCCGGCCCGCTCCAGGCGGTCGAGCGCGCGCAGGAGCGCGGCCATGTCGCCGCCGAGGAGCGCGCGCAGCAGCTCGCGCACGGCCTGCGGCGAGAGGCTGCCGGTGACGGCGACGACTCCGTCCGCCGTCACCTGGCCCGCGCCGAAGGTAATGACCTGATCGAGGAGGGACTGGGCGTCGCGCATGCCGCCGCGCGCGGCCCGAGCGATGGCGGCGAGCGCCTCCTCCTCCGCCGGGATTCCCTCGTTGGAGCAGATGCTCCTCAACCGCTCCACGATCTCCGCCGCCGCAATGCGGCGGAACTCGAAGAACTGGCAGCGCGAGCGGATGGTGTCCGGGATGCGCTCCGGCTCGGTCGTGGCCAGGACGAAGACGACGTGCGCGGGCGGCTCCTCGAGGATCTTCAAGAGCGCGTTGAACGCCTCGGAGGTGAGCTGGTGCGCCTCGTCGATGATGTACAGCTTGCGGGCCCCGCGCATGGGCGCGGCGCGCGCCTTCTCGCGCAGGGCGCGGATGTCGTCGATGCCGCGGTTGGAGGCCGCGTCGATCTCGACCACGTCGAGGTCGTTGCCGCGCAGGATCGTGAGGCAGCGGTCGCAGGTCCCGCACGGTGCGGGCGTGGGCCCTGTGACGCAGCAGAGGGCGCGGGCCAGGATGCGCGCCATCGAGGTCTTGCCCACGCCCCGCGGGCCCGCGAACAGGTACGCGTGGGCGATGCGCCCCAGCTTGATCGCATTCTCCAGGGTGCGCGCGATCGCCGGCTGGCCCGCCACCTCCTGGAAGGTGCCGGGACGGTACTTGCGGGCGAGGACGAGGTAGCTCATGGCACGTCCGCTCTCGGTCGATGGCGCCCTGCGTGCCGGCCGTGGACTGGAGCGCCTGCTCTCCGCGGCCGGCGCGCCAGACTACCTCATCGCGGCGGCGCCGCAACCGAACTGGGCGGCTCGAGTCCGAGCTTCTGCATGCGGCTCGTCCCCGGTCTCCGGAGCTGAGAGCTGAAAAGAGCCGTGCGCCGCGCGTCGAGCCCACTTCCGTGGGAGTCCTCGCTGTCCTGGCTCGGGGCGGAAAGCCCCGTATGCACCCGAGGGGGGCTGCTTATGGCTGCTCCCGTCAAGGCCTGACCAGGTTCGCAGTCCCTCGTTGCCCGGGATCCGCCCGTCAACACCAGTGCGGCGAGCACCGACCCAGAGTCGAGGGCCCTCGGCGCGGCATCACCCCCGCGTTTTGGAGGATTTCGGGTTCAGGACACCTCCAGCGTCCCGGCTGCACGGCATTTCAGATACGTCCCCGGCCGCGGGCGGCCGGCATCTTGTCTGGCGGAGAGGGGGGGATTTGAACCCCCGGGGCAGGTGTAACCCACCCACACGCTTTCCAAGCGTGCTCATTCGACCACTCTGACACCTCTCCGAATAGCGATTCGGGCGTCCGGCACACGGCCGGCGGCTCGACCAATGTCTGGCGGAGAGGGAGGGATTCGAACCCTCGGACCCGCAAAGCGAGTCACCGGTTTTCGAGACCGGCCCATTCGACCACTCTGGCACCTCTCCGAACGGCCGCCGGCGCGCGGCCGGCAGCCATGCGTCTCACTTGCCTCCGCGCCGGCGCGAGCGGAAGAACTCCCGCAACAGCGCGGCCGCCGGGCCGGCCAGGACGCCCGCGGTCACCCGCGGGTGATGGTTCAGCCCGGGGCAGCCCAGCACCTCGAGGACCGAGCCGCAGGCGCCGGCCTTGGCGTCCGCCGCGCCGTACACCACGCGCGCCACGCGGGCCAGCACCAGCGCGCCCGCGCACATCGCGCACGGCTCGAGGCTCACGTAGAGCGTCGCGCCCACGAGCCGCTCGTTCCTGAGCGCCGCCGCCGCCTGCGTCACGGCCAGCATCTCGGCGTGCGCCGTGGGATCGCAGAGCGTCACCACCTGGTTGTACGCCCGCGCGATCACCTTGTCCGCGGCGACGATCACGGCCCCCACGGGGACCTCGCCCTCGGCGAGCGCGCGCCGCGCCTCGCTGAGCGCCAGCGCCATGTACTTCTCGTCCTGCTCGTCGTCGCGAGGACGGCTGGTCGTCATCGTCCGGTCCGCGCGCGCCGCACGCGGCAAGCTGGTACACCCGGAAGGACTCGAACCTTCAGCCTCCGGCTTCGTAGGCCGGCGCTCTATCCAGTTGAGCTACGGGTGCACGCCGTGTTGCGCGTTCGCGTGCGGCGAACGACTCCAAACCGGCCCTTCTATCTCCCGCCGCGCGCGGCGTCAAGCGCGCCGCGAGTCGGAAGTCGGTAGTCGGAAGTTCGTAGGGCGCGTCTTCCGGCTTCGGCGCCAGGCGCTGCGACGGCTGGGGACGCTCCCTTTTCCCGGAGCTGAGGGCTGATCGCTCTTCGCGCGCCGGAGCTGCGCGGCCGGGACGCAAGAAAATGAACGAAATCGCTCAAGTTCCCGCACGCAACCGCCGATGACAAGAGCGAAGGGTCCTTCAATTCGTTTCCCTTTACGCAAGGAGATTGCTCATGGCCGTCAAGAAGAAGGTCGCCCGGAAGAAGGCCACCAAGAAGGTCGCCAAGAAGAAGGCCACCAAGAAGAAGGCCACCAGGAAGACCTGCAAGAGGTGCTAGGCCGAGCAAGACTCCAGTAACCCAGCACTGTGAAGAGGGCGCGACCCGAGTCGGGTGGCGCCCTCCTTCGTTGCAGCCCCGCCGTCCCGCCGCCCTGCACTCCGCGCCCGCGCTCACCCCACGCGCAGACAGAAGCACTTGAGGTAGCGCGACTCCGGCAGGGAGAGCAGCACCGGGTGATCCGCGTCCTGGCCGCGGCGCTCGACAATCAGCACGTCCCGCCCCACGTCCGAGGCTGCCCCGCGCAGCACCTCCTCGAAAAGCGGCTCCGCGACCTGGTACGAGCAGGACGAGGTCACGAGCAAGCCCCCTGGCCGCAGCAGGCGCAGCGCGCGCACGTTGATTTCACGGTATCCCCTGAGCGCCCCCTCCAGCTCGCTCTGCGTCTTGGCGAAGGCCGGCGGATCCAGGACGATCGCGTCGAAGGTCTCCTGGTCGCGGATCAGGCCGCGCAGCCGCTGGAAGGCATTCCCCCGCTCCAGGGTGACGTTGCCCAGGCCATTCCGCACCACGTTGCGGCCGGCCAGCTCGACCGCCCGCTGCGAATCGTCGAGCGCGAGCACGGAGGCGGCCCGCCGCGCCGCGTGCAGGGCGAAGCCGCCGCTGTAGGCGAACGCGTCCAGAACCCGGTCCCCTTCACGCACCATCTCGCCGAAGCGCAGGCGGTTGGCGCGCTGGTCCAGGAACATGCCGGTCTTCTGCCCCTGCACCAGGTCCACGACGAAGCAGAGCCCGCCCTCGCGGATCACGACCTCGGGCAGGAGCTCTCCGGCGAGCTGCTTGACCTCGAGCGGCAGCCCCTCGAGCCGGCGCACCGACACGTCGTTGCGCGCCAGGATGGAGCGCGGCTGCAGCGACTCCGTGAGCCAGACCACGACGTCGGGCAGAAGCACCTCGGCAAAAGGCGTGAGCGCCTGCAGCACCACGGCCTCGCCGTACTGATCGACGATCAAGCCAGGGAAGCCGTCGGCCTCCGATGAGACCAGGCGCAGCGCATCGCTCCGTTCGCGCAGTTCGCGCCGGCGCTCCAGCGCGGCCAGGAAGGCGACCTTGAGGCTTTCCAGGCTCGGGCACTCGGCCGCCGCGCCGAAGGCGAGGAAGCGCAGGGCGATCTTCGATTGCGGCGAGTAGGCGGCCCAGCCGAGCTGCCGCCGCGTCTCGTCCACCACCCGCACGATGGCCCCGGCGCTGGCCGCGCCCGCTTCCACCTGGTCGCGGAACACCCAGGGGTGGCGGCTCTGCCCGCGGCGCCGCCTCTTGCCGACCAAACGGAACTCAGCAGCCATCGAGGATCTCGTAGTCGAACTGTTCGAGCGAGTCGAGCACCAGGTCGGCGGCGGAGAGGTCGAGGTCCTCGGTCAAGCGCGTCCTGACCGCCGCCACCGCCATGCCGGCCGCGCGCGCCGCGGCGATGCCGGCCGGCGCGTCCTCGATCACCAGGCAGTCCTGCGGCAGGACGCCGAGCCGCCGCGCGGCCAGTAGAAAGAGGTCGGGATGAGGCTTGCCGCGGCCGACGAGCTGGGCGGAAAAGAGCCCGGCGAACGATGACCTGAGACCCAGGCAGTCCACGACCGCGTCGATCAGCTCGGGCACGGACGAGGAGGCCACCACCGCCGGGATGCTCCTCATCTTCAACTGGATGAGCAATTCGCACACGCCCGGCGCCGGCGCCAGGCCGGCGCGGATGAGCGCGATCGTCTCGCGCGTCTTGGCGGCCACGAGGCGCTCGACCGGCTGGTTCAGCCCGTGGCGCTCCTTGAGCGCGGCGAACAGCTCGGCATCGGTGCTGCCCAGGAACTCGCGGCTTTCCTCGGCGCCGAGGCGCACGCCTTCCGCCGCGAGCACCCGGTTCGCCGCCTCGAGGTGCAGCGGCTCCGTGTCGGCGATGACGCCGTCCATGTCGAAAAGCACGAGTTCGAACGGGCCCATGATCGGGGAGAGCGTAGCCGGGAAGTGGCTGCCGCGTCTCGGGGATTCGGCTCTGCCGCGCGACCCAAGGGTGGAGCCGGCGTCGCTGCCCGACTGGGACGGTCGTTTCGGCTCACCGGGAGTCGCGATCCGGCCCCGGAGGCCGGGGAAACGGCCGCGATCGCTCCTCTCTCACGCTCCCCTCCGAATCGCAGAAAAACCGACTGCGACGCCTATCTCACCGCGCGTCCGCGCGCGGTGCACCCTTCTGGGGCGGGAGCGGGCTCCGGC
>DYIW01000371.1 GCA_020723465.1 Phycisphaera mikurensis
AAGGCCCCGCCGGCCGCCGCACCCAAGACTCCGCCCGCGCCGGCGGCCGGGCCGCAGCGGCGTGCCGGCGCGGCGCGCGGCACAGCCTCGAGGCCGCGCGCGCCCAGAGAGGGCGCGCGGGCCGCCGGCCTCTCCCCGGCCGTGAAGGGCGGAATCGCCGCCGCGATCGTGGTCCTCGCGGCGGGCGGCGCCTGGCTGGCCACGCGCGGGGGCGACGGCGGCGAGGCGGACAAAGGCGCAACGGGCGGCTCCACGCCGGCGAAGGCCGCGGCCGACGCCCCGAGCGCTCCGAAGAACCCGCGCGCCCTCTTCGAGGAGCGCCGCGCCGCCCTCGACCGCTTCGACGCCGCGGGCCGCGCCAGCCTCGCGGCCTTCTGCGCGGAGAACCGCATGAAGGTTGAGGCGCGCGACCTGAACCGCGAGGCCCTGCTGCTTGATCCGTGGAACGAGCAGGCGCGCCTCGGCCTGGGCTTCCAGAAGTACGAGGGGCCGGCCGCGCAGTACCAGGGCCGCTGGCTGAACCGCGCCGAGTACGAGTTCGCGAAAGCGGCCGAGCGCTTCGTGGCCGGCGACGGACTTTCCTCGGCCGCGACCGCCGCCGACGTCTTCCTGCGCGAGGCGGACGCGGCGAAGCGCGGCATGCTGCGCGAGTTCCCCGAGGAGAAGTGGCTCTACGCCTACGGCGCCGATCTGATGCCGCAGCCGTTCTTCGTGCTCATCGAGAAGGGGGGCGACGCGGCCAAGGCGGACGGCTACCGCAAGGAGTACGCCGACGTCCTCAGCACGCTCTACGAGGCCTTCTACGAGCGCTTCCAGGAGCTGTTCCAGCTCGAACCGATCACGCGGCCGATCCGCGTGGTCATGTTCGACAGCCAGCGCTCCTACTCCGCGCACCGCGAACGCAACCCGGAGAGGAACTACGCCGATCCGACGTTCATCGGCGGCTACTACCAGCCGCAGGAGCAGCGGCTCATCATGTGGCGCCAGCCCGGAGTGCGCGGCGTGCTGTTCCACGAGGGCACGCACATGTTCGTGCACTACGCCTTCTCCGGCCGCGGCTTCGAGCCGAGCAACGAGTCGCCCTGGTTCCAGGAGGGCTTCGCCGAGTACTTCGGCGGCTACAAGGTCGAGAACAAGGTCGTGGACGGAGTGAAGAAGCGCACCTTCGTCCTCGGCCAGTATCTGCCCGAGCGCTACGTCCAGTACCGCGACCTGGCGCAGCGCGGCCGCGCTCTCCCCATCAGGGAGCTGATCAAGGTCAACCACCTCCAGTTCAGCGACGCCAAGGACAAGCTGCCCGAGCAGGAGGCGGCCGATCTCATCGCCAACGTCTACGGCACGGGCTGGGCCTTCATCCTGTACCTGAACAACGCCAAGGGGGGCGCCTACCGCAAGGTCTTCGACGAGTACTTCAAGCGCGAGACCCAGGGCGCCGGCCACTGGGGCTCGCTCGCCGAGCTGATGAACATCGAGACCGACCAGGAGTGGACCGACCTGAACGACGACTTCACTCACTGGGCGATCAACGAACTGAAACCCTAGACAAGACGTTCCCCGCGAGGAGGCTGCCTTGATGCCGCTGGTCTTCCTGCCGCTCGTTCTCCCGCTCTTCCTGCTCTTCCCGCGCCAGGCGCCGGCCCAGGCGGACGGCGCGGGCGTCATCCGCCTGGAGCGCCGCGATTTCACCGAGGAGGTGAGCTGCGAGGGCACGTTCGTGCCCTGGGAGGCGGATGAGATCACCCTCTGGCCCGACGTCTTCCGCGGCGAGCTGGTCCTGGTCGAGGTGCGCCCCTCGGGCAGCTACGTGAACGAGGGCGACACCATCGCGCGCCTCGACACCAGCGCCATCGACCGCGAAATCCACGCCGCCGAGCTGGAGGTGCGCTGGGCCGAGACCGCGCTCCTGAACGCCGAGGCACGCTACGAGGCCGATGAAGGCGCCGCGCGCGAGGCCGCGGACATGGCGACCGCCGCGCTCGAGCGCGCGCGCCGCGACCTGCTGGGTTGGCAGGAGCGCGAACTCGGGCTGCGCACGCGCGAGCTGGACCTGCGCGACCTGTACACGCGGCACTCCATCGAGGATCAGGAAGCGGAGCTCGCCGAGCTCGAGTCCATGTACCGCGAGGACGAGCTGACCGACGCCACCGAGGAGCTGGTGCTGAAGCGCTCGCGCCGCAACCTGGCGGCCGCGTGCACCAGCCGCGACCTGGCGCAAGAACGGCGCGCCTTCGAGGACGCCTACGAGGTCGTCACGCAGACCGAGCTGAAGGAGGAGTCGGTGCGCCAGCACGAGGGCGCACTGGCGCGCCTGCTGCGCACGCAGGAAGGCGAGGCGCGCGCCCGCGAGGACACAGTGGTCGCCGCCGAAGAGGAGCTGGCACGCAAGCGGGAGCAGCTCGAACGCCTCGTTGCCGACCGCGAGGCCTTCGAGATCCGTGCGCCGCGCGCCGGCCTGCTGGTGCATGGCGCCCCGGCGAACTACGAGCCCGGCGCGGTGGCGCCGCGCCACCAGACGGGGCAGGGGCTGCCTGCGCGCCAGACACTCTTCACCGTGCTCGAACCCGACCGCTGCGCGCTCGTCCTCAACGTGCCGGAAGGGAATCTCTCGAGCGTGCAGGACGGCATGGCGGTGAAGGTGGTGCCGGCCGCCGCGCCCGGGACCACGCTTCTCGGCAACCTGCGCCTCGAGCGCTGCCCGCGGCCGGACAGCGCGCAGGCGCCGGAGAACCGCTTCAAGGGCCTGGTCGCGTTCGAGGCGCCGGCGCACGGCATGGTGCCGGGCATGCGCGCCAAGGCGGCGCTCGTCACCGAGACGCACACGGGAGCGTTCGTCCTGCCGCGCAGCGCCCTCCAGGGCGAGGGCGCGTCCCTGCACTGCCTCGCGGCCGGCGAGGACGGCGAGTTCCGGCGCGTGGACCTGAAGCCGGGCCCGGGCACCGACGCCGAGGTCGTGGTGTCCGGCGAGCTGGCCGAGGGCATGCGCGTGCTCGTGCCGCGCCCGGAGGCGGCGGCCCGATGAGCGCCGTGCTCTCTTGGGCGGCGCCGCTCCTGCTCGCGGCGCTCGGCCCGCTCTCCTCCGCGCCAAGCCTCGAGCAGGAGGCGGCGGCCGCGGAGCGCACGCAGCTCATCCACGAGGCCGTCGCATGGCTGGTGCAGAACCAGAACGCGGACGGCGGCTGGGGCGGGCGTCAGACGGCCAACCTGGGCTGGGCGGCGTACACGCGCGGCTCGCTCGACGCGTTCGAGGTGGCGAGCGCGGCTCTGTGCGTGAGTGCGCTCTGTGCCAGCCCGGAGCAGACGGACGCAAGCCGGGAGGCGGCGTCGCGCGGCCTCGACTTCCTGCTGGAAAACCACGACGTCAAGCGGCCCAACGAGTTCGAGCACTTCGGCCCCTGGGCGCACGCCTACGTGCTGGAGTGCCTGGCCGAGCGCCTGGCGGCCGCGCCGGAGGACCCGCGCGCCGAGCGCATGCGCGCGGTATGCGCGCGCATGGTGAAGCGGCTCGAGACCTTCCAGGCGCTCGACGGCGGCTGGGGCTACCTGAGCCTGGAGCCGCCGCGCACCTTCCGCCCCAGCTTCACGTCGATGAGCTTCACCACCGCGACCTGCCTGGTCGCCCTGGCGCGCGCGCGCGACGCCGGCATCGCCGTGCCCGAGGCGACGGTGGAGAAGGCGCTCCGCTCGGTCGAGCGCTGCGCCACGCCCGCCGGCAGCTTCACCTACGGCGAGCTCTGGCGCCGGATGCCGGCGCAGGGCATCAACCAGCCCAAGGGCTCGGCCTGCCGCACGCCCGCCTGCCTGCTCGCCCTCGCCCGCTGGAAGCGGCCCGTGGCCGAGGACGCCTTCCGCGCCGCCCTCAAGGGGCTGCTCGAGGACGATGCGCGGCTGCAGATCGTGGCCTTGCGGCGCCCCATTCCGCACGAGTCCCACTATTCCATCTCCGGCTACTTTTACCTCTACGGCCACGCCTACGCCGCGTGCCTGTTCGAGCGCCTGCCAGAGAGCGACCGCCAGCGCTTCGCGCCGCTGCTCGAACGGGCGCTCCTGCCCTGCCGGGAGCAGGACGGCTCGTTCTGGGACTACCCCTTCTTCCGCTTCCACAAGCCGTACGGCACGGCCTACGCCCTGCTCGCCCTCTCGCGCATCCGCGGCGCGTGACGCCGCACGCTGCCAGACACGTTGCAGACATGAAACCAGCCCACCGGCGGCGCGCGGGCTGCCGCATCCCGTGCGCCGGAGCCCGAGCTTGCGCGCTACATTCACGTCCGGAACATCGGAGTGCTTGGAATCGGAGAGGGACTCCTCCGCTCATGGGACGTGCACGCATTCTCCTCGTCGAAGACAATCAGGTGAACCAGAAGGTCGCCGCGATCCACCTGCGCAAGTTCGGCTATGAAGTGGAGGTGGTGGAGAACGGCGAGCAAGCGCTCGCGGCTCACGCGACCGGCGTCTATGACGTGATCCTCATGGACTGCCAGATGCCGGGGATGGACGGCTACTCCGCCGCGCGCGCCATCCGCTCCCGGGAAGGCGACTCCGCTCACACGCCGATCATCGCCCTCACTGCCTTCGCCATGGAAGGCGACCGCGAGCGCTGTCTGGAGGCGGGCATGGACGAGTACGTCAGCAAGCCGATCGACTTCACGCTGCTGCGCCGCACGGTGGAGTCCTTTCTGAAGTGAGGGGGGTCGCGGCTGTTTGGCTGGGATCCAGAGGGGATGAAGGCGTGAGGAGCATCGCGGCCGTTTCCCTGGCCTCCGGGAGCGGCAGCGGCTCCCGGTGCATCGAGCGCGCGATGAATGCCGGGTGCCCCACCAGCGGTGAAGACGATGCTGGCGGTCCGGTGCGGTGAAGGCACGCGTGGCG
>DYIW01000372.1 GCA_020723465.1 Phycisphaera mikurensis
TCGGGGAGCGACGCCATCTCCACTTTTGGGTTGCGGGCGAAGCCCGCGCTAAGATGGCAAACGGCGGCGCGCCAGGCGTGCTCCTCGAGATCTTCGGCTGCCAGATGAACGTCGTGGACGCCGAGCTGGTCCTCGGCCGCTTCGCCGAGCTGGGCTTCTCCCGTCGCACGTCCTACGAGGACGCCGACGTGGTGGTCTTCACCACGTGCAGCGTGCGCGGTCACGCCGAGGAGCGCGTCTATTCGCGCCTGGGCCAACTCCGCCGCTGGAAGGCGGCGCGGCCGGGGCGCGTCCTGGCGGTGATGGGCTGCATGGCGCAGCGCGAGGCGCGGCTCATCACGCGCCGTCTTCCCCACGTCGACATCATCTGCGGCACGCGCGACTTCCCCGCGCTGCCCGACCTGGTGGAGCGCGTGCGCGCCGGGCGCGCCGGGCGCGGGCCGCACGTCCTGGTCGACGGCCGGGAGCGGCCGGACGCCGCGCGCCACCCGGAAGCGCGCCTGCGACGCCGGCAGGCGTACGTGGCCATCATGCGCGGCTGCGACCGGGCCTGCGCCTACTGCGTGGTCCCGGGGGCGCGCGGCCGCGCGATCAGCCGGCCGCTCGAGGAAGTGGCCGGAGAAGTGCGCGCTCTCGTGGACGCAGGGGTGGTCGAGGTCTGCCTCCTGGGCCAGACGGTGAACGCTTATGACGGGCAGCAACGCGGCCAGGTCACCCTGGGAACGCTGCTGCGGCGCCTGGAGGGCGTGCCTGGCCTGCGGCGCCTGCGCTTCGTCACCTCCCATCCCGCGAGTTTCGACGCGGACACGCTCGCCGCCGCGGCGGAGTCGAGCAAGCTGGACCGCTTCCTGCACTTGCCGCTGCAGTCCGGCTCGGACCGCGTGCTCAAGGCCATGCGGCGTGGCTACACCGTGGAGCGCTTCCGCTCGGTGGTGAGCCAGGTGCGTGCGCTCATGCCGGACATGCAGTTCGGCTGCGACTGGATCGCCGGCTTCCCCGGCGAGTCGGAGGAGGACCACCGCCAGAACCTCGCGGCCTGCGCCGAGCTGCGCTTCGTGCAGTCGTTCGTCTTCAAGTACTCGCCCCGCCCCGGCACCTTCGCCGCCGAGCACCTGGCGGACGACGTGCCGATCGAGGTGAAGAAGCGGCGCCACCGCGAGCTGCTCGCGGCGCAGAGCCAAGTCTCGCTCGAGCAGAACCTCGCCCTGCGCGGCCACAGCGTCGAGGTGCTGGTGGAGGGGCGGAGCCGCCTTGATCCGGCCAAGTGGTCGGGCCGGGACCTGGCCCATCGGATCGTCGTCCTGGACGACGACCGCCTGGCCGAGGGCGTGCTGTGCCGCGCGCGCATCGTGAACGCCACGGCGCTGACGCTCTTCGGCGAGGTCGTGTCCGGCGTGGAAGCTCCCGTATGAGCGAGCAGGCCTCCCGGGATGTCCACTTCATGCAGGAGGCCGCGGCGCTGGCTGCGCGCGGCAGCGGCGAGGTCGAGCCCAACCCGCTGGTCGGCGCCCTCGTCGTGCGGGACGGCCAGGCCGTGGGTCGCGGTCACCATCCGTACTACGGCGGTCCCCACGCCGAGATCGTGGCGCTGCAGGAAGCGGGCGATCGGGCGCGCGGCGGGACCCTGTACGTCACGCTGGAGCCGTGCAGCACCTCGGGGAAGACGCCCGCGTGCACGGAAGCAGTGCTGCGCGCCGGCGTGCGCCGCGTGGTCTTCGGCACCATCGACCCGAGCCCGCGGCACGCGGGCCGCGGCCTGGAATACCTGCGGGCGCGCGGCGTGGAGGTGAGCGGGCCCGCCGGACCCGAATCCGTCGAGCCCTTGCTGGCGCGCTTCCGCCGGCATCTCGCCAGCGACCGGCCCTACGTGATCGCCAAGTGGGCCATGACCCTGGACGGCAAGGTGGCCACGCGCACCGGCGACTCGCACTGGATCAGCGGGCGGCGGTCGCGGGCCCTGGTGCACCGCCTGCGCGGCCGCGTGGATGGGATTCTCGTCGGCCGCGGCACGGTCGAGGCGGACGATCCACGCCTGACCGCGCGGCGCGGCGGGCCGATGGTCGCCCGGCGCATCGTGCTGGACCGCACACTCCGCCTGCCGGCGGCCTGGGGTGCCCTGCACGACGGCGGACCCCCCGTGGTCGTCGTGCATGGGGAGCAGGCGCCGCCGGAGCGCCGCGCCGCGCTGCACCAGCTCGGCGCGGAGCTGGTTTGCGTGGCGGAGCCGGAAGACACCGGCTTCCTGCTGGCCGCGCTCGGCGCGCTGCGCCAGCGGCGCGTGGAGCGGCTGCTGGTCGAGGCGGGGCCGCGCCTGCTCGGCTCCTTCGCCGACGCGCGCTGCGTCGACCAGGTGCTGGTCTTCGTCGGGACGCAGGTGCTGGGCGGCGCGCTTGCCCCGGGACCCGTGGGCGGATTGGGAGCGGAGCGGCTGGGCGGCGGCCTCCAGCTCGAAGGGGGCAGTTGGGACCTCAGCGGGGAGGACGCGGTGTTTCGCGCCTTCGTCTGTGCCGATTGATCACGCCGCTCGAGATCGGCGGTTCTCGGAAGTTGCCCGTAGCCTTGACCGCGCCCGGAACGTAACTTCTTGCGGGACTGATCCCGCGGCCCGCGGGAGCGGCGAGCCGGGCGGCCGGCCGCGGTGCCGCGGGCAAAACAGCCCTTGCCGTTGGCAGGATCGTCGGAGACAAGATCAAGGAGTCCCCATGACTGCGCGACCGGTCGTTCCAGGGTCGAAGTTCCTGCTCCTTCTCTGCGGCGCTCTGCTGTGCTGCAGCTGCACCTACATGCATCACCGCGGCAATGACCTGAAGGACATGTTCGATGGGGGAGTCACCAGTTCGGAAGACGCGGAGTTCGCCTTCTATCTGGGGTTCTTCAACTTCCTGACGTTCGGCTTCTCCCGCTTCGACGGTACCCTGCACGGCCTGTGCAGCGGGACCACGGGCCACTTCCCCGCGCATCAGCACGGGACCGGCCTGCTGCTCTGGGGGCACGAGGAGCTCGGCTACGACCACAGCAACTACCCGGTGACCGTGGACCAGCCGGACGCCTACTCGGTCGGTCCCCTCGGCCTGGTCCTCGGCCCCAGGCCGCCCTTCCGCCAGACGCTCAACTGCCCGAAGCTCTTCCACTTCGGCTGGTATGGCTTCACGCTCAACTGCCACTTCACGGAGTTCGCCGACTTCTTCCTCGGCTGGGTCGGCCTGGACATCTACGACGACGACGAGGTCGCCGCGCCGGCCGAGGAGGCTCCCGCTCCGGCAACGGAGTGACGGAGCGACAGCGCGCTGACTCCTACTCGCCCGCGGGCTGTTCCGGCGCGGCCGGGGCGGATTGCTCCACGCCCGTCGCCTGGAGCTGCGCGCGGATCTCGGCGGCGCGCGCCAGGAAAAGCGGGGCCGCCGTGTCCGCGGCGTCGAGCTCGAGCACGGCGCCGAATTCCTGCTCCGCTTCGTCGAGCTCACCCGAGAAGAAAGCAACGTAGCCGGCAAGCAGTCGCCCGTCGATGTTGGCGGGCTGCGACTCGGTGAAGAGGCGCAGGGCGATCGTCTGCTCGACCAGATCATCGGGATTGCCGTACATGTCACGCAGGTCGCTGCCGACCGACGGCCAGGAGGGCAGGATCTCCAGCCCGCGGCGCAGGAGGAAGGCCGCGTAGCTGTACTCGCCCAGGGCGAACAGCGCGTGCGCCATCGCGAACTTCGGCACCGCGCTGGTCGGCTCGCCGAGCATCGCTTTGCGGAACGACTCGGCGGCGCCGGCGTAGTCGCCGCGCTTGAACCTGTCCGCTCCCTCCTCGAGGAAGGCCACGGCATCCTGGTTCTGGCCGAGGGCCTCGAGCTCGGCGGCGAAGGTCGGGTCGATGGTCTCCATCGGCATGGTCACGCCTTCGGGGGCCTGGTAGGTCGTGGGCTCGGTGTATTCCACGTCGCTCGAGGGGGCGTCATAGTACGGGTAGTAGTAGATGGTCGTGCTTTCCTGGACCGGCACGTAGGTGGGGTAGCACGAGACGTAGGCCGGATAGACGGGGTAGCACGGCCACCACTCGCACCACCAGTAGGGCGAGTAGCAGGGGTGATAGCCGAACCAGAAGCAGAACCAGGCGTAGTCGTACGGGTAGTAGTGGAACCCGAGGCAACTGTGGATGTTGATCCTCCACAGGCAGCAGTCCCAGTAATGTCCGTGCTTGTACTTATACTTGTATTTGTATTTGTACTTGTACTCGCTCTTGTGGCCGCCTCCCGACCCGTAGGCCTTGGCCAGGCGCTCTTGTTTCGACTTCACGTGGTCCGCCTGGGAGTCCGCCCCCTCCTTGAACTGCTCGGAAGGTGAGTCCTCGCCGAGGTGCGCCCTGCGCCGGCGGCCGTCCGGATCCGTCTTGCCGAGATGGGCTCCGGAAATCGTCGAGTCGAAGCTCCGGCGATACATCTCATCGAGCGCTTCGCGGCGGCTCGGGTCCGCGGAGCTGGAAGCGCGGCGCGCCGCCCCGGCGTCATTCAGCGCTGGAGGAACCTCGCCCGTTCCCCGGGCGTGACGGCTGCCCGCGGTGAAGGAGCCGACCGAGATCGGTTGGCCCAGGGACTCGCGTTCGCGCGCGTCGCTCGCGCCCGCCGTCGCGGAGCGCGCGGCGCGCCCGCCCGTGAAGAGGGATGAGCGCACCGGGCTCGTGGCAGAGGAGTCGTCCGCGCGCGACGCAGGCGCGAAACGGTCCGGCGAGATCGGCTCTCCCAGGCTGCTTCGACCGATCGAGGACGATCCGCCGCCCGAGGAGCCGCGGCTGCTGGAGGATCCGCTGCTGCTCGCCGAGGAGCCGTCCGACGAGTGGCTGCCGCCCGAGGCGTGACTGCCGCCCGCCGGCGAACCGC
>DYIW01000015.1 GCA_020723465.1 Phycisphaera mikurensis
CATCTCCGCGCGCACCATGCGCGCGAAGTCCAGGCCGGCGCCGCGGTCCTCCACGCCGCCGCGCGGGAACTTGACGTCGGAGATGATGCCGAGCAGGTGCGCGCGGTGCGTGCGGAAGCAGCCGAGCGCTTCCTCGTAGGTGGTGCAGTGCAGGATCTTGGGCCGGGCGCGCAGGCGCATGATCTTGTGGTGCAGGCTCGTGCCCTCGGCGATCACGCGCTGCGACTGGCGGCGCAGCGTCTCGTAGATCATCGGCAGGTACGACGAGTAGTAGTGCACGCTGTCCTCGATGAGGACGATGACGCTGACGCCGATGCTGGCCGTGTCCGGGGCGACGTTCCAGCGGTCCTCCAGCGACTGCACGATGCCCAAGAGCAGGCGGAAGTCGCCCTGCCAGAGGAAGGGGCGCTCGAAGCGCGCGATGTCCGGCTGGCTCCTGAAGGCCGCCAGCTCCTGGCTGTCGAAGGCGAGAGGCACGATGGGCAGCTCGGGATGCGCGGCGCGCAGCTGGCGGCCCAGCTCGAGCGCGTCCATGTCGCGAATGTGCGGGGTGACGATGACCAGGTCGAGCTCTTCCTCGCGGCAGGCGGCCAGGGCCTCGGCGCCGCTCAAGGCGAGCGTGATCCACTTGGTGTTGCTGAGATGGGCGTGCAGCCACTCGCTCAGCAGGAGCTGGCTGAGCTGTCCGTCCTCCCAGAGCACGAAGAAGTCGTAGCGGCTGCCGACGAGCAGGATGCGGCGCACGCGCCGCGGCATCAGCTCGCGGAACCCCTGCAGCGGATCGTCGTACTCCGGCGGCCGCACTTCCCGTCCTGAAAGAGACATGTTTGCTCCTGCCGCGGCCGTTCAGAGCGGCGGCCGCGCTTCGATTGTAGGAAGCAGCGCGTCTGACGCCCCCGCCGCGCGCGCTCAGGCGCGCGCCAGGGCCTGGTCGTAGACCTCGCGGTAGGCATCCTGCATGGCCTCGAAGGCATAGCGCGCGAGCACCCAGGCGCGGTTCCGGGCGCCGAGGCGCGCGCGCAGCTCGCGGTCGCCGAGCAGCTCGGCGAGAGGCCGCGCCAGCGCGGCGGCGTCCGGCGTCGCGGCCGCCGGCGCCAGGTAGGGGGCCTGCTCCGGCGGCAAGAGCGCGCGCACGTCGCCCACGTCGGTCGACGCCGCCGGCAGGCCGCAGGCCAGCGCCTCGAGCAGCGCCAGCGGATGCTGCTCCGAGTCCGAGGACAGGGCGAAGACGTCGCAGGCGCGGTAGTAGGGCACGAGGTCCGCCTGGTGCCCGGCGAAGCGGATGCGCGGCGCGGCCGCGCCGAGCGAGCGCGCCAGCTCCTCCAGCCGGCCGCGCTCCGGCCCGTCGCCCACGATCAGGAGGAACGGGCCGCCGGCGCCGTCGTGGCGCAGGAGCGCGAAGGCCTGGATGAGGCGCGCGACGTTTTTCACCGGCCGCAGGTGGCCGACCGTGCCGATCACCAGCGCTTCCATCGGAATGTCGAGGCGCGCGCGCACGGGCGAAGGTCCGGGAGAGAAGCGGTCGCCCCGCACGCCGTTGGGGATGAGCCGCACCAGGCCGGGATCGAGCCGCCACGATTCGAGCGCGATCTCGAGCAAGCGGCGCGAGCAGACCACCACGCGCCGGCAACGCGGCAGGCAGAGGCGGCGCGCCAGCACGCGCCGCGTCTTCTGCTGCCGCGCCTCGTCGGCGTTGAAACCGTCCTCGTGATGCACGTGATGCAAGCCGGGCAGCACGCGCGCCGCCAGCACGGCGTCGAAGCTGCCCCAGTTGTAGGTGAGGAGCAGGTCGGGCCGCTCGCGCGCGAGCAGGCGGCGCATGGCGAGCGCGCGGCGCGCCGGGCCACGTTCCGCGGGCGGGTCGATCATTTCCGCTTCGACCCCGGCGGGAAGAAGAGACGCGGCTTCGCCGCGGCCGTCCATGGCCACGACGGCGTGGCGATAGGCCGGGCCGAAGGCGGCCATGAGCTGCGTGGCGCGCACCTGCGGCCCGGCCGCCACGAAGGTGGCGAAGGCGTGCAGCAGCAGGGGAGGCGATTCAGGTCGCGCGCCGGTCATCGGCCACTTCACCCCGCGCGGCCGTGGACGCGCACCGCGCGCTCGAGGAACTCCTCGCGCTCCTCCACCGGCCGCCAGCCGAGGACCTCGCGCGCCAGCTCACAGCGGAAGCGCGGCGCGAGAGAGCGCGCCTTCAGGTCGTGGTAGGAGGGGAAGGCCGCGCCGGGCCGGCGCCCGGCCAGCTTGACCAGCCACTTGCCGATCTCCATGGCCTCGCTCAGGGCCAGGGAGCGCGGATGGAAGACGATCCTCCGGCCGGTGGCGCGCGCCAGCTCCTCCACCATCTCGCGCGCGGAGAGCGGCGGCCGCGCGCACAGGTTGAGCGCCTTGCCGTGCAGCTCGGAGCCGGGATGGAGAGCGGCCCGCACCAGCGCCTCGGCCACGTCCTCCACGAGCACGAGCGGCAGCGGGTGCTCGCCCCGGCCCCAGCCCACGCAGTGGTTGTCGCGCGCCCACAGGCCGAGCCCGCCGTGCTGCATGGGCGTGCCCGCGCCCAGGACCACGCCCGGCCGCGCGATGATCAGGCCGACGTCGTGCTGGCCTTGGAACTCGAGCAGCGCCTTCTCGGCCGCCGCCTTGCCGCGCGCGTAGACCGGCCGCCAGGCGGGCAGCGGGTCCGTGTCGGTCGAGTCGGCGATCTCGTCGGTCCCGCAGTCCGCGCCGGTGTAGAGGCTGGCGATCGACGAGACATAGACCAGCCGGCGCACGCGCGCGTCGCGGCAGGCGGCGGCCACGCCGAGCGAGCCGCGCACCATCACGCGTTCGACCTCGTCCCAGGTGTTCCCACTCCCCGTGGCCAGGTGGATGCAGGCCGCCGCGCCACCGAGCGCCCGGGCGAGCGCGGCCGCGTCCAGGAGGCCGCCCTGGACCACCCGCAGCGTGCCGGCGAGCGCCGGCTCGCTGATTTCCGGGGGCAGCGAGTGCAGGCGGCGCACCACGGCCGTGACCGGCACGCCGCGCTCGAGCAGCCGCTCGACCACGCGCCGGCCAATGAAGCCGGTCGCGCCCAGCACCACGACTTCCCCGGCGCGCGCGCCGCCGGGTTCTGGGAAGCGCGGCCGCGGCGCCTCCGCACCCGAGACGCCGGCCGCCACGGCCTCGCACCACTCGCTCACCTCGACGCCGCTTCGCGCGTCGCAGGGCAAGGGCTCACCCGCACGCAGCGCGCGGTGGAAGGCGCGGATGCTCTCGCGCATGCCAACGAAGAACTGGTCGGAGCGGGCGCGCAGGCCGAGCGTCGCGCCCATCCAGCCAAAGAGCCCGCGCAACGCGTCTCGGCGCAGCGCGCGCGCCCGCCTCTGCCCGGCGAGGAAGCTGTTCCAGAAGTCGAGGTAGAGGGTCTTCTCCTCGCCGCAGAGCGTGTCGTGGAAGAGGTCCGCCTCCAGGCAGCCGTCGCTTCCCAGGACCTGCAGCGTGCTGCGCGTGAAGGGCTGGCCGAAGGCCAGGTAGAGCTCTGCCGTGCCGTGCTCGGCTTCCGCGGCCACGAGCCAGCGGTCGATGAAGAGCTGGCCGGGGTGGAGTTCACGTTGCGAGAGCAGCGTCGCCTGCGTGCTCTGCACCCGCCCCAGGAGGTGGTGGATCTGGCTCAGGGGGTGGGTGGCCTGCTCGAACACGATGTTGCACGGCGCGCGGAACATCCAGTGCGAGTAGTCGCCGGCGTCGAGCTGGCGCAGGGGCACGGAGAGCGTGACCTGCACGTGCTCGACGCGCCCGATCGCGCCCGCGCGCACCCGGCGCGCCAGGCGCTGGAAGGCCGGGTGGAACACGTTGTTGTGGTTCACGGCCAGCGGCAGGCGAGCGCTCGCAGCCAGCTCGAGCAGCGCGCGCGCGTCGGCGCTCGACAGGGCCAGGGGCTTCTCGGCGAACACGCCCACTCCCAGCTCCAGCAGGCGCCGCGTCAGGTCGAAGTGCAGCGGCGGGGGCACGGCCAGGTGAGCCACCTGCGCGCCCAGGCGCGGCAGCTCGTCGATGTCCGTGACGGCAGCGGGCACGCCGCAGCGGCGCGCGGCCGCCGAGGCGGCCGCGAGGTTCTCGTCGCACACCGCGACCACCTCCACGCCCGGGGTGCGCGCCAGGATCTCGAGGTGGAAGGCGGAGATGAAGCCCGCGCCCACCATGGCGACGCGCGTCGGGCCGTCGAGGTTCAGAGCGAAGGCGCTGGTGGAGGCCACGGCGGTTTCCGGTCGGCCACGGTCATGCGGTTCGCCATGCTAGAGCCCGGGCGCGTCCCAGGGAAAGGCTACCGGCGCGCGAACATGTTCTTCAGTACGAAGCCGGCCACCTTCGGGTTCTCGCGCAGGCGGCGCCGCGAGTAGCCGTACCAGTTCTGGCCGAAGGGGACGTAGACGCGCAGGCGGTGCCCCTCGCCGATCAGGACGCGGCGCATCTCCGGGATCACGCCGAGCAGCATCTGGAACTCGTAGGCGTCGCGCGGCAGGCCCAGCTCGTCGACCAAGCGCAGCCCCTCGTAGAGCAAGGGTGCGTCGTGCGTGGCGATCCCGACGTGGGCGCCGCCGCGCAGCAAGATGCCGAGCAGGTTGGCGTAGGAGCGGCGCACCACTTCGAAGTCCTTGAAGGCCACGCGCGGCGGCTCGTTGTAGATGCCCTTGCACAGGCGCACGCTGAGAGGCGGCTCGGCCAGGAGCGCGCGGGCGTCCGCCAGGCTGCGCCGCATGTAGGCCTGCAGCACCGGCCCCACCGCGGCGTACTCCTGGCGCACGGCGCGGTACAGGTCGAGCGTGCGCGTGGTGACGCTCGAGTCCTCCATGTCGATGCGCACGAACATGCCGTGCGGCCGGGCGTCGGCCAGGATGGCGCGCACGTTGTCCCGGCAGAACGACTCGTCGATGAGCAGGCCGAGCGCGGTCAGCTTGATCGAGATGTTGCACTGCAGCGCGTTCTCGACGATCGCCGCGATGACGCGCCGGTACTCGGCCACGGTGCGCTCGGCCTGGGAGCGCTCCGTG
Organism: Phycisphaera mikurensis; assembly: GCA_020723465.1. GTDB lineage: Bacteria > Planctomycetota > B15-G4 > B15-G4 > JADJEK01 > JACQZJ01. The sequence continues at coordinate 5,025 of DYIW01000015.1, forward strand.
GTGTCCTCGCCGAGCACGTCCACGGTGGCCAGCGCCCCCTCGGCGTTCAGCTCCTTCACCGCGCGCACGGCGTCCGCCAGGGTCTCGCCCGCGATGTAGCGGCGCGAGACCATGCCGACGATGGGCTTGGGAATGAAGGGCAGGGACGCGGCGACCATCCGATCGAAGAGGCTCATCACTCTCACCGTCGTGCAAAGGGGTGGCACAGATTACCGCGGCGCGGCGCCGGCCGCGAGCGGACCGAGCTACCTCGAGCGGATCCGTTCCAGGTAGGCGCGCGCCTCCTCGTCCGCCGGCGTCTCGCCCACCACGCGCTCGAGGTACTGCTCGGCCTCGGCCTCGCGGCCGGCCCGGCAGAGCGTGACGCCGAGAGCGCGCAGCGCCTTGAGCGCGTCCGGCCGGAGATCCCGGGCCGCCTCCAGCGCGGAGATGGCCGCGGCGAAGTCGGGCTCCTCGAGGCTGGCGTAGGACCAGCCGAGCAGGAGGTACGCCTCGTACTGCATGCGGTCGGAGCGCACCACCAGCTCGAGGTCGTCGATGGCCAGATCGAAGGCCTGCAGCTCGAAGTTTGCCTTGCCCGACACGTAGTGCAGGCCGGCATCGTCGGGGTGAGCGGCGAGCGCGGGCAGGAGCACGCGGTCCAGGCGCTCGTACTCGCCCTTGGCGTGAGCCAGGGCGATGAAGCGCTTGACCTGGTTCATCACCAGCGCGTCGCCGGGCGCGGCGGCCAGCGCCCGGGCCAGCTCGTCGCACTCCTCGTCCACGATGCGGTGACGCTCGTTGTCGTGCGTCGCGGACTCCACGTCGAAGAAGCTGGCCGAGTGGATGGCCAGGGCGCGCAGCAAATGGCCGAGCGCCGGCCCCGCGCGGCGCTCGCACGCCTGCGCCAGCCGCTCGAGCTCGGCCGCGTCCGCCAGGGGGCAGCGGGTCGGGCGCAGCGCGCGCCGCGTCTCGGCGACCGGGTCGAGGATCGTGTTGGCACGCGACCAGTCGCCGGCCAGCACCTCGGCGGGGAGCGGCTGGGTGAACCCGTCCGGCTCCACCTTGGGCAAGGGGCCGGCCTCGAGGGCGAGGAACGGACCGGCGTGGCCGTCGAGGGCGATCCAGGTGCGGACCGGCCCGCAGGTCTGCCGCACGGCGAGGGAAACCGCGGCGACCGTTTCCGCCGGGCTGACGCGCAGGTCGAACCAGACGAGCAGGACGCCGCCCGGTTCGAGCAGCGCGTGCGTGCGCGCGAGCGCCTCTCGGGTCAGGAGCCGCGCCGGTCCCCAGGCGGGCGTGGCCGCGGCCAGGACGACGATCGCGGAGAACGTCTTCCCGGCCGGGATGTGGGCGAAGGCGTCGAGACGCTCCTCCCCTTCGAGGGACGCGGCGGCGAACACCGGGATCGAGGGTGCGACCGCGTACTCCGTGAAGGGCGAGGCCGTGAACGCGGCGCGGTGGCGCTTGGTGGCGTTGCCGATGAGGAGGAGCCTGCCGCCCGCAGGGCGCAGGCTGCCGGCGAGGCTCACCTCCTCCGCCTCGAGCGAGGCGAAGGCCTCGATGCGCGAGGCGCGCCGCGCCTGCCACCAGAGGTGCGTCTCGGCTTGCGCCAGGGTGTTGTCCCGGCCGGAGCGCAGCACGCCGTCGGGCGTGACCAGGTGCTCCTCGAGGATCTCGAGCGCCGGGTGGTGGCGGATGAGCGCGCGCTGCTCGCCGAGCAGCACGCGCGGCCAGGAAACGTCGCCCTCGAGCACGCGCTGGGCGAGGAACGCGCCCGCGCCGAGCGCGAGCAGGAGCACGCCCGCGCCACGGCAGGCGGGCAGGCGCGCGAGCGCGTCCCGCAGCCACAGGCCGGCGCCGATGGTGGCGAGGCCGAGGAGGGCGCGCGCCAGCGACAGCTCGGTCAGGCGCGTGTCCGCGGCAGCGGCGAACGTCAGGTCGTGTAGGACAGCCGGTTGCGAAGTGTTCCGCAGCACGAAGAGGAGGTTCGTGAGAGCCAGGAGCGCCACCAGCGGCAGGAGCGCGCGGGAGATCCAGGCGCCCTTCTTCGGCAGGCCCAAGAGCGCGCCGAGCCCCGCGCCCAGGAGCAGGACCACGTTCACGGCCGCGTGGCTGAAGCTCGAACCGCTCGTGTGCTGCAGCACGAAGGGCCGGGCCAGCTCGAAGCCGCAGCCGAGGACGAGCCCGCACAGGATGACATCGACCGGCCACGCCCGGCGCGGAACGTCCCTCTGGGTCGCGGGCGCCGCGAGGCGCGCGACCACCAGCAGCAGGGCCGCGATCGTGACCGGCCCGGTGCGGCCGAGAGCGGGCAGGAGCCAGGTTGCGTTCACCAGCAGCCCGATCGCGCAGCCGACCAGGAAGGCGGCCGGGTGCGGCGTCTGACCGCCGAGCAGCGCCAGGCCGAGCGCGGGCAGCAGGAAGAGCGCGGCCGCGAGCCAGGGCCGGCCGGGCAAGGCGGCGCCGGCGGCGAGCAGCGCCAGGGCCACGCCGGCCAGCAGGATCAGGCCGCCGAACAGCCGGGTGCGGCGGCCCTCGGCCGCACCGCGCCGAACGAACGAGACGAGCAGCGCGCAGGCGCCGAGCGCGAGCGCGGCCAGCACCCGGCCCGGGGCCGTGCCCGCGGCCGCTTCCTGGCTGAGGCGGCCGCCCAGATCGAGCAGCGGCGCGAGCAGGAGTCCAGTCAGCAGGGCAATGAGGACGCGCACGGGTCGGGGCGCTCCACGAGGGATCGGTCCGGGGCTACAGCGCCACGGACACTAACGCCGGCGCGTGCCGATTAGAAGAGGACCTTGGCCACGTGCACGTTGGAGAGAGCGACGCTGCCGAGGTCCGTTCCCGGCGGCGCGAGCGTGGCGATCTGCACGTACACGTCCACCCCGAGCGGCAAGCCGCTGATCGGCGCGCTCAGCGAGCCGAGGCCCGCGGCGTTCGTCTGCGGCAGGAGTACCCAGAACGAGGCGAGGAGCAGCGGCGACCCCTGGAAGTCGATCGTCTGACCCTGGCTGCTGGCGAGCAGGATCGCGAGCTGTCCAGGCTTGCCTCCCCAGCGGTACGTGGCGCTCGTGCCGTTCTCCAGGTGCGCGGGGCCGAGCAGCAGCAGCGGCGAGGTCTCCACGTAGCCGAGCAGCACCTGCGCGCTCGAGCCGCCGGCCGTGGCCACCGTGACCGGCACCGGATCGAACGAACCGGGCGCCGGCGGCGGCGCGAAGGTGATGCACGAGTCGCTCTGGATCTCGAATCCCGTGCCCGGCAGGAGGGTAGTGGGGCCCACCTCGACGCGCAGGGCGCCGGTGAAGGCGCTGCCGCTGAGCGTGACCGTCTGGCCGCCGAGGGCCGCGACTGCCACCGGCGCGATGCCGCCGATCAGCGGCGGCGTGGGCGGCGAACCGCCGATGTCGATGGGGAAGGGATTGGACAGCAGGGAGCTGCCCGGGATCCAGAGGAGCACGTTGCCGTCCCGGGCCTCGGTCGGGATCGTGACCGCGAGCTGCTGCGGCGCGGCCGGCACGCCGTACACGACTCCCTGGATCGCGCCCGTGTCCTGCGACGTCTTGGACGTGAACTTGACGTTGACCGCGGCCGGGAAACTCTTGCCTTTGACGATCAGCGTGTTGCCGTTGCTCATCGAGCCGCCCAGGCCCGTGATCTCCGGCTTGGCCGGCGGCCGCGCGCCGTAGATGGCCTCCAGGCCGGCAAGGTCATCCGCCTCGAGGGAGCGGAAATTGCTGCCGCTGCCGCACAGATAGGCGCACATGGTCGCGTCGTTGCCGCAGTCGCCGCCGCAGCCGGCGGTGCTGTGGCCGAGTCCCAGCGCGTGCCCCAACTCGTGCGCGACGATCCCCTGGATGTCGATCTGGCCGGGAGCGGGCTCCCCCGGGCCGTTCGCCCAGGCCCAGCCCTCGCACAGGCGGATGGCCCAGCCGTTGGCGATGGGCGTGAGCGTGTAGGCCAGCGTGCCACCGCCGCAGAGCGAGTAGGTCCAGGAGATGGTGTTGGAGTCGCCGTCGCCGGCGCTGCTGGCCTGGCCCTGATAGTCGAAGTCGAAGTTCTTGCCGGCGTTGTGCTTGTCCGAGTTCCAGGCGGTCGCGGCCTTCCAGCAGGCGAGCACCGCGCCGTCCGCTCCGGGGTAGCCGGCCTCGGCTGCCTTGTTGGAGTTGGCCGAGTAGTCGAGGGCGTTGTTGTACACCCTGAAGTCCCGCTGGTAGCCGTAGCCGGTGGTGCCGAGCCCCAGGCTGCCGGAGAGCAGCGTGTAGGCGACGCTGGCGGACGGCAGGGCGAAGACGCAGGCGGCCGCCACGCAGGCGGCGCCGAGGACAGAGTAACGCAACGAGTGGGACACGGGCACCTGCCGGGGCGCGCTGGCTGGGTGGTCGCGGTCCGGCCGGTGGGGCCGGGACGGGCCGCGCAGCGCGACTTCACCCCAGGGCGAGTGTAGCGGTGTGCGAGAGGCGCGCAACGGCCTCGCCGCGCGAAAAGCGCCGCGGCTGGCCGGACGCTCCGCGCGGCTCCAGACGCCGAAGCTGTGCGCGCCGCTGCCGGCCGGCCGCTTCATCGGCTGGTCAGGCCTCCCGCGCCGGCGCCTCGTAGGTCAGCCCGAACACCGTGTCCGTCAGCCAGCGCCGGAACCCCTCGTTGTCCATGAACTGCCGGAACAGCTCGGTGTCGTCCTTGAGCACCGCGGTCATGACGCGCTGCAGCGCCTTGTCGTGCTCGATGCGCGCGTTCTGTCGATCGGAGTGCCGCCGCGCGTTCCGGTAGGCCTTGTCCGCCGCGACGCGGCTCGGGATGTCCTCGGTGATGAGCTGGTGCACGCGGTCGGCGTCGGTCCACGGGATGTTGCCGAACAGGTCGTTGAAGGCCTTGAGGATGTTCGAGAGCCGGTCGAGCTCCGGCTCGGGCTTGTGGCCGCCGCCGCTCCCCGGCACGGGCTCGATCTCCGCGTCCGCGTCGGCGAGCTGGATCTTGACCGCCGCCTTCTTCTCCACCCGGTAGCTGTCCATGTCGATCGTTTCCAGAATGCCCTTCGCCAGGTCTTCCTCGACGGGTGCCGGCAGCTTGGGCACCAGGAAGGTCAGGAAGATGGAGAGCTTCTCCCACTCGGCGCGGGTGTAGGGCAGGATCGACGAGAGGAAGCCGTAGGTGCGCAGGAAGGCCTTGGCCTTGCCCTTGAAGTCCACCTGTCCGTCCTCGTCGAGCCGAGCCCGGTACTCGGCGACGCAGGCGTCGAGGATGGGATCGAGGCGGTCGCGGTCCGCGCCGCCCAGGTAGAGGGCGACCAGGTCGTCCACCTGCGCCGCGGCGTACACCTGGGATCCATCGAGCGCCGCCTTCAGGTCGTGCAGCTTGTTGGGATCGGTCTCCTCGGCCAGGATCGTCGTGCGGTAGTAATCGGCGAACGCCTCCTGGATCGTGGCGGCGTCGTTCATGAAGTCGAGCACGAACACGTCGTGCTTCTTCGGGTGCGCGCGGTTGAGCCGCGAGAGCGTCTGCACCGCCTTGATGCCGGAGAGGATCTTGTCCACGTACATCGTGTGCAGCAGCGGCTCGTCGTAGCCGGTCTGGAACTTGTCGGCGCAGACCAGGAAGCGGTACGGGTCCTGCTGGATCTTGCCGGCGATCTGGCTGGAGGGGAAGCCGTTGAGCGACGCCTCGCTGACCCTCGCGCCGCCGTAGTCGTGCTCGCCCGAGAACGCCACGATGGCCTTGAGGCGGCTCTTCTGCTCGGCGAGGTAGTCGCGGATGGCGTGGTAGTACTGGATGGCGCGCTCGATGCCGCTCGTCACCACCATGGCGCGCGCCTCGCCGCCGATCTTCTGCAGCGCGAGCACCTGAACGTGGAAGTGGTCGACCATGATCTCGGCCTTGAGCCGGATCGCGTGCTCGTGGCTCTCGACGTAGCGGCGCAGCTTCTTGTTCGCCTTCCTGGTGTCGAACTCCGGATCGCTCTCGACCTTCTTCACCAGCTTGTAGTAGCTCTCGACCGGCGTGTAGTGCTCGAGCACGTCGAGGATGAAGCCCTCCTGGATGGCCTGCTTCATCGTGTAGCCGTGGAACGGGCGGTGCTTCACCGTACCGCCGGGCTGCGGCTCGGGCGCGCCGAAGATCTCGAGCGTCTTGTTTTTGGGCGTGGCGGTGAAGGCGAAGTAGCTGGCGTTGGGCAGGAGCTTCTTCGCCTCGATGATCCGGTTGATCTTGTCCTCGAGTTCCTCCTCGTCTTCAGGCTCGGCACCAGCCTCCGACAGCGCGATGGACAGCTTCGCCGAGGCGCGCCCGCCCTGGCTCGAGTGCGCCTCGTCGATGATGATCGCGAAGCGCCGGCCGCGGTGCTCGCTGCCGATCTCGTCGAGGACGAACGGGAACTTCTGCACCGTGGAGATGATGATCTTCTTCCCCTCGGCAATGAACCTCCTGAGGTCACCCGAGTGCTCGGCGTGCCCGACCGTGGCGCCCACCTGGGCGAACTGCTTGATGGTGTCGCGGATCTGCTGGTCGAGGATCGTGCGGTCGGTGACGACGATGATCGAGTCGAAGACCGCCGCCTCGCGCTGCTTCAGGCCGATGAGCTGGTGCGCGAGCCAGGCGATGGAGTTCGACTTGCCGCTCCCGGCCGAGTGCTGGATGAGATAGCGCCGGCCCGTGCCGCGCGCCCGCGCGTCGGCGAGCAGCCGGCGCACCACGTCGAGCTGGTGGAAGCGCGGCCAGATCTGCACCGCCTTCCTCTTGCCGGTCTTCTTGTCCCTGGTCTCGACGACCTGCGCGTAGTTCTCGAGGATGTCGGTCAGGCCTTCGCGCGTGAGGATGCGCTTCCACAGATAGTCGGTCTTCAGGCCGTCCGGGTTGGGCGGGTTGCCCGCGCCGTCGTTCCAGCCGCGGTTGAAGGGCAGGAACCACGAGCTCTTGCCCTTCAAGTGCGTGCAGAAGCGCACCTCGTGGTCGTCCACGGCGAAGTGCACCACGCAGCGCCCGAACTCGAGGAGCTTCTCGCGCGGGTCGCGGTCGCGCTGGTACTGCTCGACGGCGTCGGCGACTGTCTGCTTGGTCAGGCTGTTCTTCAGCTCGAAGGTGGCGACCGGCAGGCCGTTGATGAACAGGCCCAGGTCGAGCGCGCGCTGCGTCTCGTCGCGGCTGTAACGGAGTTGCCGGGTGACGCTGAAGCGGCTCTGGGCGTAGCGCTCGGCGGCCTTGGCGTTGCCCGGCGAGGGCGTGCCGTAGAAAAGGTCGAGGTGGTGCGGCCCGTGCTTGAGCCCGTGGCGCAGCAGGTCGATCGTGCCGCGCTTGGCTGTCTCGCCCTGGAGCCGCGCCAGGAACTTGCGTCGCGCCGGCCCCTCCTGGCCGAGGTCGAGCGCGCCGGCCACCTCCGGCTGCGTCTCGTGCAGGAAGGCCGAGAGCTGCGCGAGGTCCACGCAGTACTCCCGGTCGTAGTCCTCGGGACGGCCGCAGATCCAGCCCGCGCCGTAGGCAGCCGGCCGCTCGTGGATGGCGCCCGCCTTGACCGCTCCCGGATCGCAGGCCGACCCGGTCAGCACCGTGCAGATCAGCCGTTCGAGGCCGCGCTCGGAGGTGTCGGAGGTCATCGTGCCCTTTCCTTCCCGCCAGGCGTCCATGCGCGGCGGGTCCAGCCCGGCGGTCCGATCACGTAACCGTCAAGCACCTGGGTCATCTTCGACCCCCCCTGGAGGCGGCAGCCCGGCAGGCGTGACCCTTGCTGGCGACCTGCTCCACTCACGCCATGGCCCTTTTGCTCCGCCCTTTACTACGGCCTTTACTAGATCCCGCCGATACCGCACAACGTAGTAAAGGCGAAAGCTGTTGTTTCCGCGAGGTTTGTGACGACGGCCATGCCTTGCTGGCAGCTTCATCTGAGGGAATCCCATAATCCTTCACGAATTCCCTTCTTGGCGGTCGGGCGCGGCAAGCACCCATGCGGGCCGATGCCGGGTGCCACGGTTCTGAAGGCTCCCCGCTCGCCGGAGCTTCTGGAGGAGATTGTTGATCTTCCGGCGCTTCTGCTCGTGGCTCAGACGATCCGGGAGCTTGGATAACAGGAGCTGGTCGATCTCTTCGCGGCCCACCGGCCCGTGCTCGCGCACCAGGGCCAGCATCAGATCGAGGTAGTACCGCTGATCGAAGCCGCGTTCCCGGATGTGCCGAGCCGCGTCGCCGGTCGCTCGCGCAACCGCTCCGGCCACGATCAAGTTGGGGTAACGACCCTCGACCAGACCCGCGGTCTTCAGCCGGCGATGCTCGTCCCGGCTGATTCGCTGCCCTTTCTGCACGCGGTCGAGCAGCATGACCTGCGCCAGATCGAGATCGGTCCGAGCCATCAGCAGCCGCGTGTAGCGCTCGTCGAGGATCCGGCCCGTGAGGGCCACTACCACCTGCCCGGGCTTGGTCAAGTCGTAGTCCGGTAGCGGGAACGAGCGCCGCCGCTGCGTCTCGAACATGCGCTTGATGCCGCCGCCCTGCGTGTCGATCAGGTTCAGCTCGACCATCGCGCGTGCCAGGAATCGGTTGCGGTACATCGGTTGCGGAGCGTCCTGCCGGATCACGGTCTCGATGTCTCTGGGAAGGAAGTCGCCGACGTTGAGCACGAGCACGCGATCCGGGAACTCGACCACGACGACGCGCCCCTGCCGCCGGTAGTCCTGATGCGCGATGGCGTTGTGCAGCGCCTCGCGGATGACCCACGGGTCGTACTGTGTGAACTCGAGCGGGAATAGCGTCGCGTGCGGCAACACGCGCACGATCAGGTTGCGCACGCGCTTCAGCAGGCGATCCCCGGCGACCAGGAATGGCGGATCGATGTGCTCGTAGTCGAGCTCGCGGTTCCCGGCGTCCTTGAGGATCCAGGAGACCTGGGCCACCGCGGGCGAGAGCAGGCTCGCCGACTCCCCACGCCCGAGCAGCACGATCGCGGCGTTCGTGACCGCGCCCTGCTTCAGGACCCTGGCCTTGTTCAAGAAGGTCCGGTCGTCCCACTCGGCGATCTCGCTCGCCTGCCTCGCGTGCTTGAGGACGAACTGCTCGCGAGCCTTCGCCACGGCCTCGGGGTCCAGGTCCTCCAGGGTGGCCCCTTCGCACACCTCCGCCGACCAGTCGGAGCCGCGCGTCCAGAGCGCGCGCGCCTTCTCCGGGTGGTTCCGCAGCTCGGTCTTGCTGCTTCCCACGCGCACGTAGGCCGTGCCGAGGAACGTCACCGGCTCGTCCCGGGCGGAACCGACCTCGAACACGACGACCCGGCCGCCGGGGTGCTCGACGACGCGGACCTCGAACTCGGTGTTCGGCCGCAGCCCCGCCGCGAGCCAGGGCAGCAGGTCCTGATTGCCCTTGCCCTTCGTTGCGTAGGGATCGAAGCCCGTGCCGGCGACCGCGTGCGTGCGGTCGTCGATGCCGAACAGGAGGTAGCCGCGCGGCTGGCTCGCCAGGCAGGCGGAGTTGGCCAGGGCGCACAGGAGCTCGCCGAGCAACCGCGGCTCGCAGCGGTTGCGCTTGAACTCGAACCACTCGGTCTCCGCCGGCAGCGCTCGCAGGCGATCGACCAGGGCCACGAGCTCACCGCCGTTCACGCCTCGGCCTCCTCGGGCGCGTCGGCGGCGTCCTCGGCGTCCGCAGCGCCGGTGTCGCCCGCAGCCTCGGTTTCGTCGAGCGGCTCGGCCTCTTCGGTCTCCTCCGGCAGGCGAGCCGCGGCCTCGCGCACGTCGAGCTTGCCGGTGACGACGTCGGCGATGAGGCGGGTGCGGAACTCGCGGAGGAGGGCGATCTCTCGGCTCGCGCGATCACTCGCGGTCCGCAGGGGAACCGTCTCGCGCGCCGCCCGCGCGACGATTCTGTCTTGTTCCTCTCGACCGGGCACTGCGATCGCAATACCCATTAGCCGTTCCTGTGTGAGCTTGGGCTGTGCCGCCCCCGAGATCCAGGGAAGGTAGTTCAGGTTCTGCAGCACACCGGCCAGGTATTCGAGATTCCCTCGCCGTGGCTTCAGGATGTGTGCGTGGTTGTTCACCCAGAACCTGCCGCGTGCGATGATCGCCAGCGGCAGGTGGCGCAGCACGAGGTTCGCGCCGTCCTCCGCGATCAGCAGCACTTCGCCGTCGAACAAGTAGTTGTCGACCTTGTCGATCACACCAGAAGCGCCGTAGTAGTCGTAGCGCCTCATGGTCATGGCGCCTCGTTCGGTGCCGCTCAGCGGAACTCGCTGTCGGTTGAGGCAATGGAATTCGTCCTTGACGCGGGTGACTTCCCAATGCTCCGGCACATCCCCCAGCCACTCCACGCCGGAGGGCTTGAGGCGGACGTTGGGGTCGAGGCCGCGGGTGACGGCGCGGTGGATGATGGCCTGCTTCTGCTCCTCCAGCAGCTTGATCAGCTTCTGCTTGGCGCGGATGTAGCGACGAATCCGCCGGTCCGCGTGGTCGAGGAAACGGACGATCGCCGCTTGTTCGGGGAGGGGCGGGAGCGGCACAGGCTGAGAGCCGAACGCCTCAAAGCGGAAGTCTGTCGATCGCTCGCGAACGCCCTTCGCTAGTGCTTGGATCCATTGGTTCCGCGCCATCTCGCGCACGGCGTAGGCATAGTAGCGGGAGTCTGTCGCCGGTTCCGGTTCACACACGGAGTAGACAGGAGTGCCCTTTCCGTCAGCGTCGGCGACACCGATGGCTCCCGCAAAGGCGTCCATGGCGTGAATCACGAGATCGCCTCGCCGGATGCCCTGGTAGCCGATCTCCTTGAGGGACTCGGTGAACCCGCGAAGGCGCCGGTTCTTGCGGAGCGTAACGGCCCCATCACGGAAGCAGGTCACAACCTCATCGGAATCTCTTACGGGCCTGTTCATCTGTCGGAACAGCCACTTCGCGCGCTCCGTCTCCCAATGCTCCGGCACGTCCCCCAGCCACGGCACGCCGGAGGCCCTCATCGCGGGGTAAGGCTTGAGACCGGCGATCACTCGTCCGCCTCCTCCGGCACGAGCATCCAGGCGCGCTTGAGTGGGAGGTCCGCCTGAATCTCGGCGGGGAGCTGCTCGTAGGTCCGGTAGATCGCCTCGACTAGGTCCCGGCTGTCCCAGAGTCGCACGGTGAAGTGACCCTGCTTCGCTTCGGCGAGCACGATCTTGTTGAAGCCGCCCCAACACACGAGGAGGCCTTGCTCGGCCTTGTAGGTCTGCATCGTGCCTTGGAGCGTCCGGTAGGCGGTCACGTCCGCTGGACTGTTTTGCGACTTGACCTGTACACACAGACGGGGTGCATCGAGGCCGAGGGAGCCGCGACCGCCGAGGATGTCGACACCGCCGTCGGCGCCCGGCGGCGAGACTCTTGTCACCCAGCCGTCCGCGAACAGCACGGCGTTCACCAGTCCCGCGAGCGCATGGCCGGCGAAGCGCGCCTGGATGTGGGCCACGATCTGGTCGTGGGCGAGTTGGCCGAGGTCCGGGCGCTCCTCCGGCTGGGGGGCGGGCGGCTCTTCCCCGGCCTTCTTCGTGCCGTGGAGCGGCGGGCGCGGTCCGGGATCGTCGTGGCCGGCGAGCACCGCGGCGACGCGGCGTTCGGCGTCGTTGCGCGAGATGTTGCATACGGTCATGAAGGCACCGAAGGAGTGCAGAAGGTCCTGCTCGAAGGCAGTGCGCGGAACGTCGGGTCGCTCCCACTTCACGGGACGCGTGTGGCGGAGTTGACCGCCTGCCTCCTGGTAGCGGTACGGCCCTGTGACGCGGCCGAGGGCGAGATGGGAGGTGAGCTTGCAGGGCATCACCAAGAGGTCTCCCTCCTTCATGGCGACGACGAAGGCCCAGAGCTGCCCGGCGCGGTTTCCGATAGCGCGGGACTTGCCGCCCGGCATGTTCGCCTTTACGAGGTCGAATACGGCGTCGTAGTCCTTGGCGGATTCGAGAGACGGGATGTCAGTAAAGCCGATGATCGCAAGCTGGCTGTGAAGGGCCGCTTCCTCGTCCTCGCCGAACCTGCCTGCACGCGTCAGATACACCTTGGGCTTCTCATTCATAAACTGTCCCCTCCGATGATCTCCCCCAGCAGCCCCTCGGTCTCCTTCTCCAGCGCGAGGATGTCCGCGCGGATCTCCTCGAGCGTGCGCAGCGGCTGCGGCTTGTAGAAGTAGCGCGTGAAGCTGATCTCGTAGCCGGTCTTGACGCTGTCCGGCACGTACCAGGCGTCGGCGGCGTGCGGCAGCACTTCGCGGCGCAGGAAGGCCTCGATGCCGCCCTGCTCGAGCAGGGGCACCTGCTCCGTATCGCGCAGCTCTGGGTCAGGCTCGTACTCGACCACGGCCCGCTTGCCGCCGATGGTGGTCTCGAACAGGCCGCGGAGCGGATCGGCCGCGGTGCCCTTCTTGTGGATCTTCTTGATGACCGGCGGGGCGTCGTCGGCGCGCTCGGCCGTCTCCTTCAGCGCCTTGATCTCCTTGGCGGCGTAGGCGCGCTCGGGGTCGATGCCCGCAAGGCGCAGCGGGCGTTCGACCGTGACCTTCCAGTAGCCGAAGGCGGCGTTGGGGAAGATCTTCGACTGCTCGGTCTCCGCGAAAGCGAGGAACGTGTCGCAGACGCGCGCGATGTCCTCGTCCGACAGCTCGCAGTTCTTCTTGCCGAGGTTCTTCCGCAGCGGCTTGAACCACTGCGTCGCGTCGATGAGCTGCACCCTGCCCTGTCGGTGCGCCGGCTTGCGGTTCGACAGCACCCAGATGTAGGTCGCGATGCCCGTGTTGTAGAACATGTTGAGCGGCAGGGCGACGATGGCCTCGAGCCAGTCGCCCTCGATGATCCACCGCCGGATGTTGCTCTCGCCCTGGCCGGCGTCGCCGGTGAAGAGCGAGCTGCCGTTGTGCACCTCGGCGATGCGGCTGCCGAGCGGCGTCCCGTGCTTCATCTTCGAGAGCATGTTCGCCAGGAAAAGCATCTGGCCGTCGCTCGAGCGGGTGACAAGCGAGTACTCAGGCTCGCCCGCGTGCTCGAACAGGAAGCGCGGGTCCTTCATGCCCTCCTTGCCGCCCATGCGCTCGAGGTCGGTCTTCCAGCTCTTGCCGTAGGGCGGATTCGAGAGCATGAAGTCGAACTCGAGCGCGGGGAAGGCGTCGTTCGAGAGCGTGGAGTGCTCCGGGCCGCCGACGATGTTGTCCGCCGCGCGGCCCTCGCCCTTGAGCAGCAGGTCGGCCTTGCAGATCGCGTACGTCTCGGCGTTGATCTCCTGGCCGTAGAGGTGGGTCGCGACCTCCTTGCCGTGTTTCCCGGCGAGCTGCTGCAGCGTCTCCTCCGCGACCGTGAGCATGCCGCCCGTGCCGCAGGCGCCGTCGTAGAGCAGGTAGGTGCCGGACTCGATCTGGCCGGCCACGGGCAGGAAGATCAGCCTGGCCATGAGCCGCACGGCGTCGCGCGGCGTCCAGTGTTCGCCCGCCTCCTCGTTGTTCTCCTCGTTGAAGCGGCGCACCAGCTCCTCGAACACCGTGCCCATGCCGTGGTTGTCGAGGCCCGGCTGCTTGACCGAGCCGTCGCCGTTCCGCACGGGGTTCGGGCTCAGATTGACGTCGGGCGAGAGGAACTTCTCGATCAACGTGCCGAGCGCATCGGCCTTCGACAGTCGCGGGATCTGGTTCTGGAACTCGAAGTTCTCGAGGATGTCCTGGACGTTCGGGGAGAAGCCGTCGAGGTAGGCCTCGAAGTCCGCCCTGAGCTGCTGCTGGCTGGCGCGCGCCCTGAGGTCGCGCAGGGTGAAGCGCGAGGCGTTGTAGAAGGCCTGCCCTGCCGCCTGGCACAAGGTCGTGTACTGGTTGGTGATGTTGGCCTGGTCGAGCGAGGCCTTCATGTCGAGGACCGCCTGCTTGGTGGGTTCGAGCAGGGCGTCGAGCCGGCGCAGCACGGTCATGGGCAGGATGACGTCGCGGTACTTGCCGCGGACGTAGAGATCGCGCAGGACGTCGTCGGCGATGCCCCAGATGAAGTTCGCGATCCAAGCGAGTTGAGGTTGTTCCATTTGGCTCTGAAGTTGGCGGTTCACCCAGGGTTTGGCGGGCGGCCCAACAGGAACTCGACAATGCGCAAGACTGACTTCCGGGGCGTAGGGGGTGGACGCCGGGGAAAGGCGGCCCTGCGTCTGGACCCGGAAGGCGGCGGGCCCAGGCGTGGGCACGTGCGGGTCATGCATGGGTCGGCGCCCAACGAGGGCGGCCGGCGCCCGGCGGGCCGAGGTCGTGGTGGCGCCGCGGGCGCGCGCCCTCCAGTTGGCTCGCGGCGCGGGAAGAAGTGCGCCGCGTTCGGCCAGCCGTGGCCGGCGAACAGGGAACCCTCCCGCCCTTCCGCTTCCCTCGGAGCCGGTTGCAGCAGGGCTGGACGGAACGGTCTTCCTGGAGGCGCCGCCGTCAGCATCGCAATCCCTGTTGGCCGGGAGTGTAGCGATGCGACGCGACAGGGCAATACTCGCGACGCCGAGGGCCGGTCGGGGCGGCGCCGGTGAGACTTGTGCCGCTACCCGCCAGGACCTTCGCGTGGCGCGAAGGTCCCTTCAAGCGTTGATCGGCACACCGGTCCCTCCGCGGGGCGGCAAGGACGAGAGCGGCAGCGGGCCGAAGGGCCCTACGAGCTACGGACTACGAACTTCCAACTGGCGACGCCGTTCGCCTCGTCGATGCAGGGGGGCGTGCCCACTGCCCCAGATCAACGCAAGCCGCCGAGCTCGGTTGCGACGCCGCCGCGATGCGGCCCGAGGCGGCCGGGCTGCCTTGCTACTGGGCCGGTGCCACGCAGACCCGGTTGCGGCCGGCCTCCTTGGCCTCGTAGACCGCGATGTCGGCCGCCTTCAGCAGGGCCTCGTGGTTCTGCATGAGGGGCGTGCGCTGGGCCACGCCGAAGCTGCAGGTGATGGAGCGGTCGAAGCGGCCGTGCCGGATGCGGTGGCTGGCCACGCCCTGGCGCAGCCGCTCCGCCACCGCAGCCGCACCCGTGGCGTCCGATCCCGGACAGACGACGATGAACTCCTCGCCGCCCAGACGGCACACCGAGTCCTGGCGGCGCAGCAATCCGCGCAGCGCGTTCGCCACCTCGCGCAGCACCGCGTCGCCGGTGTCGTGCCCGTACTCGTCGTTGACCTTCTTGAAGTGGTCGATGTCGATCATGATCAGCGAGAGCTTGTCCGCCTTGCTCCGGTCGCGGCGCTCGAACGCCTGCTCCAGGGTCTGCATCGCGTGCCGCCGGTTCGGCAGGTTGGTGAGCGCGTCCGTCACCGTGGTCACCGTCAGCTTGCGCGTGAGCACGGCGAGCTGCGCCACCTGATGCTCCATCTTCGTCTTGTCGCCGGCCACCTTGACCTGCAGGCGCACGAGCCGCTCGCCCGCGGCGACGCGCGACAGCAGGATGCGCGGGTTGAACGGCTTCGAGACGAAGTCGTCCACGCCGGCGTCGAACGCCGCCACGACCTGGTCCTCCTCCTCGCGGCCGGTGAGCAGCAGGATGTACATGTCCCGGCCGATCTCGATCTTGCGCAGGCTGCGGGTCAGCTCGATGCCGTCCATCCCGGGCATCATCCAGTCGCTGACCACGATGTGCGGATTGCGCTCCAGGGCCATGGCCAGGGCCTGCGTGCCGTTGGACGCCTGCATGACCTCGTACCCCTGGCGCGTCAGGTGCGTGACGAGCAGCCTGAGCGAGATGGGGTCGTCGTCGACGGCGAGCACCGTCAGCTTCTCCAGCGCCTCTTCCTCGCCGTCCTGGGGCGCGGCCGTCGGGTCGATGTCGCCGACCTGCAGCGCGGCCGCGGCGCGCGCGCTCACCGTCGGGCTTTCGGACACCTGCTGGGCGATCTCGGCGAACAGCGGCGTCGAGCGCGTCGGCACGGACAGCACCTTGCCCCAGTCGCGCCATTCCGCGGCGATCTCGTCGCAGGCGGCGTAGAGGCGCACGCGGTCGATGTCGATGCGCTTGAGCGCCGCCTCGAATGCCGGCCAGTGCGCGAGGTGCGCGTCGTTCTCGGCCAGCAGGACGCGAGCGATGGGCGCGGCCACGCGCAGCATGGTGCACATGCGCGCGGTCGTCTTGTCGAGGGAGACCGTCTCATGTGCCGGCCGGGCGTAGCTGGCGACCGCCAGCGCGTGGGCATCCGGCAGGCGCCAGTCCCGGAGCATGGCCTCGGCGACCTCGTAGTGGTCGATCTCGAAGACCTCGCGCTCGCCCGCGGCGAGGTCGTCCTCGGAGTAGCCCTCGAGGCGCCGCAGCAGCTCGGAGTAGGCGCGCGGGTGCACGGAGGCGAGCGCCAGGCGGCCGATGCCCGAGAGCAGGGCGCAGATGTAGGCCTCGGAGGGGACGATGAGGCGCAGCTCGCGGCTGAGCGTCTGGGCCGCGACGGCGCGCGCCAGGGACTCCGACCAGTACTGGCCGTAGTCGAAGGCCTCGCACTTGCCTTTGCGGAAGGCGGAGACGAGCGAGAAGCCGAGCGCGACGTTGCGCACGGCGCGCACGCCCAGGCGCACCACCGCCTCGGAGACGGTGGTGGTGGGCTTGACGCCGGCGGCCTGGGCCGAATTCGACATCTTCACGATGCGTCCGGTGAGAGCCGGATCGGACTGGATGGTGCGGGCGAGCTCCTCGGCCGAGAAGTCGTCGCTCTGCGTGAGGCGCAGGATGGCCATGCCCACGCCGGAGGGGGAGGGCAGATTGCCGGTCAACTTGAGTTCGTCGAACTTGTTGGTCATGGGCTGTGTCTGGTCCTGAGGTGAAGCTTGAAGCTGCAGGTCAAACGGTCATCCGGTGCAGGCCTGGCGCAGCGCCTGCTCGGCCGCGGTGTATTCCTTGATGAGCCGCACCGTCATGCGGTCCACGCCCTCGAGCGCGCCGCCGCGGCCCGCGGCCTCGAGCTCGCGACAGAGCGCGGAAAGGCGCGTGGCTCCTAGGTTGGCCGCGCTGGACTTGAGGCCGTGGGCGGCCTTCATCAGGCCCTCGGCGTCGGCGTTGCGGACCGCGGTCTCGATGGCGCGCACGCGCTCCGGAGTGTCGGCGAGGAAGGTCTCGACCAGGTCGGCGAACAGGCCCGGGTCATCGGTGCCGCCGAGCTCCTTGAGGGACGCCACGACGTTCGGGTCGAGGGCGGTCCCCACGTCTTCCGTGCTGATGTCGCTGGGATTCTGGTCACTCATGCGTGCGTGCGCCTCCGCTGGCTGTTGCGCCACGTTCTCGCTTCTCTTTTCGGGCGGCTCGAGGCTGGGGCCTTACCTGCGATCGGGCCAGCGCCGGGGAGGTCTTTGCGAGTGGGCGGCCGCGGCGCCGGGCGTTTCAGGCGTGCTACGTATCGGCCGGCTCGCGGCCGGAAGTGAACCGAATGCAGACAAGGCCGCGGGATATTCCGCCGGCGGTCGCCGGCGCGGGCGCGCGCGCCTGCCGTCTTGGGCGCGAGGCGTGCGCTGGCCGATAGGTTGGACGTGATTCCGTGGCCCTGGACGCGGTTCTTGCGCGGAGGAAATGCTGTGCGCCCCCACCACGATGTCGTGCGCTGCTGCGCTGTTCTCGCCCTGGTGCTGCTCGCCGGCTGCGGGTCGACGCGGCGCGTGGGCAAAGACCTGGCCGTGGTTGCTAGCTCGCCAGCCACGATCCTCCTGGGCGGAGTGCACGAGGGGCTGGACTGGGGCGACGAAGCCTGCGAGCCGATCGCGCCGCTCGCGCTCTCGCCCCTGCTCATCCCCCTGCACATGGTGAAGCACGCGATCTACACCGCCGTGCACGCGCTGGACCTCGCCTGGTCGCCCTTCTACCTGCTGGCCGCCATCGACCCGGACAACGACCTCGCTCCGCTCGAGATCTACTCGCTGCGGGACGGCTTCCCCTGGCAGAGCAAGCCCTTCCCGGTGTTCGAGAAGCCGGTGCCGGCGGAGAAGTGACGCGACGCGCGCGCCGTCAGGCGTCGATGGTCAGCGTGTAGGGTCCGGTCGTTCCGTCCGTTCCCTCGACCGTGAGCTTGTAGGCGCCCAGGCCCGGCTCCTGCAGCAGCAACCCCTCCTGGCGCACTACGCGCCCCTGGTCGGTGTAGACCTTGGCGGCGCTCTCGACCACCCCCGCGGGATTCCCCGAGATCGCGGCGAGCGTGAAGTCCGGCCGCAGGCCCGAGTTCCTCTTGCCGGCGAGCGTGACGCTCAGGCTGCGGCCCTGCTGCGCGTAGAAGGCGAAGCGCTGCTGCGCGCCCGCAACCACCACGCGCGAGGGATGCTTGACCTGGCGCTCCGGCGCGCTCTCCAGGTTGGTCATGAAGAGCGTCGTGCTGGCCGGCGTGTTGCAGAAGCCGCGCCCGGCGGCCGCGCCGATGATCGCCCCGGCCTCGTCCACGCCGAGCGGAATGCCGGGCGGAAGGCCGAGCATGCCCTGGACGCAGCTCGTGAAGAACGTCTCGGTGGCGGCGAGCGCGTTCTCGGGAGTGACCTGCGGGTAGCCGACGTCCGCCATCTCGTGCGGCCAGAAGGGGAAGGAGTCGTACAGGATCCGTTCCGTGCGGGCGCTGCCGACCTTCTTCCTCACGTCCACCAGGAACGAGCCGAACACCTCGCCGTTCCTGTGCTCCTCGGGCAGCCCGGTCTGGCTGACGGCCATGGCCGCAATGGTCGTTTCCGGGAAGTGGTCGGCGTCCTGCAGGTCGCGGCTGATGCCCAGGCCGGGGAACTGGTCGTCGAGGTAGCGGCCGATCACCGTGTCCTTCAGCCAGGTCAACGCGAAGAAGTCGGCCACCCCCTCGTTGACCGCGCGCGACGGCTCGTCCAGGTCGCCGGTGAAGCTGAGCCCCTCGAAGTACAGCCAGGCGTGCGTGTACTCGTGAGCCACCACGGCCGGGTCGCGCGCCACGTCGGCCGCCGGGTCGAGCAGGAGCTGCGTCAGGTCGAAGAAGGCGATGAAGCCCGAGGTGTGCTCGTCCATGGGGAACGTCGAGCTGGAGAAGAAGGCGTTCGGCGAGGCCGACGCGATGTTGCACACGATGGGCAGCGAAAAGTCCGTGGCCAGGTCCTGGTCGATCGCTTTGCGCACGTGCTGGTGGAACTTCTCCACCTGGTACATGACGTTGACCTGATCGAAGTGGTCGTAGCCGGCGAGGCTGAAGGGACCGTAGTTGAACTTGAGCTTGGCGCTGAACGGATCCTGGCCGTAGGCGTCCCAGGTGTCGGCGCGCGCGCTGACCACGAAGCCCTTGGTCACGTCCGCCGGGCTCGGCACGCCGAGCGAGAGGTTCTTCAGCGTGAGCTGCGTGGCGTTGCCGGCGCGCGCGGCCTTGAGGCTCCGGTAGACCTTGCCCTCGCCCGCGCCCGTAGCGAAGGGGATGAAGCCGCCCGGCTGGTCGATGTGGGGGTACTGGCCGGTCCCGTGCTGGATCAGGCAGATGACGCGCAGGAGCGCGCCGTCGCGCGCGTCGATGAACAGGCCGTAGGCTTCCGCGAGCGCATGCGAGCGCTCTTCCACCAGGTAACAGGGAACCAGTCCCGCGTCCGTGGCGAGGTACGCGCGCCGCACGCGCGGCTCGAGCCAGTCGACATGCACCGTGGCTCCGCGCCTGCGCCGCAGCAGGTTGACCTCCTCGCGGGCGCGCGCCAGCGCGTCGCTCGCGCTCAGGCGGAAGGCGCCGAGGACGGCGCGACCTTGCGGCAGGCAGAGCGCCGCGCCCGTGATCTCGCCTCCGTCCTGCAGCACGATGGCGGACGCCCCGAGGATCTCGATGTCGCCGAGGCGGAGGCTCAGGTGCGCCCGGCGGCCTCCGCCGCGGCGCGCGACCGTGACCTGCCAGCTCGCGTCGAAGCCGAGGAGGTCCGCGTGCTCGGCGAGGAAGCGCCTCGCTGCCTCGTCCGCGTCCGGGCTGGCGTTCGCCAGGCGCCCGTCTTGCAGCAGCAGCAGGCGCCCGGCGGGCGCCCCGCGCCGCGCCTGAAACGGCACGCGCGCCCGGGCGTTGAGCGCGTGAAGGCCTTCCTCCTGCGCCGGGGAGAAAGCGGGTTCTGGGGAGCGCCTGAGGATCTGTAACCGATCTTCGGCAAATAGGTTAGAGATCGGTGCCAGCAGCAGGACGCAGCCGAGGACGGCGGTCCGGGCGTGCCTCTCGTCCATGATGATCCTCACTGGTGGGAGCACGTTCGGCGAAGAGAGCCCCATGGGCCCCTTCCTGGTTTGTCGGAACCTGAGGGGGGCTGATGAAGAGGAATCGGCCGGGCAGGGCGAGATTGGCGCGGCCTTGCGGCGGGAGGGCGGCTACCATGGGCTTCTGGACCGGAACCCGGCCGGCTGTGTCGCCCCTGTCGAGAAGGGATTGCCTGTCACGCAGCACAGCCAACGGAACGAGTCGGCTGAATTCTCCCTCCGGGGAGCTCCCTGGTAAGAAGGGATTTGCCGCCCGTGCCGGGTTCCGGGCCGTACACTCCCTTGTGCCACAACCGCCAGGATCTTCGCGTGCCGCGCAGATTCGATCGTGATCTGACGAGAAACCGGTCTTCTTACGCGGCAGCAACGAGGAAGGCCGCGGTCGGCCGACGCGTCCTACGAGCTTCCGACTTCGGACTTCCGACTGGCGGCGGCGTTCACTTTGCCTAGGCAGGGGAGCAATCCGCGTGCTTCGGATGGACGGGAGCCGCCGAGTTCGGTAGCGGCGCCGCCGCGATGTGCGATGTCTCTCTCCGGCCGCGTCCGCCAGGGCGCCTTCCTCCAGCTCGGCGCGCGCCTCTACTCCGCCGGCGCCACCTTCGTGCTCACGGCCGTGGTGCTCGCCCGCGTGCTCCCCAAGCCCGAGTACGGCCTCTTCAGCTTCTACCTGACGCTGTTCCTGATCGCGGTGGCTCTCATCGACTTCGGCGCCAACCGCGCCGCGATCCGCATCATCGCCGCGAACGAGGCGCCGCGCGAACAGGTGCTGCGCGCCGCGATCACGTTCAAGGCCTGCTGCGGAACGGTTGCGTTCCTCGCCATCTGCGCCGTGGTCCTGTGCGCCGAGCAGGGCCTGGCGCCGCGCCTGCTGCTCGTGCTCGCCGCCGCGCACACGCTGGCGCACGCCGGCGGCGGCGCCTCGGTCGCCTTCGAGGCCGACCTCGACTTCCGCGTGCCGGCGCTCTCGGTGGTGTTCGGCTACACGCTCTTCCTGGCCGCGGGGCTCGCGCTCGTCTGCCTCGAGGTGCGCGCCGCGCCGCCCTACCTGCTGGCCTGGGGCGCGGGCAGCGCCGCGCAGAACGCCCTGCTGCTGGTCCTGGCCGCGCGCCGCGGGCTGATCGCGCGCCGCGGCGCGGGCGCGGTGCTCGGCAAGCTGGCGCGCGAGGCCTTCCCATTGGGTGTGTCCGCGGCCGCGGTCTCGGTCTACTTCTACGCGGACGTGATCATGCTGCGGCCGCTCCGCGGCGAGGCGGACGTGGCCGACTACCGCGCCGCCTCCAGCCTGATGTCGTTCGGCCTGATGGTCCCGGTGCTCTTCTGCCAGGTGCTCTTCCCCGTGTACGTGCGCTGCCACGGCCGCTCCGCCGAGCTGCTGCAGGCCGTGGTACGGCGCAGCACCTTCTATCTGGCGCTCTGCGGCGGTGCAGGCGCCGCCCTGCTCATCGGCCTCGCGCCGGACCTGCTCGTCCTGGTGTTCGGGGAAAGCTACCGGGGCGCCGCGCCGGCGCTCCACATCCTGGGCGCGGCCGTGCTGCTGATCTTCCTGACCTTTCCCCACTCCACGGCGCTGATCGCGGCCGGCCGCGCCGCGGTCTTCACTCGCATCACGCTCGTCTCGGTCGTGCTGAACATCGGCCTCAACCTGCTCGTCCTGAAGAGGTACGGCCCGGCGGGAGCGGCGGCGACCACGCTCGCCACTGAAGGCTTCGTGCTGGCGGCGAGCGTCCTGTCCGTGAAGCGCGCGCTCGGCCTGACCGGCTTCTCGCGCAAGCTCTTCGGTCCGTTCCTGCTCGGTGGCGTGCTGCTCGCCGGGCTCCGCTTCCTCGGCGCGGGGCGGCCGCTCTACTGGACCCTGCCCGCGGCGCTCGCGGCCGCGGGGCTCGGCGCGCTGCTGCTCCGGGCCCTGCCCTTCCGCCTGGGAGTCGAGGAGGAGGAGATCGCGTGAGGATCGGGATCGACGCGCGGCCGCTGCTCGTCTCGCGCACCGGCATCGGCCGCTACGTGGCGGAGCTGGTGCGCGCGCTCGGCGCGCTTGGCGCCGGCGGCGATCTCTTGCTCTACGGGGACTCGTGGCGGCCGATCCAGGACGCGGAGCGCGTGGCGGAGATCGTCGCCCAGTCCGGCGCGCGGCTCTGCCGCCGGCACCTGCCCGGCCGCCTGGCGCGCCTGCTCGGGCGGTTCGGCCGCGGCGTGGACCTGCGCCTCGGCGGCGTGGACGTCTTCCACCACACGGACCTGGTCTTCCCGCCGGTCGCGCGCGCGCGCACGGTGGTCACCGTGCAGGACGTGGTGTTCGACATCGACCCTTCCTTCCACGAGCCTGGCTTCCGCCGCGCCGTGGCGCCTCGGCTGCGGGCAGCACTGGAAAAAGCGTCCGCGGTGATCGTGCCGTCGAAGGAGACGCGCGAGCAGGTGGCGGCGCGCTACGCCGTGCCCGCGGAGAAGCTCCACCTCGTGCCCCACGGCGCCGAGCACGTGCTCGCGCCGGGCGCGGCCGCGGCCTCCGAGGTGGAGGAGCTGCTCGAGTGCGCCAAGGTGGCCCGCCCCTATATCCTCTCGGTGGGCACGATCGAGCCGCGCAAGAACCACGTGCGCCTCCTGGCCGCCTTCGAGCGCCTGACCAGCGCGCTGCCGCACACGCTGGTGCTCGCCGGCGGCTTCGGCTGGCTGTGCGCCGAGGCGCGCGCGCGCATCGCCGCGCTTTCCCGCACGGGCCGCGTGGTGCACTTCGCGGACCTGGAGGACCGCTTCCTGCCGGGCTTGTACCAGCGCGCCGACTTCACGGTCTACCCTTCCCGGTACGAGGGCTTCGGCCTGCCCGTGCTCGAGTCCATGGCGCTCGGCGTGCCGGTCGTGACCACGCGCGGCGGCGCGCTTCCGGAGGTGGGCGGCGACGCAGCGGTCTACGCCGGCGCCGAGGACGAGGCGGCGCTGGCCGAGGCCATGCTGCGCGTGGCGGAGAGCGCGGAGCTGCGCCAACGCCTCGCCGCGGCAGGGAAGGAGCAGGCCGCGGCCTTCTCCTGGCGGCGCTCGGCCGAGGCGCACGCCGCGATCTACCGCGCCGTGGCCGGCGGCTGATTCCCAGGAAGCCTCGCCCGCGCGCGGCGCCGGTGGTATGGTGCGCGCGCAGGCGGTTCGGCGCGGGTCCATGAACATCGCCATCGACGTCTCGATCCAGGAGACTCCGTACGCCACGGGCGTGGAGCGCGTGCAGCGCTGTCTGCTCGCCGCCCTGGCGCGCCTCGACCGCGAGAACAGCTACCTGCTGCTCAGCCGTCAGGAGGTCGATCTGGGCTTCGACCTGCCGGAGAACTTCCGCCGCGAGGCGCTCGTCAAGGAGGGGCCGGCGTACCTGTGGCGCGAGCGCCTGGTGCCGCCGCTTCTTTCGCGCCAGAAAATCGACGTGTTCCATTCGCCGGTGTCGGCCACGCCCATCCTCGGCAAAGCCAAGAAGATCGACACGGTGCACGAGCTTCCTTGGGTGGAGCGCGACGCGCGCGCCACGCACGGCGAGGTGGTGCGCCGCGGGCACCGCGTCTGGCTGTTCCTGAACGTGCGCTACGCCACGTGCATCGTCGCGGTTTCGGAGAGGACGCGCTCCAACATCATCGCCCTCTACCCCGAGGCCGCGCAGAAGGTGCACGTCATCCACCACGGCGTGGACGCGCGCTTCCGGCCGCTCGCGGCCGCGCCGCCGCGCGGCCGCTTCCTCGAGCGCTTCGGCATCCCGGACCGGCCCTTCCTCTTCTTCGTCGGCTCGCTGCGCCGCAAGAAGAACCTGCGCCTGCTGCTCGATGTGTTCGCCGACCTGCCGGAGCCGGAGCGCAGCGAGTACGTGCTGGTGCTCGCCGGCATCCGTTCGCCCGCCTGGTCCGAGTTCGAGGAGCTGGTGGGCCGGGAGGAGCTGCGCGGCCGCGTGTTCCTGCCCGGCTTCGTGGCGGACGAGGACCTGGTCGTCTTCTACAACCTGGCCGCGGCCGTGGTCTACCCGTCGCTCTTCGAGGGCTTCGGCCTGCCGCCCCTCGAGGCCATGGCCTGCGGCACGCCGGTGGTCACCTCGACCGGCGGCGCCATTCCCGAGGTCGTCGGCAAGGCGGCGCTGACCGTCGCCCCGGACCAGCCGGAGGAGCTGCGCGAGGCGCTCTTGCGCGTGCTGCGCGAGCCGGACCTGGCCCAGACGCTGCGCAAGAAGGGCCTCCGGCACGCGCGCAAGTTCACCTGGGAAGCGGCTGCCGAGAAGTACCTCGATCTCTACCGCGGGCTCGCCTGAGGTCCATGCGCGTCGCCGTCGACGGCTCCGCGGTTGGACCGGAGCACTCCGGGGCGCGCACCCGCCTGCTGCACCTGCTGCTCGCCTACGCCGCGCTGGAGCGCCGCCACGAGCTCGTGGTCTTCTGCCGCCCGGACGCCGGCCTGGCGGAGCGGCTCGCGCCCGCCGGCATCGAGTGTGTTGCGGTGGAACGGCCGCCGCCGCCCTGGCGGCGCTTCTGCGTTCCCGCGGTCGCGTGGCGCGCGCGCCTGCGGCGCGTGGGCGCGGGCGCGCTGCAGGCCGAGACCCTGCCCGTGCCGCGCTGCGGGAGCTTGCCGCTCCTTCTGACCATCCATGATCTGCGCGATCTCGAGCCCGGCTGCGGCGGGAGCGCGGCGCGCCGCCTCTACGCCCGCTTCCTGCTCGGGCCCGCGCTCCGGCGCGTGGCGCGCGTGATCGCCGTGTCCGAGACCACGCGCACGCGCCTGGTGGAGCGGCTGTGCGTGCCGCCGGAGCGGGTCGCCGTCGTGCCAAACGCCCCCGATCCGGCGGTGGCGCGGGTCGAGGACGCGGCCGCGCTCGCCACGTTCCACCGGCGTTTCGCGCTGCGCGGGCGCTTTGTGCTCGCCCTCGGCCACGTCGAGCCGCGCAAGAACCTGGGCGTGCTGGTGGAGGCGGTGCGGCTGCTGCGCCGGCGTGCGCAGTTCGCGGACGTCCAGGTCGTGCTCGCGGGCAGAGGCGCGCCGCGCCAGGCACGCGCGCTGCTGCGGCAGGCGGAGCGGGAGGAGCCCGTGCCCCTGGTTCTCACCGGCCCGCTGGACGAGGACGAACGCTCCGCTGCCCTGTCCGCGGCCGCGTGCCTGGCGGTCCCTTCGCTGGACGAGGGCTTCGGCCTGGTCCCGCTCGAGGCCATGCGCGCGCGCTGCCCGGTGGTGGCGGCGCGGCGCGGCGCCCTGGAGGAGGTGGTGGGGGACGCCGCGCTCCTGTTCGACGCGCGGGACGCGGCGGAGCTGGCGCGCTCCCTCGAGCGGGTGCTCGCGGATCAGAGCGAAGCGCGGCGGTTGGTGGAACGTGGGGTGCGCCGCGCCGCGGAGTTCGACTGGTCGCGCTCCGCGGCGGCTCTCCGCGCAGTGCATGACGCTGTTTGCACGGCGCACGCCGGCCGCTAGACTCCGCCCGCGGAATGTTCCCCGCGTTCGCTGCTCTTCTCGAAGGCCTGGCGCTCGGCCTCGCGGCTCTGGCGCTGCACAGCGCGACGCTCCCGGCCGGCGCGGGCGGGAGCGGGCTGGCGCTCTTTCCCCTGTGCCTCGGCCTGGGTCTGCTCTTCGGTGCGCGGCCGCGAGCAGACGAGCGCGCGGCGCACGCCGCCTTCCCGCGAGCGGCGGCCGCGCTGTTCGCCGTGACCGCGGCAGCGGGCGCGTGGGTCGCCGGCCTGGAGCAGCACGGCCGCTTCGACCTGCTCGCGTTCGCGCTCCTGGCCGCGTGCGCCGGCTGCGCCGCTGCTGGCCTGCTGCGCGCTCTGGTCCGCTTCTGCGGGGTGCAGAAGACCCGGCGCCTGCCGCTCGCCGCGGCCGCGCTGGCCGGGGCCGCGTGCGGCGCGCCGCTGCGCGAGCTGGCGCTCGGCCGCGGAGTGAGCGAGTTGGCGGTCCTGTCTGTGGCCGCGGCGGTCCTCGTGCTTGCTTCCCTCCTGCCCGGCGCGCGCCGGGCGATCACGGCCGTGCCCCGTCACGATCCCTGGACCACGGGGCTGGGGACGACCGCCGGTGCGTTCGCCGTGGGCCTGGGCGGCGCCGGCCTGCTCGCCACCGTGGCCGCGTTCGTCGAGGGCGCGGGACTCGCCGCGCGGGCGGCGTGGTTCCAGGGCTTCCTGCTGGCCGCGTTCGCCGCTGGAGCGGTGCTGCTGCCGATCATTCACCCGCGCGTGCGGCGCGCGGGCGCGCTGCTCGGCGCAACCGCGCTGCTGGCCGCCGGCGCCGCGGCCGCTGCCGGCGCCGGGCTTGCGGCGGAACCACCGGCCGCGCTCTCCGCGTGCATCCGGGACTTCTGGGATCTGTCCGGAGGGGGCGGCGGCTGGCGCGACGGCGTGGTCGCCTTGACGCTGCTCGGCCTGCCCTTCCTGCTGCTGGGCTTCGGCCTGGCGGGGATCGTGCGGCTGCACGCGCGGCTTCCGTCTGGCGGCAAGATCATGGTTGCGCTCCCCGTGGAGGAAAGGCGCCCGCCGAGCGGCGCGGCGCAGCGGCTCGGGGCCGCGCTGCTCGGTCTCACCGTGGGCTTGCCTCTGCTCGCCCCGGGCCTCGCCAGTCCGAACTGGCCGGTTGCCGCCGCGACGCTGGGGACGCTCGCGGGCGGGGGGATCCTGCTCGTCCTGTTCGATCCGCGCGCCGGCGCCGGCCGCAAGCTGATGCTCCTGGCCGCGACCGGGGCCGCGGCCGCGGCCGGCTTCGCGTTCTGGTGCCGCGGCGTGCCGCTCTGGTGAGCCGCGGCGCGGGCGCGCGTTATTCCCCGTTCTCCAGCTTCTCCGCCTCGGGCAGTCCGCCCTCGGGCACCACCTTTTCGGTGAGGCGCTGGGACGCGAGGAAGAGACCGTAGGCCACGGCCGCGGCCAGCGCGATGAAGAGGAGCTGGCGGCCGAGCGAGTGCTGTCCGAATTCGGAGGAGAAGAGCGAGAAGGACTTCCTGGCGCGCGGCGGCAGCGGCCTGCTCGCGCTGGCCGCCGGCCGGCGCAGGGGTGGTGCGGGCGCGCTCGCGCCCGCTGCCGGGGGCGGCGCAGGAATCGTCACCGTCCTCTGCTCCTGCCCGCCTTCCTCCAGGCGCACCTCGGCAGCCGGCTCGTCCTCCAGGACCGGTCCTGAGGCGCGCGCGCCGGCCGCCTCCGGGCGCGCCGCGCCGCCCGCCTCGAAGCGCAGCTCGACCGAGCCGAGCCTGAGGAGGTCGCCTTGCGCGAGGGGGCTGCGCGTGACCCGCGCGCCGTTGACGTACGTGCCGTTCGACGAGTTGAGGTCGGCCACCTGGTACAGGCCGTCCCGGCAAAAGATGCGGGCGTGCTCGCGCGAGACCGTGGGATCGTCGATCTGCAGGCCGCGGCCGGCCATGCGCCCGACGATGACGTTGTCGCCGCTCGCCTCGAGCGCGGTCTCTTTTCCCTGCGGGCCGAGCAGGATCAGTCTCACGGCGCGGTCCTTTCCGCTGCGCGCGTTCTCCATGGAACCGCCCATGATAGGCGAGCGCGGGCGGCGCCGGGCGGCTATCATGGCGGCTTTTCCCGGCGGGCGGCGCGCGCTAACCTTGGGACACGGGCGCGCGCCCGAGACGACAAGGTTCGAGACCAAGTGGATCGGCACGAGGAATCCGGCTGCCAGGCGGCCAACGGCGGTGACGCGCCCTGCTACCGGCTGGCGGCGCGAAGCGCGCGGCCGGAGGGGACGCGCGTGCAGGTCGGGGAGGTCGAGTTTGGCGGCAACGCGGTCGTGCTCGTCGCTGGCCCCTGCGCCGTCGAGTCGGCCGAGCAGCTCGACGAGATCGCCGCGGTCCTGAGGGCTCTGGGCATCCGGGTGATGCGCGGCGGGGCGTTCAAGCCGCGCACCTCGCCCTACGCCTTCCAGGGGCTGGGCGCTGAAGGCTACCGCCTGCTGCGCCAAGCCGCCCGCGCCCACGGCCTGCTCGTCGTCTCGGAAGTGCTGGGCGAACGGCACGTGGAGGCGGCCGCGGAGTCGGTCGACATCCTGCAGGTCGGCTCGCGCAACATGCAGAACTTCGCGCTCCTCAAGGAGCTGGCCGCGGCGGGCAAGCCGGTCCTCCTCAAGCGCGGCATGTCGGCGACCTGCGACGAGTTCCTGTGCGCGGCCGAGTACCTGCTCGCCGGCGGCAACCCGCGCGTGATCCTGTGCGAGCGCGGCATTCGTACCTTCGAGACGGCGACGCGCAACAGCCTGGACGTCGCCGCCGTGCCGGTGCTGCGCCGGCTCAGCCATCTGCCGCTGGTGGTCGATCCCAGCCACGCCGCCGGGCGGGCGGACATCATCCCCGACCTGGCGAAGGCGGCGGTCGCGGTGGGCGCGGACGGCCTCATGCTCGAGGTGCATCCGCGGCCGCACGAGGCGCGCTCGGACGGGCAGCAGGCTCTGCGGCCGGGCGAGCTGGCGGAGCTGCTCGGGCCGCTCGCCGCCATCGCGCGCGCCGTGGGACGCCGGCTCGATACGGAGGCACGAGCCGCAGGAGAGCCGCGCCCGGCCGCGCGCGCGTAGCCGCGCCGGCGGCGCCGCGCTGAGGCGGCGCGGGTTTGTTCTCGCCATCCCGCGCGGCGAACGGCAGACTTCACTGAACCTGCGCGAGAGGAAAAGCGATGCGCAAGCCGCTTCCGCCACCGTGGGACCGCTTCGTCCCGTTTGCCCAGAAGATCCTCGTCTGGGCGCTGGTGTTCGGGATCCTCTGGTTCCTGCGCCCGTTCTTCTTCCTCGTCTTCCTCACCTTCGTCTTCGGCTACGTGATGCAGCACGTGGTGGCGCGCCTGGAACGCACCATCAAGGCGCGCTGGGCGCGCGTGATCGTCGTCTTCCTGGCGCTCCTCGGCATCATCGTCAGTGTCGGCCTGTGGATCGGCCCCGGCCTGGCCCAGCAGGCCAAGGACTTCGCGGGCGCCGTGCGGAAGAACGTGGGCGTGCTCGACGACGAGCTGGAGAAGCTGCGCAGCGAGTCGGAGACCCTGAGGAGCATCCTTCCTCCCGACCTGAGGACCGGGGACATCCTGCGCGAGGTGTTCGACCTCGGCCCGAGCGGGACGAGCCACGGCCGGACGGAGACGGACGCGGAGGGGCAGGAATCGCGGCTGGCACGGAGCCTCGGGACCGCGAGCGAGGGGCTGGCGGCGGCCACGGAGCGCCTGGCCACGCTCGCCGAGCGCGCGCCGGCCCCGGATGACGAGCTGAAGAGCGTCGCCGGCAGCCTGGCCGGGGCCAGCTCCGATTTGGCGCAGGCGGCGCGCGAGCTGGCCGCGACCGGCGCACCGGCCACCGGCGCCAAGGAGAGCGAGATGTGGCGCGGCCTGCTGCAGCGCATCATCGCCCTGGCCGGACAATCGCTCACCTACGGCTCGGCCTTCCTGCTGTCGCTGCTGTTCTCCTTCCTCATCGTCCTCGACTTCCCCAACCTGGCGCGCGGCGCACGGCACCTGCACGACACGCGCCTGCAGTTCGTCTACGACGAGATCAGCGACTCGGTCTTCCACTTCGGCCGCGTGCTCGGCCAGGCGCTGGAAGCCCAGCTCATCATCGCGCTGCTCAACACGGCCTTCACCGCCGTGGGCCTGTCGCTCATGGGCCTCCCGAACCTCGCCTTCCTGTCGACCATCGTCTTCGTGTGCAGCTTCATCCCGGTGGCCGGCGTCTTCATGTCGAGCGTGCCCATCTGTCTGACGGCGCTGACCGTGGACGGGCTCGGGCTGGCGCTCTGGGCCGTCCTCTTCATCACGCTCATCCACATGATCGAGGCGTACATCCTCAATCCGCGGATCTACGGCGCGCACCTGCGCATGAACCCGGTGCTGGTGCTGGCCATCCTGGTCATCAGCCACCACCTGTTCGGCATGTGGGGGCTGATCCTGGGCGTGCCCGTGGTCAACTACGCGGTCAAGCACGTGATCCAGGGGAAGGAGGACGGCAAGGGCCTGGAGGCGGCTGCTTGAAGTCCTGGCTGCTCGCGGCCGGCGCGGCGCTCGGGGCCGCGTGCCCGGGAGGGAGCGCGGCGGCGCCGGCCGGCGAGCCGCGGCCGCTGGTGGTGGGGATCCTGGTAGAGGACGGCGTGTGCGCCGCGGAGGTGAGCATGCCGTTCGACCTGCTGCGGGCCGCGGCGCGCCACGCGCGGCCGGGCATGCAGGTGCTGCTCGTCGCCGCGGGGACGGCGCCGGTGACCAGCGACGCCGGCCTGCGCTTCCTGCCGGATGAGACCTGCTCCAGCGCGCCGGAGATCGACGCGCTGCTGGTGCCCGGTGTGCGGCAGGAGGCCGAAAGCGCGGGCGGCGCGGCAATCACCGCCTTCCTGCGCGAGAGGGCGCCGCGCGCGCGCTTCCTGGTCGGGCTCGGCCGCGGCGCCTTCGCGCTGGCGCGCGCCGGCCTGCTCGACGGCCGCGCCTGCGTCACGGCGCCCGAGGCCGCGCCGGAGCTGCGCCGCCGATGCGCGGGCGCCCGCGTGCTGGACGGCGTGTCGCTCGCGCTCGACGGCCCGCTCATTACCTGCGCCGGCGGAGCGCGCTCGCACGAGGCGGCGCTCTACCTGATCGAGCGCTGCTTCGGCGAGCTGCCGGCGATCGCCGTAGGAAGCGAGTTCGGCCTCGACTGGTGCCTGGAGCGCGTGCGCTGCTACGACGCCGCCGCGCGCGCCGGGCGCGGCTACGAGGCGGGCGAGCGCATCGACCCGGAGGTGACGGTGGAAGACGAGCAGGGCGCCCGCGTGCGGCTGCTCGACCTCGCCTCCGCAAGGGACCGGGTGATCGTGCTCTTCCTGTTCGGCGGCGGCGAGCACGAGGCCAAGCTGCGCCGCGGCGGCCTGTGGTGCGACGATTCGATGAACGAGATGCCGCTCCTGCGCCACGCGCAGGCGCGCTTCGCCGCGGAGCCGGTGGCGTTCCTGCCGGTCGCCTGCCCGCCGCTCTTCGACGAGGAGAAGTGCGGCTTTCCCAAGGGAGCGTTCCGGCCGGATTCCCCGCAGCTTGCCGAGGCACGGCAGCAGTTCGTCGCGTCCACGGAAGCCGCGGTCGCCTCCGGCGTGATCCCATTCCCGCGGGTCTACTACGATCCCACCTTCAAGCTGGCGCGCGACGTGGGGGAGAGTCCGCCGCCGGACGAGGAGCCGTGGGTCGGCCGCTTCCGCGCGCGCGGCGAGTACCAGGAGTACGGCCTGCCGGCGCTCTGGCTCCTCTCCCGCGACGGCACGGTGCTGGTGCCGCCGCTCCGGGGCAACGCCTACGAGAAGAACGCCGTGCTGCACTACGGGGACCGCGAGCTGGACGAGGCGATCCGCACTGCACTCGAGCTGACCGCGAAGTAGGGGAGAGCGGCCGGCGCGCCACGCTCAGCCGGCCGGGCGAAAGCCGGCGGCCA
>DYIW01000373.1:0-4204 GCA_020723465.1 Phycisphaera mikurensis
GGCCGCGGCCCGTGGCCGCGGGATCTACTGCTCCCGGGAATCGTCGCGCGGCGCGACGATTCCCGGGAGTAGTAGATCAGGGGTACTCGCCGGCCCAGACCGCGCCGTCCTCGAAGAACTCCTTCTTCCAGATGGGCACCGTCGCCTTGAGCGCCTCGATGACGGCGCGGCAGGCGTCAAACGCGGCGTCGCGGTGCGCCGCGCGCACCGCGATCGCGACCGCGACCTCCCCGAGCTCCAGCCGTCCCACGCGATGCACGATGTCCAGCGCGAGGATCTCGTGCCGCTCGCGAGCCGCGGCGGCCACGCGCTCCAGCTCGGCCAGCGCCATGTCGCCGAACGCCTCGTACTCGAGCCGCAGGACCCGGCGCCCGTGCGTGCGGCCGCGCACCGTGCCCAGGAACAGCACGAGCGCGCCCGCCGCGCCGCTCTCGTCCCGGACCAGCAAGGATGCCACGTCGATCGGCTCGGTGGTGATCTCGATCATGATCCGCTCAGCCGCCGCTCACCGGCGGGATGAGCGCCAGCTCGTCGCCGTCCCGCAGCGCGGCCTCGGGCGCGGCGTAGCACCGATTGAGGGCGGTAGAGAACCTGCGGCGCGCGAGCGCCTCGTGCCGGCGCGCCAGGTCCGCGACCACCTCGCCCACGGTCGCGCCGGGCTCTGCCTCGACCAGCAGCTCGGGCCCGCCGAGCAGCTCGCGCAGCTCCGCGAAAACGAGCACGCGGATCCGCATCGCCGGGGTGGGCGGCCCGCTCAGAACGGGACGGCCGACTCGCCGCCGGCGCTGGTCGACTCGCCCGGGGGGGGACTGTCCCCATCCAGGCCGAAGTCGGCGGGATCGAGCTGCGCGTCGCCGCCCGCCCGGCTGCCGGCCGAGGCCTGGCCAAGGAACTGGAAGCGCTCGAGCACGACGCGCAGCTTGGAGCGCTTCTCCCCTTCCTTGGTCTCCCAGCTATCGAACTTCAGCCGCCCCTCGATGAAGATGGGTGCGCCCTTCTTCAGGTAGCGGTGGATCAGCTCGCCCTGCTGGGCCCAGGCCTCGATGTCGAGAAACGTCGTCTCCTCGCGTTTCTCGCCGTTCGTCGTGTACTGGCGGTTGACCGCCAGGCCGAACTGCACCACCGCCTGGCCGCTCGGGATGAAGCGCTGCTCCGGATCACGCGTGAGCCGGCCGATGAGGAAGACTTTGTTCAGGTTTGCCATTTGCGTCCCCGCGAATGCCTGGATCAGATGGTAGCCGCTGCAGCCGTGAGATACCAGCGGTCCCGGCTGCGAAACGCCGTCCTGATCCGCTCAGGACCGCCCGCTGGAATGCCGATGAGAGAGGGACCTTTGCGACCAGACGCGGCGCCGCCATGCAGGGGCGCCGGAGAGGCGAACATGGTTGATCGAGTCAAGGAGCGCCGCGGCAAGCCGCGCATCGAAACCAGCCTCGACGCCAGCATCACGACGCCGGACTGCGGCTTCGCGGCGACGGTCAAGAACATGAGCATGTCCGGCCTCCTGCTCATCTGCGACCGGCCGGTGCCGGAGATGACGATCGTCGCAATGCGGCTGTCCCTGCCGGCCAAGCCCGACAGGAAGCTGCCCTCCTTCGCCTTCGACATCACCGGCGCGGTGGTCCGCTGCCAGCCCTGCACGCCAGGGAGCAAGCGCTACGAGCTGGCGGTCTTCCTGACCGACATGCCCAGGGAGACCAGGGCCGCGCTGCACGACTTCATCCAGTCGCACCTGCGTTGACGGGAAAGTGCGCGCGCGGTTACGCCGGGTTCTCCGGCCGCGGCCGGGTCGCGCCGGAGAAAACGCAGGACACGACGCGCGGAATGCCCGCCAGGTCGCAGCGTTCCTCGAAGGGAGCGCAGCCGCCCGCGGCCGCGAGGACCGCGCGCACGCGCCGCGCCTGGCCCGCTCCCACCTCCACCAGCAGGCGCCCGCCCGGCAGGAGGAGCGCCGCCGCGGCCGCGCCGAGGCGCGCGTAGACCTCGGGGAAGGCCATGCCCCGGCCGCACAGGGCCAGCCGGGGCTCGTGGCTGAGTTCGTCCCGGAAGCCGCCCTCCGGCGGCTCGACGTACGGCGGGTTCGAGACCAGGAGGTCGAAGCGCGCGTGCGGGAGCGCGTGCGCCAGCGCTGACACGTCCAGGCAGCACAGATGGACGCGCCCGGCCACGCCGTGGCGGAACACGTTCTGGCGCGCGTAGGCCAGGGCGGTCGCGCTCCGGTCCACGGCCACGACGCGCGCGCGCGCGTCGTTCCGGGCGAGCGCCACGGCGATGTTTCCCGAGCCCGTGCCCGCGTCCAGCACCAGCGGCCGTCCGGGGCGCCCGCGCAGGACCTCCAGGGCCCAGGAGACCAGCTCCTCCGTCTCCGGCCGCGGGACGAGCACGCCCTCGCCCACGGCGAAGTCGAGGCCATAGAACTCGCGGCGGCCGACCAGGTAGGCGAGAGGCACGCGCGCACGCCGGCGGCGCAGGAGCAGCGCGAAGGCGCGGCGTTGCTCCCGCGGCACGTCCTCCTCGGCGCGGCGGAAGAGCGCGGCGCGATCGGTGCCGAGCGCCTGCGCGAGCAGCAGCTCGGCGTCGAGCCGCGCCTCCTCGACGCCGCGCGCGGCGAGCCTGCGCGTGCCCCACTCGAGAACGCTCTGCAGCGTGCGGGCGGCTGTCAACGACGGCGCGCGCGGCCGCGGGCGGCGGCCGCGGCCGGCGCCGGGCTGGCGCCGGCGCCGGTCAAGGCGCGCACGAACGTGATCAGGAAGTTGAGCACCACCCAGGACGAGCCGATCAGGACCAGGATGAAGCCCGAACCGACGTGCAGCGTGAGCTGCTCCAGGGCGTCGACCCGCCACAGGTACGCGTAGCTGAAGCCCTCGAGCGAGCTGGCCACGGTGATAAGCTTGTACCAGGCCCAGCCCGCGGGCAGGAACATGAGCAGCACCGCACCGAGAGCCACCCTGCGCGCGGCAATGGCCGTGCGCATCTGGCCGATGAGCATGAGCGCCAGCAGCAGGAAGAGCGCGCCGGTGAAGGTCTCGTAGCCGTGCGCCACCCCGGCCTTGGCCGCGGGCGCCGGCTCGGCCTGGGTGGACGCCGCCTCGGCCGGCGCCGGGGCGTTCTCCGCGTTCCTCAGGCCCTCCATCAGATCCTCCTTGGAGGGACCCTGCCGCTCGGACTCCTGCGCCTGGGGCTGCTTGCCGTACAAGGTGGCGACGACCGACCCGCCGAAGGGCAGGATCGTGCCGGCCAGGACGATGATGCCTCCCCACAGGAAGCGGACGAGCTGCGGGAAGCCCTTCGCGCCGTTCTGCGGAGCCGGGAGCGGCGGCGGGAGCGGCTCGGCTGGCGCACCGAGCGGCGCCTCGCCCGTGGCCGCGACCGGGGGCGCGGCGCCTTCCGGCGCGGATGTTTCCGCGGGCTTGTCCTTCACCTCATCGAGCCGTTCAAAGTCCATCGAGACCTCCTGCGCTAACGGACGGAGCGGTTTCTTGCCATGCGTGTCACAGCAGCGCCTTGAGCCTCTCCTCGATGTCCAGGCGCCTCAGGTCGCCGAGCAGCGCGTCCAGATCGCCGTCGATGACGCGCTCCAGGTTGTAGTTCTCCTTCAGCCGGTGATCGGTCACGCGGTTCTGCGGGAAGTTGTAGGTGCGCACCTTCTGGGCGCGCTCGCCGGTGCCGACCATGCCCCGGCGCTCCGCCGTCAGCGCCGCATCACGCTTCTGCCGCTCGATGTCGAGCAGGCGCGCGCGCAGAATCTTGAGCGCCTTGGACTTGTTCTTGATCTGCGAGCGCTCGTCCTGGCACTTCACGATCATTCCGGTCGGGATGTGCGTGACCTGCACCGCGCTGTTGGTGGTGTTCACGCCCTGTCCGCCCGGCCCGCCGGACGCTGCGATGTCGAAACGCAGGTCCTTGTCGTCGAGCTGCACATCGATGTCTTCCGCTTCGGGCAGCACGGCCACGGTTGCGGTCGAGGTGTGGATGCGGCCCTGCGCTTCGGTGACGGGCACGCGCTGCACGCGGTGCACCCCCGCTTCGAACCGCAGCAGACCATAGACTTCCTGGCCGCTGAACAGCGCGATGACTTCCTTGTACCCGCCGGCCGAGGCCTCGCTCAGGCTCAGCACCTCGACCTTCCACTTCCGGGTCTCGGCGTAGCGCGCATACATCCGGAACAGGTCGGCGGCGAACAGCGCCGCTTCTTCCCCACCCT
>DYIW01000373.1:4214-4814 GCA_020723465.1 Phycisphaera mikurensis
GTTGCGCTTGTCGTTCGGATCAACCGGCAGCAGCAACAGGCGAATCTCCTGCTCGACCGCGGCGATCTCCTGCTCGAGCTTCGGGAGCTCGGCCTCGTCCACCAGCTCGCGCAGCTCGGGGTCGTTGAGGGCGTTCTTGTCTTCTTCCAGACGGGCCTGCAGCTTGACGAGCTTGTCGTGCGCACGGACGACGGGCTCGATGTCGCTGCGTTCCTTGTTCAGCTTCTGCATTTTCTGGTAGTCGGCGAGCACTTCGGGCTCGCACAACGCCAGGTCGATCTCCTTGTAGCGGCGCGCCAGGGACTCGAGCTTCTCACGAGGCAGCATGGGGGTCGGAGGATAGCGCGCCGGACCGCGCCTTGTACGGGGAGAAAGCCATCAGCTCTTCCAAGGTCGGGAAGGTCTTGTCCGCCGGCGCCGCCGGGACCTCCACCTCGGCGTACTCGCGCCACAACGTGGCCTTGAACGCCCCGATTGCCAACTGCAACTGCGCGTCGTCGGGCTCCACTGTCGTGATGAGCTGCACGGCAAAGCCCGGGTACAGGGTGATCCGAAGCGGACCGGTGAGGCAGTACTTCGCCGAGAGCCTCTGCAGCTCGT
>DYIW01000374.1 GCA_020723465.1 Phycisphaera mikurensis
CAGGTAGGCGGAAGCCGTCGCGGCCAGGGCGGCGTGGTCGTCTCCCAGCAGAGCGAAGGCGTCCTCCAGGAGATCGGCGCCGGGGATCTGCTTGAGCAGATCGAAGGCGCTTTGCCGCACGCGGCCGTCGGCGTGGCCGAGCAGCGCGCGCAAGGCAGGCATGAGCTCGGGCCGGAGGTGCCCGCGCAGGTACTTGAGGGAGGCGGCGCGCAGCTTGGCGTCCTTGCCGCCGGCGCTCATCACGGCCACGGCGTCCGCGCGCTCGCGGTCGATGCGCGCGATGGAATCGAGGATCAGGCCGCAGCGCCTGGCGGCTCGCCGGTCGCGGAACAGCCGCTCGAGCCCGTCCAGGGCCTCGCGATCCTGGAGCTGCGCCAGCACCAGGGCGGCCCCGAACTTCGGGCCCAGGTCCGCGCCGTCGAGGAGCGCGCGCAGCGCCGGCGCCACGGCCGGCCCGGCCTCGACGAGCCGGTCCACGGCACGGGCGCCCGCGCCGCCGGGGTAGGCGGCCAGGTCCCCGGCGAGGGACGCCACGAGCTGCTCCGGCGTGGCCGGCCCGGGCTCTTCCTTCTTCTTCGGCTCCTTGGGCAGCTCGATCTCGATCTTGCCCTTCTGCCGGCCGCCCTTCGGCGGCTCGGGCGGCGCCGGTTCTTGCCCAGCGGCGAGCGTCGCGGCCCCGGCCCAGGCCAGGACGACGACGAGACCGATGAGGGAGCGGCGCATGGACCAAGCGTGTGTCGTGGGGGCCGGCATGCCGCATACCCTACAGGCCGCGGGCAGCGGCCTCCAGAGCGGGGGGAGCGGCGTCTGGCATGCCGGATTCGCCCGCTTCCAAGGGACGTCGGTCCTGATCGCCGCGCTCAGGATTGGCGTGGACGGCATGGAAGCCTCTGCGTAGTTTCAGGTGCTGCCCGGCCGCCACGGTCATCTGCGAGCCGCGAGGAGATACTCGGATGACGCGAGCACGGAGCCTGGTCTCCCTCCTCCGCAGCAACAAGGGAAGCAGGGTCGAGTTCAAGCGGCAGTGGTCCGAACGGGCCCTCGAGGATCTCGCGGCCTTCGCGAACCACCGGGGCGGCGCGCTCTTGCTTGGCGTGGCGGACGAGGGGACCGTCGTCGGCTTTGCTCCCTCAGAGAAAGACCTGCAGGCCATCGCCAACCAGGTATCCGACACGCTCGGCGTCCGTCCCGACATCCGGAAGGTCCTTCACGTTGGCCTGCCCGTGCTCGTGATCACGGTCACGGCG
Organism: Phycisphaera mikurensis; assembly: GCA_020723465.1. Taxonomy (GTDB): domain Bacteria; phylum Planctomycetota; class B15-G4; order B15-G4; family JADJEK01; genus JACQZJ01. The sequence goes on from DYIW01000374.1 coordinate 1,248, forward strand.
AGTCCCATGCCGGTTCCGTGCCGTGGCCGCTACCTCGTTCGCGTCGGCAGCGTCAACCGGGAGATGAGCCCTGTCCAGATCGCCGGCCGGTTCATGGAGCAACTGGGGGAAACCTGGGACGCCCTGCCCACCGAGCTCGCGGCATCGGCCGTCGATCGCTCGGCGATGCTTCACTTCCTTGAACTCGCGGCCAAGCGCTTCCCGCGCGCTGCAGACACGGCGCCCCAGCTTGTTCTTGAGAACCTCCGGCTGGTGCGCGATCGCAGGCTCACGCGCGGCGGCGCTCTCCTGTTTGGAAAGGACCCGCAGCGTGCCTCGGTTTCAGCCCAGGTCCACGTCGGCCGCTTCAAGGGCCTGAGCATCGAGGACGACCGCCTCGCCGGCGGCACGCTCCTGGCGCAGCTTGAAGCGGTGATGACGGCGTTCCGGACCTACTTGCAGAAGCGGGTCGAGGTTGGCTCGACGGCGCCGACCCTCGAGGGGTTGCGGCATCGCGAGGTCTGGGAGTATCCCCTCGACGCTTTGCGCGAGGCGGTGGTGAATGCCATCATCCACCGCGACTACGCGGTGTCAGGCATGGTCGAAGTGCGCGTGCACGAGGAGTCGATCGAGGTCTGGAGCCCTGGCCGCCTCCCCGAGGGCGTGACGCTCGAAGGCCTGCGCCGCAGGCACAGCTCCCGGTTGCGCAACCCTCTGCTCGCGCAGGCTTTCTTCCTCGCCGGCCTGGTCGAGCGTTGGGGAACGGGCACGCTCCGCATGATCCGGGACTGCCAGGACCTCGGCCTTCCCGAGCCCGACTTCTCCGAGCACTCTGGGGGTTTCGCGGTGACGTTCCGAAAGGATGTGCTCACGCCTGAGAACCTGCGCGTGCTCGGACTGAATGAACGGCAGGTCGCCTTCTTGCTTCACGTCAAGCAGACCGGCGAGTCCATCGAGAACGCGACCTACCGGGCGGTCACCGGAGCGGCCAAGCGGACGGCAAGCAAGGATCTGGGAGACTTGGCGACCCGCGGCTTCCTGGAACGAATCGGTGCCAGCGGCCGCAGAACCCGCTATCGGGCACGAATCGGGCATGAATCGGGCAAATGGGGCAGCGCCCGACGCGGGCGCCGGCAAGAGACGTAGCGAAGAGTGACCGGCCGCCGCCCTCCGGCGTGCGGCAACGGCGGTCGGCGCGGTGAACGTGACCAGGGCGCGGCCGCGATGGGGATGGCGGAAGCATCGACTCTAGCGCGCGTTGTAACTCATTTTCCCAGAACGCTTTTCGCCGTCTAGTCCGCACGCCATCAGCAGTCTGCGCTGGCGAGATCCTCCTGACTCGCACGGCCTCCCGCCCGCCTCCGTGCTGCGGGTCGGCATGGACGGCGAGGGAGCTGCGGCGTAGCCACGCATGCGGCCAGGCCGCCCCCGAAGGTCCGTGCGCGCGCCGCGCCTGGAGACCTGCCGCCGGCTGACCGGGAACATCAGGGGGGTTCTTCGCCATGGGTGCTCGCCTGCTTGGTGGCGCGGCTTGCGCGCTTCTCATCGCGTCGATCGTTCTGCAAGCCCTGGAGCTGACCCGCGACGTTTCGGTGGATTCGCCGCCGTCGCTCGAACAGCTCCAGCCGAACCTCGCGCGCTTCGACGCCATCACGCGCCCGCGCTCAAGGCATAGGATGGGGCGGCGACGTCCGACGAGCCGGCGAGTGCGGGCTCGGACCTGCCGGTCGCGAAACCGCAGAGAGAGGAAGCGCCCGCGGCGTCAGCGAGCAAGCCTGCCGGAGATGAAGCCCAGAGGCTTGCCGATCTCGAGGCCACGCGGCAGCGCATTCGCGCTCAGGGCGACGGGGATCGCCACCGGGACTCCTCTCACGTCCGGTCGATGGTGTACGCGAACCCGTCCTCGGTGCTCCTGAACCCCCGCTTCTCCAACTCCTGCACCAGAAGCGCCAGAATCCGATCCTCCCACTCCGGGTATCCCTCTGGAGGATTCTCAGTTCTGATCACGATCATGCTCGGCACCGGCGCACTCTCTACTTCCAGGTAGAGACATACCGTTAGATCGCTTGGAACCTCGCCGCTAGGCAAGCCAGACCATTGCTCACTGCCGTCCGCATTGCTGTAGTGCTGCACGTTGAAGCCTACTGCGCTAGCGACAGCCTGAAAGGCCTCAATCACCGCGCGATCCCGGGCCTCCCGAGCTTCCGCTGGAACCGGGCCCAAAATGATCCTCAGCCTTGTGAGCTTGTGCATCAGCATGCTGACCCCGTGCCGGTCACTAGAGCACACACAGCCCAAGGCCTCGAGGCATAGGATCAGCATCACAACCGTCTTCGTCTTCACGACTCACCACTCCCGACAAACGGTCGCCGCCACACCGAAGCCGGCTGCGGCGTAGAGCGTCGACGTGGGGCTCCCGGCGGCAGAGAGGGCCTCGCACTGCTCCCCAGTCTAGCGACGAGCGGCCGGGCAACTCCTCCGCCTCGTCCCTACCCCGGCCCCGGCTCGCAGGCGGCAGCCTGCGTCGCGCTCGCCAGGCGCGGCAGGCGCTCTTCCAGGCCCGCGTCCCGGCCGCTCTCCACCACGCGGCGCGCGTCCGCGCGCGCCAGGGCGAGCAGGTCGAGGTCGCCGATCAGGTCGGCGTGGCAGAGGTCGAGCAGGCCGTGCTGGCGCGCGCCGTACAGTTCGCCCGGGCCGCGCAGGCGCAGGTCCTCCTCGGCGATCTTGAAGCCGTTCGTCTCGGCCACGAGCACGTCCAGGCGCGCGTTCGCCTCGGGCGAGCCCTCGCCCGCCACCAGGATGCACTGCGCGGGCGCGCTGCCGCGGCCCACGCGGCCGCGCAACTGGTGCAGGGCGGCGAGGCCGAAGCGCTGCGCGTCCAGGACCACCATGAACGTGGCCTCGGGCACATCTACACCGGCCTCGACCACGACGGTCGCCACGAGCACCGGCTTCCTGCCGCCGCGGAAGTCGTCGAGCGCCGCCCGGTTCTCCTCGGGCCGCCTGCGGCCGTGCGCGAGGGCCACTTGCGGCTCACCGCCGTAGTGGCGCGCGAGCTTCGCGGCAAACGTCACGGCCGCGGCCAGGTCGCTCTCCTCCGAGCCCAGAACCACCGGGCAGACGATGAAGGCGCGGCCGCCGCGGAGCACGTCGGCCCGCACCTCATCGACCACGGCTCGGAGTTCCGCCCTGGGCGCGCGCCGCGTGACCACGGCGCGCCGCCCGGGCGGCAGCTCGTCGAGCAGCGACAGGTCGAGGTCGCCGTAGAGCGTCATGGCGAGCGAGCGCGGGATGGGAGTGGCCGTCATCACCAGCAGGTCGACCGCCACGCCCTTGCCGCGCAGCCGCGCGCGCTGCGACACGCCGAAGCGGTGCTGCTCGTCGACCACGGCGAGCGCGAGAGCGGGGATCTGGACCGACGCCGAGAGGAGAGCGTGCGTGCCCACGACCACGCAGGGCGCGCCGCCGGCGAGGCGCGCGCGCGCGCTCCTCCTCTCGGCCGGAGCGCAGGTGCGCGCCAAGAGCTCCACCTCGACGCCGAGCGGCTCGAGGAAGCGCCGCGCCGAGTCCAGG
>DYIW01000375.1 GCA_020723465.1 Phycisphaera mikurensis
CGCGGTCGAGACGTGCCCGAGCGTGTCGGCGGCGGTGACGGTGACGGTCTGCTGCACGGTGGGGCCGGCGGCGGCGTCGAGCGCCACGGCCGCGGCGTCGCGCTCGCGGCTGCCCGCACGGCGCGCCTCCTCGGCCTGCTCGCGCGCGCTGCGCCGTGCGGCGGTCTGGCCGGCCACGGCCCGGCGCTCGCGCGCGGCCGCGTCCGTCTCTACCTCGAGATCGAGTTGTTCGCGCGCGCTCACCAGGAGCTCGCGGCGGTAGATCGCGGCGCGGTCGCCCAGGCGCACGCCCTGGGAGCGGTTCTCGGCGATGCCGGCGTCCACCTCGCGCTTGCGCCCCTGCGCCTCCTCCACCACCGCGCCCCAGTGCTCGGCTTCCTCGCGCAGGCGCGCGCTTTCCTCCTCGAGCCGGCCCTGCTCCGCGCGCAGCTCCTCCACCTCGCGCTGCAGCAGGTCGCGCTCCGCCTTCCGTTCCACGAAGCCGAGCGTGCGGCTGGCGGGCCGGTCCGAGTAGGCACCGCACGCCTCCAGGCGGGCGCCGTCACGCGTGACCAGGAAACGGCCGCTGCCGAGGTGTCTGGCGAGATCGGCGTCCGCTTCCAGGAGCCTCGCGGCGCCAAGCACCGCACCGGACAGGGCGAGAACATCGTCCGGGGCCTGGACGCCCTCGAGCAGGGCCTCCCCCGGCAGGTTGCCCGCCGGCGTGCCTCCGGCCGGCGGCGCCACGCCGAGCACCAGGAAGGTCGCCGGGCCGCTCCCTCCCTTCCGCAGGAACTCGAGGCAGCGCGCCAGCCCGGTGGGGCTCTCCACCACCACCGCGCCGGCGAGGTGACCAAGGGCGGCGTCCACCGCCCGGGCGCGATCGCGCGGCACGACCAAGAGCTCGGCCAGCAGGCCGCGCACCCCGAGCAGGCGCGTTCCGTCGCCGCGCGCGGCCCGCAGCAGCGCGCGCGATCCCTCGTCCACCCCTTCCATCTTCTCGATCACGCCGTCGAGGGTCTCCTTGCGCGCCTCCTTGCGCGCGGCGCTGGCCTGGACCGCGGCCAGACGCTGCGCCAGCTCGGCGCCGCGCCCGACCCGGTCCTGGCGCTCTGCTTGCGCCGCGCGGATCGACTCGGCGCGCTCCTGCGCCTCGCCGCCGAGCCGCGCCAGGCTCTCGTCCACGCGCGCGGCCTCGAGGCGCACGCCCTCGAGCAGACCGGCGAGCTCGGCCTCGCGCCACACCAGCCGCTCGCGCGCGCCGCGCTGGCCGCGCATCCTGGAATCCAGGGAAGCAAGGGCGTTCGACAGGCGCAGCTCCTCCTGCGCCAGTTCAACGATCTCCGCGTCGAGGCGCGCCACGGCGGCCTCGCGCGCCGCGGCCTCGCTCCTGGCCCGCTCGAGCGCAGCGCGCCGCTCTCCCGCCAGCTCTTCGGCTCGCGCCAGCTCGGCCCGCAGCCGCGCCTCGTCCTCCTGCAGACGGCGCGCCTCGCTCGCGCGCGCCTGCAGCTCCAGCTCGAGCTGCTCGGCCTGGCGGCCGCGCTCGTCCGCGGCCTGACGCGACTCGGCCTCGCGCTGCGCCAGCGCCGTGCGCCTGGTCACGCAGTTGTCGTGCTGGGCGCGCACCTCCACCCGGTGGTTCTTCTCGCGGCCGAACGCGTCGCGGATGACCAGCGTCTCGGCGTCCGCAACTTCCACCGCGCGCGCCGCCGCGGCCAGCGCTGCGTCGCTCGCATGGTCGCGGCGCCGCGCCTCGTCCAGCTCCTCCCGCAGGCGCGCCACGCGTTCAGCCAGGTCGGCGGCAGAACTGAGGAAGACGAGAGTCTTGAGCTGGGTCAGGCGGTCGGAGAGCGCCAGGTACGAGCGCGCGCGCCCCGCCTGGATCTTGAGCGAGCGCACGCGCTTCTCCAGCTCGTCGATCAGATCGGCGACGCGCAGCAGGTTCTGGTCGACCCGCTCCAGCTTGCGCGCGGCCTCGCGCTTGCGCAGGCGGAAGCGCTGGATTCCCGCCGCCTCCTCGAAGACCGAGCGCCGCTCCACCGGGTTGGCGGCGAGCACGGCGTCGATGCGCCCCTGTTCCAGCACGGCGTAGGCGTTCTGCCCCAGGCCGGTGTCCACCAGCAGATCGCGCACGTCCTTCAGCCGGCACGGCTGGCGGTTGATGAGGTACTCGCTCTCGCCCGTGCGGAACAGCCGGCGGCTGATGGCGACCTCGCTCGTCTCGATGGCCAGGCCGCCGTTCGCATTGTCGAAGACGAGCGTCACCTCGGCGAAGCCCATGGGCGGCCGCGAGCCGTTCCCCTTGAACACCACGTCCCCCATGCTGTCCCCGCGCAGCGCCGTGGGGCGCTGTTCGCCCAGCGCCCACTTGACCGCGTCCACGACGTTCGACTTGCCGCAGCCGTTCGGCCCCACCAGGCAGGTGACGCCCCGGTCCAGCTCGAACTCGGTCCGGTCGGCGAACGACTTGAAGCCGTGGATCTCGATCCGGCTCAGGAGCATGCGGGCTCGCTCCCGAGCGTGGCGGCGGCGAGGCAGCTCAGGAACTGCGCGCGCTCGCGGGCCGACGCGTGGTACGAGGGCGCCGGTTGCGGCACCGTGTCGCGCCGCACCTGCGCCTCAAGGCGCGCCGCTTCGTCCGGGTCCGGGTCGTCGCCGCTGAACACCAGGGTGGGCGCGTAGCGGTACTTCGTGCCGTCATGCGGCACGCCGTGCAGGTCGCGCCCGCGCGGATACCGTTCCAGGTCGATCGTGCCGAAGCGCGCCAGCACGCCGGGAGCGGAGCCGAAGGCGCAGGCGAGCGGCAGGCGGCGGTTCTGCGCCTCCCGCGCCACGGCCTCGCGCGCGCCCTTGACCAGGGCCAGGGCGAAGGCGTGCGCGCGCCGGTCCTCGCACGGCCCGTGATCGAAGACGATCCGGCAGGCGGCGTCGAGCCCGACCAGCCCGACCTCGTAGCGCCCGGCGCCGGCGGCGTTCGCCCCGGGCGGCGCGAGCTGGCGCAGGCGCTCGCGCGGCGAGGACTGGCCGGGGAGCCCGGCGAGGTGCCGCGCCCGCGCCTCGCACCCTTCGGCCGCGAGCGCCATGACCTCCTCGACCTGAGCCAGCGCCGCCGGCGTCTCGAAGCGCCGCGCGCGAAAGGCCGCCTGCGCCAGGTTCACGTCCACGCGCAGCAACAGCGGCGAGAAGGGTTCGAGCGTGCCGCTGACCAGCGGCTGGGCGCGAAACGCCGCCAGGCCCGCCGCCTCGGCCAGCACCGCGGGCTCGAGGACCTCGAGATCCGCGGCCGACGTGGCGGCGAGGTCGAACAGCAGCGCCGGCGGGCGCACGCCCCGGGGCGCATCCTGCAGCACCGTCGCCTCGCGGCACAGCTCGGCGAGGAAGGCCCGGTAGAGCGCGTGCACCTCGCCGGCCGGCAGGCCAGCCGCGGCCAGCGCGTCGATGAGCAGCGAGCTCGGCGCCAGCGGGAAGCAGAGCCACGGCCGCGGCCGCTCGGGCGGCAGCTCGCCCGGAGAGGCCAGGGACAGCAGCAGCGCGCGCGCCACGGCGCGCACGTCCGCGCCGCTCTCCGCCAGCCGCGCGGCGGCCAGGACGTCCGCCCCGTGGATCACCAGCGTCTCATCGGCCAGATCGGCGGCGCGCCGGGCGAACAGGCGCAGCCCGGCGAAGTCGGCGCCGCCCGCGCCGTCCCAGGCGCGCGCCGCGGCCGGATCGATCGCCGCCTCCAGGGCCTGGAAGCGCGTGGGCGAGCCGAGCGCGCCCAGGTGCAGGCGGCCGGAGAGATGCGCTTCCACCACCTCGGGCGGGTAGATGGACAGGAGCGAGTAGCAGGCCCAGGTGCTCTCTGCCACGGCGCGATCCACTGCGCCAGCGCAGCCGGGCGCCGCCGTTCCCTCGGCCCCCGAGCGTGCCAGCCGGTCGAGGTCGTAGCGCGGCAGGCCGATCGTGGCCTGCCGGCGCAGCAGGCGCTCGTGGCCGCGTTCGAACAGCTCGTTGTCCACCAGCTCGCGGATGAGCGCCGTGGAGACGCGCGTCAGGCCCGAGGCGAAGACGCGCCGCTCCACCTCGGCGGCAATCTCCTCGGCCATGCTCGGCGGCAGGTCCGCCTCGACGATCAGCGCCTCGACGATCTTGCCCTTGGACCAGGCCGAAACCGTGGCCCGCGCGTGCGCGTCGACCGCGGGGAGCTGCCCGGCCGGCGCATCCTTGTCGTCGCGCCGCACGCGCAGCGCCGAACGAATGCGCGCGCGCCGGTCGCGCTCGAGAATGTAGGCCTTGGCCGTGCGCGCGTGGCCGGTCTCGACCAGCACCTTCTCGATGAGATCGGAGACGTCCTCGATGGACGGCGTGCGCTCCGCCCACTGCTTGTCGATGAAGAGGGTCACGACCGAGGCCAGCTCCTCGGCCAGGAAACGGTCGCCGCCCCCCACCGCGCGCGCCGCGCGGTAGATCGCGTCCGCGATCTTGCCCTGATCGAAGGGGACCTCGCGGCCGTCCCGCTTGCGCACCTTGCGCGAGCTACTGATCACGCAGCACTTCTTCCTGCCGCTTCTCGAGCAGCGGCTTGAGCGCGTCCAGGAACTCGTTGACGTCCTTGAACTCGCGGTACACCGAGGCGAAGCGCACGTACGCCACGTTGTCGATCTCGCGCAGCGCCTGCATGACCATCTGGCCGATGAACTTGGACGAGACCTCCTTGTCGAACGCCTCGTTGAGCTGCGCCTCGATCTTGTTGACCGTCTCCTCGAGCAGGTCCATCGAGACCGGCCCGGCCTCGGCCCCGCCGGCTAGGTCGGCTT
>DYIW01000376.1 GCA_020723465.1 Phycisphaera mikurensis
CGATGGGGATCGACGTCGTGCCCACGCTGAACGTGTTGAGGAAGGGCACGATGCCGGGGAAGTAGTAGCCCCCGCCCACGCCGACGCCCATGGCGATGAAGATCCAGAGCGTGAGGTAGCGGTCCAGAAAGGACAGCTGCTTCGCGACCCCGACCTCGTGGCCGACCGTCTTGGTTTCGCTGCTCATCATCTCTCCTGCACGAGCGCTTCGCGCGTGGTTCGGCTGTTGGCGGCGCACCCGCCGCGCGGCTTGGAGCGCAGCCAGGTCTTCAGGTCGCCGAGCACCGCCCTCGCACCAGGGTGGGTCGCCAGGCTGGCGCGCAGGGCCTCGAGCTGCGCCCGCGCGAGCTCGCTCTCCGCGGGGCGGAGCGAGTAGTAGGACCAGGCGCCGACCTTCCGGTCCGTGACCAGACCGGCGTGGCGAAGCGTGGCGAGGTGCCGCGAGGCCTTGGACTGGGTGATGTCGAGCGTCTCCATGATGTCGCAGACGCAGAGCTCCTGGTTGTTGAAGAGGAGCCAGAGCATCCTGAGCCGCGCCTCGTCGGCGAGGACCTTGAAGAACTGGGCGATGTCCTTCACCGTCGCCTCCGCATATATTCGCATAACCGGTTGGACGAATGGCTGTCAAGGAGGAACCTCCGGCTGGCCCGACGCCGGACGCGTCGTCGTCGGAGAGGCCGCGGGCCCCTCTCGACGCCCCTTCTCGACGACGTCGCTCAAGCGGGCTCGACGAGCGGAGAGCGATCGAGGTCTCGAGCATCGCCTCGTCGCGCGGACGCGATCATGGCCCAGCCCATCGGGACGAAGCCCACGGCCAGGACCGCGGTCGCGGCCAGCCCGACAAGGTCGATGTCCGTGGCGGCTGCCACGCCCATGCCCAGCATCGATGCGATCAGCGCGCCGCTCTGCCAGCGAGGCACGGCACGGCTGCGAAAGACGGCGAGCCCCTGCACCAGGAAGCCCACGGCCAGCATCGGCAGCAGGTGCAGGATGGCCAGGTAGCCCTTGAACGCGAAGAGCGCCTCGATCCCGGGCAGCAGCGCCTGGTACTGCGCCTCGGGAATCGACTCGAACGCGCTCATCACCAGGCACAAGGCGGTCTTGTCCACGGCCAGCAGCACGGCCCCGACGACGGAGATCGCACAGCCGAGGTAGCCGAGCCACGCGCTCCCGTCCCTGGCGAGGCGCATGAGCCTCAGGGCGATGACGATCAGGAGGGGTACGCCGAGGAGCATCACGAAGTGACCCAGGTGCAAGAAGCCGTTGCCGTGGAACTCGGCGACCCTGGCGCTGGCCGGCCCGCCGACCTCCAGGCTCAGCAGGTTGGGGTGGGCGATGAAGGCGACGGCGGCGCAGAGCGGGTACAGGAGGAACGCGAGCCCGGTTCCGATCGCCTTGGTCCTGTCGAGAGCGGCTAGCATCAAACACCTCCTTGGGGAGCATAGGGCGCGTCGAGACGCCGCTCGAACGCGCCGTTCTTCTTGAGCGGGTGGTGCCAGCACCTGTCCGCGACACCGACGAGCTTGAGCAGGCGGAAGACCACGCGGCGCCAGCCGGGCATGGTCTCGTGGCCCGCGAGCTCGGCGATGGTCGCCTCGTCGAACCGTCCCTCCGAGGCCAGCTGCCTGCCGAGCTGGCGGAACGCGCGGCGCACCTTGCGGAACATGAACGCCGGCGCGAACTGCATCGCCTCCATGCCTCCGCGCACCGCGGTGCCGAGGTGCACGCCACCCAGCCGGCCGGGCAAGCGCTTCAGGAACGCCTCGACCGCGCGCGATTGTCGCGCCTCGGGCAGGCCGCTCTGCACGATGAAGCCGATCTTGACCTGCCGTCGGGGGTCGAGCGGCTCGAGCAGCTCCAGCCAGGTCATCACGATGCCCGGCATGGCGTGCATGTAGAGCGGGAAGGCGATGATCGCGACCTCACAGCGCTGGAACGCCTCGGCCGCGGCCCTGCGTCGGGACGCGCTGCTCAGGTAGTGCAGCTCGACCGTGTCCGCGTCGCTCGCGGCGAAGCCCTCGAGGAGCTCGCCGATCAGGGTCGAGGTGTTCCCCCGCGTCGTCCGGGGAGAGCCGTTGAAGACGGTCAATCGCATCGGAGACCTCCTTCGGGGACTGGCTGGTGGTCGCCGCGATGGCGAGCTCGGTCTGGAAATGAAAGGCGTAGCGCCGGAAGTACTCGGTGGTGATCGCCAGGTCTTCCGCGTCGTACGGGCCGGCGTGCAGCAGGCAGCCGAGGACCGGATAGCGATCGTAGCGCTTCGAGTGGATGAACTCGCCGCGGAAGATCTCGATGTGCGGCAGGAAGAGGGTGACCAGCTTGTCGAGGATCGCCTTGGTCCGCGCGCTCACGAAACCGAGGCGGAGCGGGGTCGCGAAGAGCACCACGTCGGAGTCGACGTATGCCCGGATGATGGTCGCCATGTCATCGTTCTGCGGGCAGCGTCCGGGGGTCTTGAGCCAGCAGGACCAGCAGCCGGTGCAGAGTCGCAGCTTCAGCTCCGCCAGACGGGCTCGCCGCACCCGGTGGCCGCCCGACTCCAGGCGCGCGATGGTCTCCTCCAGGTGGGCGGCATACCCGCCGGCGCGCCCCTCGCTCTCGCTGGATCCAGCGCCACCGTCGAGGATCGTGATCTTCATGGCTGGTCGCCGTTCCTCTCCACCGCCGCCGCGCGGGTGACCTCTCGCCAGACGGTGTGATGCGCGAGGCCCAGCTCTCCGGCCAGGCGGAGCCATCGCTCGGCGGCCGCGCTCATCGGACCGGACGGCGGCGCGCTCCACTCGAGGACCAGGCTCAGCTCGGTATCGATGTGCCGGTTCTCGAGCAGCCGAAGCGCGATGAGGCCGTCGCTGGCTGGGGTCTGATCCAGCGCGTCCCGCAACGCCTCCGCCACGCGCGCGCGCTGGCTCGATGGAACCTGCAGTCTGATCTGTTCGAGCCAGTTGCTCGATGCGCTGTTCGTTCCGGACGAACCATTCACGTCGTCGCCTCGCATGCGTCGAAGACACAGCAAGGGCGGTGCCCGCTCCACAAGGTGCCGTGATCGCCGGCTCGAGCCCGATCTGGGCCCGGCGGACTGCCAAATCCGTCACTTGGGAATTGACTAATACGTCAATGGGGGCCGAGATCGCCGTATTCGGCAATGACCGCCACGACGCCCCACGACTTCTTTCGGGAAGCCACCGCTCTCATCTGCAGCACGCTCGCGATCGAGCGGGGGATGCACCGCTGTCTGACCTTCCTCCAGCGGTACATGCCCGCCGACCAGATGATGCTCCACACCTACGATCGCGGCCTGCGCACGATGCACACGATCGCGATGGCGACGGCCGAGGGAGGCGAGCGTACCCAGCACGTGACCAACCTGCCGCCGGCGGTCACCGGGCCCGAGGTGCCCACGCGGCTCCCCAAGGCCCGCATCTCCAACCGGCCTTTGGAGGAGCCGATCAACCGGCAGATGGTCGAGTACTTCGGGATCCCCGACTCGTCTCTGCTGCTCATGTTCTTGCAGACCGAGGAGGCATTCCAGCTCGGCCACCTCACCCTGGTGGCGAAGGGCGTCGATCGATACACGCGGGAGCACCTCGAGCTGTTCCAGCTGCTCAAGGAGCCGTTCTCGATGGCGCTGGCCAACACCCTCGAGCACGACCGCGTGCTCGCGCTGCAGCAGATGCTCGCCGACGACAACCGCTACCTCTCGCGCGAGCTCCGGCATTCAGGAGAGCCGATCATCGGAGCGGACTTCGGCCTCCGCGAGGTGATGGCGATGGTCCGCCAGGTCGCCCCGCGCCAGACGCCGGTGCTGCTCCTGGGCGAGACGGGCGTGGGCAAGGAGATCGTCGCCAACGCGATCCACGAGCTGTCCCCGCGCCGGGACCGACCGTTCATCAAGGTCAACTGCGGCGCGATCCCCGACACGTTGATCGACAGCGAGCTGTTCGGCCACGAGAAGGGAGCGTTCTCGGGGGCCACGTCCCAGAGGCGCGGCCGCTTCGAGCGGGCCGACACCGGGACCATCTTTCTCGACGAGATCGGCGAGCTGCCGGCGGCGGTCCAGGCGCGCTTGCTGCGGGTGCTGCAGCACCAGGAGATCGAGCGGGTCGGTGGCACGCGGGCGATTCACCTCGACCTGCGCGTGATCGCGGCGACCAACCGCGACCTGGAGGCCATGGTTGCCCGGGGAGAGTTCCGCGAGGATCTGTGGTTCCGCCTGGCCGTCCTCCCGATTCGCATCCCGCCGCTGCGCCAGCGACGGATGGACATCCCGCAGCTCGTCCACCACATCCTGGATCGGAAGCGTGTCGAGCTGCGTTTGCCGTCGGCGCCCGAGCTCGAGATGGGCACCATCGATCGGCTGATGGAGTACGATTGGCCCGGAAACGTCCGGGAGCTGGCGAACGTGATCGAGCGCGCGCTGATCCTCCGTGAGGAAGGGCCGCTGCGACTGCCGCGGTCCGGTCCCCGGGCCCCGCGCCAGCCTCGCTGCGCCTCGACGACGTGATTCGCGACCACATCGTGCGAGTGCTGGCGCAGACCGGGGGCAAGATTCACGGTCCGAGCGGCGCGGCCGAGGTGCTCGATCTGAACGCCGGCACCTTGCGCAATCGAATGAACAAGCTCGGTATCCAGTACGGACGGGGTAAGAAGCGCACCCGTTCAACGGACCGCGCCGACACCTGAGGCTGCCCGACCGCCGGCGCACCGCGATCTTGGCCACCACCCACCGTCGGTGGCCCCCAAGATCGCGCTCCGACCG
>DYIW01000377.1 GCA_020723465.1 Phycisphaera mikurensis
CGGGGCGAGCGCGGCCTGGGCGTTCGCCTTCCCGACGGCCACGGCCTCCCAGCGCCAGGCCCGCTCCACGACGAGCGCGAGCCGGGCCGCAGCGCCGTCCAGGGCGGGGCGGGCGGCGCGGACCGAGAGCCGGCGCAGCCTGCGCCCGTCCCCGCCATTGTAGAGGTCGAGCACGACGCGCGGCGCGCGCCGGGGACCGAGCATCCGCCCGCAGAGCACCGCCTCCACCTCCAGCGCCGACGCGATGGCCACGAGCTCGCCGGGCGCGCAGCCGGAGCCGAGCCCGAGCGAGGCCAGCCGCTCGACGAGCTCCCCGCGGGCGACCACCTGGTGGTGGCGGCCGAGGGAGGCGGCGACCGCGTCCCGGGCCGACCGGGCACCGCCCGGGAAGTCGAGCACGGCGACGCGCTTGGTCCCCGCGTGGGCGGCCGTGGAGCAGAGGAGAGCGAGAGCGAGGGCAGCGGTGCGCATGGAGAGCTCCTCGCGCCACCGCTGGTGCAACGCCCGCACCACCACCGTCGCCCGTGGTCTCGGTGCGATACGCAGCCCTGGGCCTCCGCTGGCCGGAGCCGGAGCGGCCACGCGGCTCGCCATGGGCGGACCAGAGGTTGCAGAGTAGAATGGGCGCATGCGACCGGGCACCGCGGTGGTGGCAGCGCTGCTCGCGGCCACCATCCCGCGCGCGCTCGTCGCCGCGCCGGCGCTCAGCCTGAGCGCGGAGCTCGGGCCCGAGCTCGACACCAACGCCCACCGTACGACGCCGGAGACCGGAGCGCAGGTCAGCTCGCCGCTCCTCCGGGCGACGCTCTCCGCCGGCCTCAAGCTGAGGCTCGGCCTGCGCCACGTGCTGACGCTGGACTACGGAGGCGGCGCCAAGGTCTTCATGAGCGACGGCGCGCGCAGCGCCGACGAGGGGGTCCAGCTCGGGGGCGCGAGCTGGGGCATCCGTACCGGGCGAGCGCTGATGTGGGTGTCGGGCACGTATTACGACGCCTTCCAGCGCGTGTCGGTGCGGGACTTCCGCTCGGGCTCGGGGAGCGTCGGGGTCAACTTCTCACCCGGCGGGGGCGCGGTGGCGCAGCTCTCGCTCGGGTACCGCGGGCTCGAGTACAAGCCGCTGCCCGCGTACAGCTTCCACGGCCTGACGGGCTCGGCCCAGCTCGGCTGGCGGCTCACCTCGGGGCTGGGGGAGGCCGCCGTCGACTGGGACCTCCGGGTCAGCTACGCGGCGGGGCTGCGCGTCTTCGCCGGGGACGTCACCGCCTCGCCGGGCCGCTGCCAGGTCGGGACCGGCAGCGCCTGCACCGAGCCGGAGCAGCGGACGGACCTCCACCACGGGCTCCGCGCGGAGATCGCCTACCAGGGGCCCGCGGAGCTCAGCTTCAGCTACCTGCTCGAGGCCAACCGGTCCAACAGCTACGGTGAGAGCTACACGCGGCACGCGCTCGCGCTCAAGTTCACCGCGCACCTCGTGTGGGGCATCTACCTCGCGGCCAAGGGCACGCTCCAGCTCAGCCGCTTCGATGACCCGTACCTGGTGAGCGAGGTCTCGACGCTGAGCTTCCTCACCATCGACGACGAGAACCGCTCGAGCCTGGTGCTCCAGCTCGCGCGCGACCTCGGGGAGCGCTTCTCGGTGCTCGCGCGCTACGGCCTCTACGTCAACGAGTCGTCGGCGCAGGTCACCGCGGGCGCGACCGACCCGACGGTCACCGGTTACCTCCGGCACACGGTCTTCCTGGGGGTGCGGTTCGAGTACTCGCGCTGACCGCGGGGCGGGTCACTCACGGCAGGGCCGCTACTTCGGGTCCGCTACTTCTGGGGGCGCTGCTTCGGTGCGCTGCTTCCGGGGGCGCTACTTGCGGGGGCGCTACTTCTGGGTGCGCAGCGTCCTCGCGCGCTGGCGGAGATCCTTCGCCTGGGTCGAGAGCTGTCCCGCGACCTGCCGGAGCCGCTGGCTCGCGTTTCTGAGCGCGGCGAGGTGGCCCTTGAGGTCGTCCCCCTTCGCGGTGAGCTTCGGGTCTTTCAGGATGGCTGGGTCCATCACATCGCGAATCGAGATGATCACCTCGGATCCGCCGCGCAGGCCATCGGGCGCCGACGGAGCCTTCGCCGTCGCGCCGCCGCCGCCCGCGGGGACGCCCGGCGTGCCGGCGAAGTTGCTCGGATCGTGGTCGGCGCTGCCGACCGGCGCGGGAGGCGGGCTCGCGCCCTTCGCCGGCGGCGTGGTGCGCGAGCCGGACTCGGCCGCGTCGCCCGGCGAGCTCGTGCCCATCGCGTTCGGCGACGCGGTACCGCGGCGCGCCTGTCCGGTCCGTCGCGGCGACTCCTCGACGAACGGGTTGTCGTCGATGGCCTTGCCGTGGCGCTGCAACCGGGCCCGGTGCTCGAGCTGAGCGATCCTCGCCTCCACCTGGCGGAGCTGGCGCCGGACCTTCTCCTCGGAGTCCTGCAGGAGGTCCGCCTTCTCGTCGAGGTCCTCGGGGCTGTCGAGCTTGCCTGCGCGCTCGCGAGTCACGATCCGGGTGTCCTGCCCGCGGCGCTCGAGGAGCTGCGCGCGGAGCTTCAGGTAGCGCGCGCGCTCCGCCTCGGAGGCCGCCTGCTTGGCCGCCGCCCCGTACTCGCCGAGGAGCTTCTCGGTCGCGGCGCGGAGCTGCGCGCGGAGCTGCGTCAGCTTGGTGGCGACCGCCTGGCTCTCGCGCAGCGCGGCCTGGAGCTGGTAATCGCGCCCGACGCCGGCCGGCTGCGCCTTCAGCCGCGTCACCCGCCGGCTCTGCTCGTCGAGGAGCGACTCGAGCCGGGCCTGGTGCTTCTCGAGCAGAGCGCGCTGCTGCTCGAGGGCGGAGATCTCACCCGAGCCCGCCCGGGCAGCCCCGGGAACGAGCGTGGCGAGCGCCAGCAGCAGCAACCCCCGTCGAGTCATGGTCAGTAGTCCTAACATGGCGACAACTCTTCGTAAAGCAATACCTGTGCCCGGATCGGGAGGATCTCGGCCGTAATGATTACAGGATGTTACAACGTGCCCGGCTCAGTTTTCTGAGGGCCGGAACCCGCCCTCTCAGTTTCCCACGGATCGTCACAAAACCAAATCATAACAGCTCATTAGATTAAAGTCGTCGGCACTTTTCACGGCTGCATTTTTTTGGGTCTTGCCACACAAAAAAATATTGCATCGAAGTTTTTAGTTAGTATAATTACTCAAGAGCCGACGAGAAACAGGAACCAGGAACCAGCAACATGAAACCGGAGGAGCCCATGGACAACGTCAAGAAGCTGATGATGGGTTGTCTCACCGCGTCCCTGATCGCCGTCGGGTGCGGAGTTGGCGACGGCGGTGAGTGGTCGCCGCATCCTGGGCCGGCCTCCGGTGGTGGCGTCGAGACCATCGTGGGCGAGGCGCTTCCTCCGGGGAGCGCGCCCTCGACCCCCGCGCCCGTAGCGGACCGGGTCACGATGATCACCTGTGAGGTCCCGCCTGCGGCCGAGATCAGCCTCCCGACGAGCGAGCACGTCCCGTTCTACGCTGACTCGCGGGAGAAGGTCTGCATCGGCGAGCAGGCGGGGCAGAGCCCGAGCCTGTGCTGGGAGGTCCAGCGGTTCGAGAAGCGGGCTGCCGCGATCTCGGCCTGCTACGCGGCGGCTTACTCGGAGCTCGAGCTCCAGGGTGAGCGGATCATGGGCCGCGAGTGGGTCAAGGCGGCGCTCCCCATGCTGCCGCCGATCTGGTCGCGGACGCCTGAGCAGGTCGCCGCGCTGTCGTCGTCGGTGAGCGCGGGGATCGTGCACCTGATCACCCGCGGGCTCGATGCGAGCGCGCCGGGCAGCCCGCTCTGCTTCCCGAAGCCGGCGGACTGGACGGCGGAGCAGACCAAGAACTCGGCCGTGAAGGACATCCAGAACCTGGTCAAGAACACCTCGACCCAGCTGGCCGACGTGACCGTGGCCCTGAAGAAGGGCGTGAACCTCCAGGTCACGAAGGACCTGCGCCTCAACGTCGCGGTGCTCTTCGTCGAGCGGCAGCCGAACATCGAGCAGGTCGGCGCGTGCATGTTCCACGCTCCGACGCTCCAGCACTAGTCAGCGGCCGTCGCGATCGCTCGTCGGCTCTCCCCGCTTCCTCCCCGAGATCCTCACAGCTGACCTGGCGCCGGGCTCCCCTGCGCGCGCGGATCACGCGCCGGCGGGGCTGGATCCCGACGCGGATCCACCGCCGATCCCATACTTGTCGAGCTTGTAGTAGAGCGCGCTGGTCTTGATCCCGAGCAGGCGAGCCGTCTCCGTCTTCACGCCGGCGGCCCGCTGGAACGCGCGCAGGATGAGCTGTCGCTCGAGATCCTCGAGGATCTCGGGGAGGGACATCTCGCCCTTGGGGAGCGCGAGGCTCTCGCTCTCCTGGCCGCGGATCGCCTCTGGCAGCGCGGAGACGGTGATCCGATCGCCGTCGCTGAAGACGAGCGCCTGCTCGATCACGTTCTCGAGCTCGCGGACG
Organism: Phycisphaera mikurensis; assembly: GCA_020723465.1. Lineage (GTDB taxonomy): Bacteria > Planctomycetota > B15-G4 > B15-G4 > JADJEK01 > JACQZJ01. Next base: position 4,490 of record DYIW01000377.1, read on the forward strand.
TTCCCCGGCCAGCCATAGCTCATCAGCCGGCCGAGCGCGCCGTCGTCGATCCCCTTGACGCGCGGGTTGGTGCGCGGCGCCAGCTTGAGGATGAAGTGGCTGACGAGGATCGGGATGTCGTCGCGCCGCTCGCGGAGCGGCGGGATCGCGAGCGGGACGATGTGGAGGCGGTAGTAGAGATCCTCGCAGAAGCGGCCGCTCGCGACCTCCTGCTGCA
>DYIW01000378.1 GCA_020723465.1 Phycisphaera mikurensis
GGCCCGCGGCGCGGGCGCCCGCAACAAGCGTCAGGCCGCGCTCGATGCCGCCCTGGATCTCGAGCACGGCCTGCTCCAGGCGGGAGCGGGCCGCAAGGCGGCGCGCGGCCGCGGCCTCGAGCAGGCCGGTGCGCGCGCGCGGATCGATCGCCTCCACGTCGAGCAGGCCGCCGAACAGCGCGGCGTCCGGCTGGAAGACGGCCCGGGGACCGACGCGGATCTCCGGCCACGCGCTCGCGGCCGCCTCTCTCACCTCGGCCTCGGCCACGGCGTAGTCGGTCACGTGGCGGCGGAGCGCGGGATGGCAAGCGAGCAAGCGTTCGAGCGGCGGAGCCTCGGGCAGCGCACGCTCCGTGACGTGCTCGAGCCACGTCGCATCCACGCCGTCGAGTGCCACGGCGTCCGGCGGCAAACCGGAGAGCGCCGCGAGAGCGGCGCGGCCCGTGGCCTCGCGCGCGTCAAGGTCGGCCAGGGCCTCGTCCAGGCGCAGGAGCGCGGCGTGCGCCTCGCCGGCCAACGACTCGGGCAGCCAGCCGCGCCCGCGCAGGAGGTCGATGCGCGGCCGATCGGCCGCGGCCTCGGCCTGGAGCGCGAGAAGCGCCGAACGAACGCCTGCCGCAGCCGCGAGGCCGGCGAGCGCGCGGTCCACGGCGTGGCGCGCGGCGAAGGCGGCAAGGTCCAGGTCGGCCGCGGCGCGCGCCTCCCCGGCCTGGGCCCGGAGCACGGCGGCCGGAATTCGGCCGAAGCCCAGCACGCCGAGCAGATCGAAGGACAGAGCAAGTTCGGTCTCTCCCGCCCCACCGCCCGGCGCGCCCGCATGTTCCAGGCCGAAGCGGAGCGGCCCGGCCGCTCGGGCGGATGAAGCAGCCGCGCGCGCCTCGAGAAGGCGGTGCTCCGCCGCGAGCACGTCGGGGTGGTAGCGGGAGGCCGCGGCGCGGAAGAACGCGTCGCCGCTCCCTGCCACGGCGCGCGGCCGCTCCTCGAGCGAGGCGGAGATCAGGCCATGGTCGAGCGGCTGCGCGGGCGGCGCAGCGCAGCCGAGAAGAAGCAGAAGGAAGAAAGAGCAGAGCGGGCGTGACATGGAAACCGTTCCCTGGTCGAGGGGTGGACAGGGCGCGACCGGCCAGCACGCGGCTGCCGGGCGCGCGAGGAAACGGCTTCCGGATCAGATGAGAAGAGGCAGGAGGCGATCGCTCCCCGGCGGAGCGCGCTCCCGCGCGCGCTCGCACGAAACGAACGCGCGCTGCGGCCGCGGCAGGCAGCTCAGGCCGGGCGGCGGGCCGCCATCCGCGATCGCGAGGTGCTGGCCGGGCGCGCTGTCCGGGGTCGAGCCCGTTTGGTTGGCGAGTGGCACGGTCACGCAGCAGTCGCAGTCGCTGGCCTGGCGCGCCGGCTGCACCGGCGCCGCGGGCGGCGTGTCCTGCGGGAGGCAGCAGCAGCGCACGCGCGCGGGCGCGCCGCAGGGCTCGAGGGCCGCGGCCGGCAGGAGAGGACGCACGCACAAGGACAGGTGGGCGCCGACCGGCAAGATCAGCACGGGGCTCAGGAGCGCCAGGACCAGGGCGTACGCGGCTCTCATCTCCCATGAGGATAGCACATCGCTGGCGCCGCACGCTGGCGCGGGCTATGTCCTGGGTCGCGGCCGCTGCCTCCGGGCGCGGATTCCCTGCCCGGGGAAAGGACAGGCCTTGCGGGACTTTCGGCGTTTTCTAGCGCTCATGCTGCTCGTCGCCGCGAGCTGCGGCCGCGGCGCGGAGCAGGGCGCTGCCGGCCCGCCCGCACAGGAGGAACACGTGAGACCGATCGGCGGCAGCAAGCGTTCGGCGGACGAGCAGGCCTACGCGCGGCCGAGCCATGCGGAGATCCGGCGGCGCCTGACTCCGCTTCAGTACGAGGTCACCCAGAACCAAGCGACCGAGCGGCCCTTCGAGAACGAGTTCTGGGATCACGAGGCGGAAGGCATCTACGTGGACATCGTCAGCGGCGAGCCGCTGTTCTCGTCCCGCGACAAGTTCGACAGCGGCTGCGGCTGGCCGAGCTTCACCCGGCCGCTTCGCGCCGAGAACGTCCTGGAGAGGGACGATCGCTCGCTCTGGATGCCGCGCACGGAGGTGCGAAGCACCCACGGCGACAGCCACCTCGGCCACGTGTTCGACGACGGCCCGGCGCCGGCGGGCCTGCGCTACTGCATCAACAGCGCGGCGCTGCGCTTCATCCCCAAGGAGAACCTGGAGAAGGAGGGATACGGGGAGTTCCTGGCCCTGTTCGCGGAGAAGCGGGGCGGCTGACTTCTGCCGGTGAACCGAAGCCGAGGGGTGTGCGCGAAGCGACTGGAGCCCTCCGCCCGCCCGAACCATGGAGAATAGTCTTGTTATGTCTGACTTTCATGATTCAGACACAAGGCACAGCTACGCTTGGGTTTATGGATCGACCAGAATACCTGGCGCGGATCGAGCGCGGGTCCGAGGTCCACCCGGTGGTGGTGCTCCTCGGACCCCGTCAGGCGGGGACGACCACCCTCGCGCGGGACTTCGTCGCTGTGCCCTCTCCTCCGCACCCTGGTTGACCGTCCGAACAACCCGGCGCGCTTCCTGATCCTTGGCAGCGCTTCCCGCGATCTCATCCGGCAGAGCTCCGAGACGCTCGCTGGTCGCGTGACCAACTCGAAGTCCATCCCAAGCTCGCCTCGTCGTGGGAGGGCTTCGCGCTCGAGGAAGTGATCCGGCTGCACGACGACGCCGCGGAAGAGACGTTCTTCTGGGCGGTTCACGAGCAACTGGAGCTCGACCTGCTCCTGGTCAGCAGGGGGAAGCGACGCGGCTTCGAGTTCAAGTACGCGGAAGCACCGAAGCTCACGCGCGGTCTTCTTGGGGCTCGGGACCTTCTCGGCCTGGACGAGCTGACCGTCGTGCGGCCGGGGCAGGGCGAGTACCCCCTGGACGAGCGGATAGCGGTCGCCGGGCTGGAGACGCTGCTCCGCGCGCGCCGCTCCTGACTCTCGCTCGGTTCCTTCCGATCACGGCGCCAGCAGGGTCAGATGCGCCGGCAGGACCTCGATCTCGAGGCGCTCGGCGCGGCCCATGAAGTCGCCGTCCGCCTGCCAGAAGAAGGGCCGGGATGACTCGATCGCGAAGGTCTTGGCGCGGCCGCACTCCGCGATGAAGCGCGGCGCGCGCCGGCGGCGCCTGGCCTGGAGGAGCTGCCAGGCCACGAGCGGCGCGGCCGCACGCCAGCAGGCCTGGTAGTCGAGGATCCCGTCGCCCGCGTTGGCTTCTGGCGTCACGGCCCAGTCGCGCGCGTAGCTCGCGGTGTTCGCCACGATGACGGAGCAAGGCCTGCGCTCCCGGGCGCGGCCATCGGCGACGAGAGTGAAGCGGCGCGGCAGCAGGCGCCAGAGCGCCAGGAAGCCGCACGCGGCGTAGACCGCGCTGCCGAAGCGCTGGTAGGCGCGCTCGCCCAGGGGGACGCGGCGGAATGCGCCCACCCAGCGCGTGACGAGGGCGTCGTAGCCCACGCCGGCCATGGCGAGGAACAGGCGGCCGTTGGCCCGGCCCGCGTCCAGCGTCCGGGGCGTGCCGCTCCACAGGATCTCGACCGCCGCGCGCGGATCGAGCGGGATCCCGACCTCGCGCGCCACCACGTTGCCGTGGCCGATGGGGATGAAGCCGAGGGCGCGGCCGCTCGCCTGGCCCGAGAGGCCTGAGGCTGCCTCGCGCAGGGTGCCGTCGCCGCCCACGACCACGATCAGGTCGCTGTCTCGCCCCAGCGAGCGCGCCAGCTCGGCCGCGTGGCCCGGATGATCCGTGGGCACGCACTCGACCGCGACGCCGCGCGCGCGCAGGCGCTCGACGGCCAGGTCCGCGGCGGCGAGGGCGCGCCCCCGGCCGGCCTTGGGGTTGACGATGATGGCCGCGCTGCGCATGGAGCCGTGGATCGTACGCGCTGTCGCAGCCGTCCCGCAGGACTTACCGTGCGAAGCGGCCGGCGATATGGTGGTAGGCGAACGCGATCGGCCACGAACTGCACGGAGGGACCGGTGAAGAGCGAGTCGACGCAAGCCAACCCGGCGGCCGGAGCAGGCGCTCCGGCGCTGCCGCCGGCCGCCCCGCCCTGGTGGATCGTGCTGAGCGTCACGTTCCTGTTCGGCGTCATGGTCGGCGGCGTCGCGGTCTACACGCTGATGCACAAGAAGAGTCCGCCTGCGGCAGGGCCGCCGGCCGGGCCCGTGCTCCTCGTGCCGGACGCGGCCGAGCCGCCCGCTGCGACGACGGAAGAAGCGGCCTCGCCTGTGGAGGTGGAGCGGGAGGACCTGACCGCGGCTGCTCCGCCGGAAGAGGGCGGCGCCGAGGAGCCGGAGAACGAGCCGTTCGACTCCTCTCCGCTTGGGCTGCGCCGGGCCCTCGGCGCGGCCGTGCTGAGCCTGACCGCCTTCGACGAGGAAGGGGACAGCCGGCCGCCGGTTCCCGCCGTGCTGCTCGGGCCATCGACCTTGCTCGCGCCCTACTCGGCGGTCGAGGGAGCCGCGCGCGCGCGCGTGCGCGGATCCGATCGCAGCACGACGGAAGTGGAGGGCGTGCTCGCGCATGAGCCGCAGTACGACCTGGTGCTGCTCTCCCTCGCCACGGACCTGCCCGAGCCCCACCTGCGGCTGCGCGCGCGGCCCGTCGATTCGATCGTG
>DYIW01000016.1:0-28104 GCA_020723465.1 Phycisphaera mikurensis
GCCACGCGCGACTGCGCGGAGCTGCCGCGCAGCACCTCGGCCGCGCGCGCCACGGCCGCGCCGATGCCGGTCGCGTCCTCGGGCCCATCGCGCTCGACCGGCTGCACGCCGGCCAGGAAGGAGGACAGCGCGCCGTGGTCGAGCGTGGGCGGACAGATCAGGTCCGGGAAGCGCGCGAAGCGGATCAGGCCGATGCGGTCCGCGGGCCGGTCCGCGATGAAGCGCGCCGCCGCGTCCTTCGCCACGTCCAGGCGCGTGCGTAGCGGGTCCATGTCGTGCGCCGCCATGGACGACGACACGTCCAGGCAGAGCAGGATGTCGATGCCCTCGGTCTCGAGCGGCAGGCGCACGCGGTGCTGGGGCCGCGCCAGCGCCAGGACTACGAGGACCAGGCCCAGGACCTGGAGCGCCGGCGGCAGAGGCAGGAGGCGCACGCGCCAGGAGCCGGGCGCCTCGGCCTCGTCCTCGCCGCGCAGGAACGAGGCCGGGGCGAAGCGCAAGGAAGGCTCGCCGCGCCGCCTGCGCCAGAAAAGCGCGAGCGGCACGAGGAGCGCCGCGAGCAGCCACCAGGGGCAGCCCAGCACCAGGCCGGCGTCTGTCGCCAGCGGGGCGCTCATGCCACGCCTCCTGCCGCGCCCGGCCGCGTCTCCAGCACGAACGCCTCGGCTTCGCAGAGCAGCTCCTCGTGCTCGGGCGCGTGCGGCGCCACGCCGGCGAACTTGACGAGATCGCAGCGCTCGAAGACTTGCGCGAGCCGTGCGCGCTGGCGCGGCAGGAGCGCCTGCGCCGCCTCCTCGGCCGCGAGCACCTCCTCGCTCGTCTGCTGCGGCGCGCACAGATCGAGCTGCTCCTCGAGGTAGCGGCGCACGAGCAGCGCAACCTCGGTGCAGTCCGCGCGCGCCTGCTCGATGCTCGCGGCCGGCCGCTCCCGCAGGAGCCGCAGGCGCTGGAGGGCGCGCGCGTGCGGCGCGGCGCGCGGCGCGCGCGCCGAGGCCTTCCTTCGCGCGCGGCGCGCCAGGGCAAGGAAGGCGAGCGCGAACGCGACGAGCCCGGCCGCGCTCCAGACGACCCAGGAGAGGCCGGCGCGCGGCTCGGGCAGAGGCCCGCCCGGCAGCTCCGGCGCTCCGGGCGAGACGGGCGGCAGCGCCCTCCGCACGCGGAGCGTCCACCCCGGCAGCGCCACGTCCTCGAGGCTGAACGCCCGGCAGAGGAAGGTGCGCGTCTCCGCCACGCGGCCATTCTCCTCGCACAGCGCGCAATCCACCTGCTGGACCACGAGAGGCGAGAGCTGCTGGTCGCTCCACTCCTCGGGCGCGAGATCCGCCGGCCAGGAGCGCTCCACCGCGAGCGAGAAGGCCGCGCCCAGCTCGACCTCGGACGGGGCGGCGGTGACGCGCACCTCGACGTCCTGGGCCGCGAGCGCGAGGGCGAGGAGAAGCGCGCCCGGCCCGCTCATCGCTTGCTCCCGCGCAGCTCGCGCATGCGGAAGAACTTGAGGATGGGCCGCGCCACCGCGTCGCGCTCGTGCACGCGCGGCACGGGCACGTCCATGAGGTCGACCCGGGCGCGGCGCAGGGCGCGCGTGGTCTCCGCGCGCCACTCCTCCACGCGCGCGGCATACGCGGCGCGCGCGCGGCGGTTCCGCCAGTCGATCACGGCCTCGCGGCCGCTCTCCGGATCGCGTACGCGCATGAGGCCGGCGTCGGGCGGAGAAAGCTCGGGCGTCAAGAGCCGCACCGCGATCACGTCGTGGCGGCGCGCGCACAGAGAGAGCGCCCGCGCAAAGCCCCGGGCCAGGAAGTCCGACACCACGAAGAGGATGGCGCGGCGCCGCAGCACGGTCGAGGCGAACTCCAGGGCGGGCGAGAGGTCGGTGAGCGCGCTGCTGCCTGGCAGCGCCAGGCAGTCGCGTACGATGCGCAGGGCGTGCCCCATGCCCTTCTTGGCCGGCACGTACTTGTCGACCGCGCGCGCGAAGGCGATCAGCCCGACCTTGTCGTTGTTCTGCACCGCGGACAGCGCCAGGCAGGCGCACACGCGCGCCGCCATCTGCCGCGCCGACCACAGGCCGAAGCCGCCGCTCATGGACGCCGAGAGGTCGAGCAGGAACAGCACGGTCAGCTCGCGCTCGTCCACGTACTTCTTGACGTAGGGCCGGCCCACGCGCGCGGTCACGTTCCAATCCACGGCGCGCCGGTCGTCGCCGGGCACGTACTCGCGCACCTCGTCGAACTCGATGCCCGCGCCGCGGAAGACCGAGCTGTAGCCGCCGGCCATGACGCCGCTCACCAGGCGGCGGCTCTGCACCTCGATGAGCCGCACCTCCTTGAGCAGCTCCGCCAGCTCGCGCTCGTGGTTTTCAGGCATGCGCGGCACGCTCCTGGCGCGGGCTTCGCCCGCAACCCATGAGTGGAGACAGTCTCGTTCCCCGAGTGGGTTCCTCGCGTTTCGGCTCGCGGATCACCAGGAGGCTCTTGGGATTCGACCGACTCGTGTTTCGTGGCATGCTGATCTCGCTGGTCCGGGAGTCGCGATGCGGCACCGGAGGCCGGGGAAACGGCCGCGAGCGCTCCGCTCACCTCCTCGTTCCCTCCCTTCTCGGGCGTTCATCTGGGCTCGCGGAAGATCACGGCACCGGCACGGTGTCGAACACGCGCTGCACCACGTGCACCGAGGTGAGGCCCTCGGCCTCGGCCTCGTAGGTGGTGATCACGCGGTGGCGCAGCACGTCCATGCCGACCGACTTGACGTCCTGCGGGGTGACGAAGCCGCGCCCTTCCAGGAAGGCGCGCGCGCGCGCGGCCTGCACCAGCGCGATCGAGGCGCGCGGCGAGGCGCCGTAGAGGATGAGCGGCGCGAGGTCCGCGAGTCCGGCGCGCGCCGGCGCGCGCGTGGCGAAGACCAGCTCCACCACGTAGTCGTGCACCTTCTCGTCCACGTACACCGCGTCGAGCAGGGCGCGCGCGGCCAGCACCTGCGCCGGAGCGGCCACGGCGCGCGCCTGCGGCCGGCCGCGGCTCGTGGCCATGCGCCGGATGATCTGCTTCTCCTCGTCCTTGCTCGGGTACTCGACCACGAACTTGAGCATGAAGCGGTCGAGCTGCGCCTCGGGCAGCGGGTAGGTCCCTTCCAGCTCGATCGGGTTCTGCGTGGCGAGCACCAGGAAAGGCGCGGGTAGTTGGCGCGTCTCGCCGGCGAGCGTGACCTGGCGCTCCTGCATGGCCTCGAGCAGGGCCGACTGCACCTTGGCCGGCGCGCGGTTGATCTCGTCGGCGAGCACGAAGTTGGCGAAGACCGGGCCCTCGTGCACCGTCCACTCGCCGTCCTTCGGGTTGTAGACGTGCGTGCCGACCAGGTCCGAGGGCAGGAGGTCGGGCGTGAACTGGATGCGCCGGAAAGTCCCGCCGAGCGCGCTCGCCAAGAGCTCGACCGCGAGCGACTTGGCCAGGCCCGGGACTCCCTCGAGCAGTACGTGCCCATCCGCGAGCAGGCCGATGAGCAGGCCGTCGATGAGCGGCTTCTGGCCCACGATCACGCCTTCCACCTCGCGGACCACGTCGCGCAGGAAAGCGCTCTCTTGGCGGATGCGGTCCGAGGCGGCGCGGGCGTCGTTCATGGGGCGAGCCTCCGTTCGCGGGATGATACCGGCGCGGCCGCACGACCCGCGTCCGCGCGTCGCGTCAAGGGACGGATTTCGGTTACAGGACTGTAACGTTTGTCACCTCCTGGTGACGTGGCTTCGGACGCGCCGGAGACCGTCGCGAAGCGGCGCGACCAGACCGCAACTCTCTACGAACGCGCGTGTTGCGCGGATTCGTGATCGGCGGCATGATGCGGCCGCTGGCGGCATGACGGTTGCGCGCGCACAGGACGTTCCGACCCTGGACCGCGTTCCCAGCGTGAACAGCCGATGGAGGATGACATGCGGGCATTCGTGGCTCGAAAACCTCGTTCCTTCTCCGTGCTCTCGTTCGCTTCGCTTCTTGCCCTTGCGCTCGCGTCCTCCGCATCCGCGCAGCTCGCGGACTGGAGTTCCCTGGCGACCTGGGCTCCCACGGTGAAGATCGAGCAGTCGGTGCAATACGTCATCGACGGCAGCACGGTCCACGCCTTCTCCGGCTACTCGCGAGGTTGGACCAGCGTGAACTGCACCCTGGGTGGACCCACGTGCACGCTTTCGAACGAGCACCTGATCGTCCAGGACGGACCCGTCTACTACGGCTACGCCTCGCGCACCGGCCAGTTCTCCGCGATCACGCCGGCCGGAGGGGGGACGCTGCTCACCAACAGCTCGCCCCAGTCCTGGTTCAACGTGGTGGTCGACGGCAACGACGTGCACTTCTTCTCGGGCATCGACGGCCAGTGGCACTCGTCGTCGTACTCGGCCGCGCCGAGCGTCGTGACCACGGGTCGGCTGTGCGTGCTGGTGAGCGACGGCACGGACATCTGGGGGATCAGCGCCTACTACGGCAATGCCGTGCCCCTGTCGGTGACCGGGGCCGTGTCCTTCGACGCGCTCGGCAACATGTGCCTGGCCACGTCGGCGGGCCAGATCCACGGCTTCAGCGCGCACCGCAACACTTGGGCCTCGCTTCCGGTCTCGGGCACTCCGGGCGTGACCAGCGGCTTCGCCAACCAGCCGGGTTGCGTGGTCATCGAGGACAACAGCAGCATCTCCTTCTTCAGCGGCCAGACCGGCACGTTCACGACTCTCCCGGCAGCGCTGACTTCCACCCTCTCGCTGCACCGCATGTGCGCCGTGGTCGTGGACGGCACGACCGCCTACGCCTACTCCGGCCTGCTCGGCGCCTACCAGACCATGTCCTTCCCCACCGCGCCGGAGGTCTCCATCTCGCACTTCTTCGCCATCTTGAGCGAGAGCGGGGCCGCGCACGCCTACAGCGCCGAAAGCAACTCCTTCGCCGCCCCTCTCAGCGGCTCCTTCGGCTTCCAACTGTCGCAGACCGCCGCGCTGGCCACGCCGGCCGGCTCCAATACCCCGAGCGACGCCTACTCGTGCCTGACCGATCAGTGGATCGCGGCGCCTCCGGTCCCGGGCGCCGAGGTGTATCTCGCCGCCAATGCCATCGTGCTCGTCGGCCCGACCGGCTTCCTCTATGGCTTCTCGCCGCGCTACACGTCCTGGTCCACGCTCCTCGTTCCGTATCCGAATGCGGTCTATCAGGGCAACAGCGCGCAGGGCAAGGGCCTCCTGACGGCGCGCGTCGGCAATGACCTGCACACATTCAATCCCCGCTCCGGGCAGTGGCGCTCCGTCACCATGGCCGCGTCCATGGTTTCGTCCAAGCCCCACTGGAATGCCTCGATCTTCCATGACGGCGTGAACGCGTACGCCTTCGGCGCCTACAATGACCGCTGGTCCACGATCCCACTGCAGAACCCCGTCCCGACGCTCAGCGCGCAGATCTACTCCGGCAACGTGGACGAGGGGAATCTGGTCACGGCCTACACCGCCTACGGGCAGCTCGCGCTCAGCGCCGATTACCCGGACTACTGGCGCGCCATCGGTCTCGGCGGCCGCCTGAACCTCACCTTCGGCGGCGAGCCCGGCTCGCCGACCCTGCTGGTCCTGGGCCTCACGCCCGCGTCCATTCCGACCGGCTACGGCACGCTGCTCATCGATCCGGCGACGATGGTCCTTGTCTCCCTGCCGCCGCTCAACAGCGCCGGCCTGCTGGACCTGGGCTTCACCGTGCCGGTGAACCCGATCCTGGCCGGCCTCGAGATCTGGTTCCAGGGTGCGATCTTCGGCCCCCTCGGCCTGTATCTGACGAACGCCGAGAGCGCCAAGATCATGTAGACAGAAGAGGGTGACGCACGCGCCGCGCGGAGCTAGCATCGCAAGCCGCGTTTCGTCCACCTGTCCCAGCGCCTCGCGCGTCCGTCATGATGAACACCATTCGCCCGCGCCCACGCGTTTCCTCCCTCTCCCTCGCCGTGCCCGTTCTGGCGTCGCTCCTTGCGCCCACGGCTTCTGCCCAGGGCGGACCGGGCGCCGGGGTGGACCGCGAGGCCACCTGGCCGGCGCCCACGGCCGAGGACTGGAAGCGCCCGTGCCTCATCGACTGGCAGCGCACCTGGGACGACGCGCTCGCGGTCTCGCGCGAGACGGGCAAGGCCATCCTCGTGTGCATCAACATGGACGGCGAGATCGCCAGCGAGCACTACGCCGGGGTGCGCTACCGCTCGCCCGAGATTGCCGCCCTGTACGAACCCTACGTCACGGTCATCGCCTCGGTCTACCGCCACAGCCCGCGCGACTACGACGAACAGGGGCGGCGCATCCCCTGCCCGCGCTTCGGCAGCGTGACCTGCGGCGAGCACATCGCGATCGAGCCCATCCTCTACGAGCTCTTCATGGACGGCCGGCGCATCGCGCCGCGCCACATCATGGTCGAGCTGGACGGCAGCGAGACCTACGACGTCTTCTACGCCTGGGACACCGCTTCGGTCTTCCAGGCCATCCAGGACGGCATCGCCAACCGCGCGCCCGGGCTGGTTACCGAAGTGCGCGGCGATCGCCCGATCGTCGAGCGCGTGGCGAGCCGCGAGAGCCGCGACCGCGCCGCGGTCGAAGACGCGTACTTGAACGGAGACCGCCCGCTGCGCCAGGACCTGCTCGAGGCGGCGCAGCAGCACGGCGAGGCGGCCTCCCCCGATCTCCTGCGCCTGGCCGTGTTCGGTCTGGACAAGGACCTCGGCCAGCTCGCGCGGCGCGCGCTCGCGGTGAACGCGGCGCAAGGCGCCGCCGAGGTGATCAACGAGGCGCTGCGCGCCCCGCTCCCTGAGGACGAGCGCGAGAACCTGGTCGCGGCGCTCGAGCGCCTGGGCGGCGGCTCGCCGCGCGCGCGCACGCTCGCCGCCGTGCATCGCGGCCTGGCCACCAGCTCGAGCGTGGTGGACGCCGAGAGCTGGGCCGAGGCGCTCGCGGGCGAGTACTCGCCCGCGCCGGTGCAGGACGCCGAGCTGCTCGAGGCGCGCATCGCGCATCTCGACGAGGTGCTCGCCGGCCAGGACGCGACCGCGCGCCTGGAGCTGTCGGAGGCCTTCCTCGCCCGCGCCCTCGATCCCGAGACCGGCGCGAAGACGGCGCGCCTCCTGCTCATGGACGCGCAGAGCACCGCGCGCGGCGCCGAGGAGCTGGGCGCCAAGGGCTGGCGCACAAACGCGGTGCTGGCGCTCTCCGCCTGGTACCTCGGCGACCGCAAGGAGGCCTTCACGCGCGCCGAGGCGGCGGTGGCGGACCTGCCCTCCGGCGCTCCGGGGTGGAACGCGATGGCGGTGCTCGACCTGTTCGCGCGCCTGCGCTGGAACGGCATCCATCGAGCGCTGCGCGCCCACGAGGACTGGCCCAAGCAGTGGCTCACGGACATCCATGCCGCCTGCTCCGTGCTCGCGCGCCATCCCCTGGGCGACGACTCGCAGATCGTGTGGCATTACGACCGCCTGAAATGGCTCGGCGCGGCGGAGGCGGCCGCGCGCGTGCTCGACGAGGGCCTGGCGCGCTTCCCGCAGTCCTGGGACCTGCATGACCGCCTGCGCACGCGCGCCCTGGAAGAGAAGGGCGCGGCCGGCCTCGAGGCGGTGTACGAGGAGCTGCTGCAGCGCGAGGGCGCGCCGCCCGAGATGGAATGGTTCGCGGGCTATTCCTCGCTCGTGGCCGCCGAGTTCGAGCGCCGCGCCGGCCGCACGGCCGAGGCGCTCGCCGCCTACGAGCGCGGCATGGCCCACTACGAGAAGGCCGTGGCGGCGAGCCCGGACTGCCGCGACACGGCCGACCACTACGCGGCCCTGGCGCTCGCCGGCCGCGCGCGCCTGGCGCTCGAGCGCGCCGACCTGGAAGGGGCGCTCGCCGAGCTGCTGGCCGCGTTCGCCAGGAAGCCCGAGGCGGCGGGCACGCCGGACGGCCTCAACATCTCGCCCGCGGACACGGCGCGCCTGCTGCGCGCGCGCCTGGCCGAGGCGGAGCGCACCGACCTGCTGGCGCGGCTCGAGGCGGCGCTCGAGGAGATCGACCCGGCGCTGCTCGCCCTGCCGGCCTACGAGCGCGAGATCCCAGCCGGCCCGCCCGGCGAGGGCCGCCGCGGCCCGCGCCGGCCGCCGCGCTGACGCATCGCGGCGGCGCGGCACCAAACGTGTCGGTGCTCACCGGTCCGGTCCAGCCGGCGCCGCCGCGAGTTCGAAGTTCGAAGTCCGGAGCTGGAAGCCGGAGGACCCTTCGGCCCGCTGGTGGCCTCAACGCGTTCGAGGGCCTGCGGTTCTCGGCGAGGAGGCTCTGGATCCTCGCGCCACGTGAAGATGTCGGCGGTTAGTGGCACTGAACGAGCGCGCCTTCAGTCCCCTGCCTTGCCGGCGCCGCCCGCGCCCGCGAGCTTCTCCTTGCGGTTCCGGTACAGCTCGGGATCGATGACCCCGGCCATGGCCTGCTCGTCCAGGCGGTCGCCGAGGAAGGCGTTCACCGCGCGCGCCACCCGCGCCGGCTGCTCGAGCGCCTCGCGGTACTTCACCTCGATCATCTCCATGTTCGGCGCGCGCTTGGCCAGCATGCGCACGCGCGCCAGGTCGCCGAGGTAGAGGTTCCTCATGGTCTCGGGATCGCTCCCGTCCTCTTCGCCGCGCCGCACCAGCATCTTGGCCTGCGAGGCGAGCACCTCGTCGATGTCGCGCCGCATCAGGATGACGCGGTAGAAGCTGTCCGGCGGCAGGTTCTTCAGCAGATAGGAGATGACCTTGAGCACCTTGCCGCGCGCGTCCCGCAGCCAGGTCTTGTCCTCGGCCTTCTCCAGGTCCTTGACGCGCTCGTCCTCGAAGTAGCCGCGCGGGTTGTCCTCGTCCGCGGCGCGGATCGTGTCCGTCATGACCGGAAGCCCGCCAGCCTCGAGCATCTTCATCATCATCGAGGTGCCGGAGCGCGGCAGCCCGGAGACGATGACGATCTCCTCGCCGTAACGGCGCTTCCTGAGCAGCCTCCGGATCGGGTTGACCACGCTGTCTCCTTTGCCGGGCCTCGGCCGGCGCGCACGCGCCGCAGCCCGGTCAGACTACGCCAATGCGGCCCGAGCGACAACGGCGGCCGCGCGCGGCCTGCCTCGGTTCCTGATCGGCCGCGGCGACGTGCGATCCTGAAGGAATCGGGCGGCGCGGAGAGCCCTTCGCGGCGCGCGCTGGACTCGCCGCGCCCCCGGAGTAGACTCCGCTGCCGGCCCGCGCTGGCGCGGTCTCGCGCCCCCGAGGCGCGCCCTGCTTCCCCCTGGAGATGCGCGACGTGGACCACTTGATCGAGCCTCACGGCGGAACGCTCGTCAACCTGCTCGTGGACGGCGGCCGCGCCGCCGAGCTGCGCGCCGCCTCGCGCGACTGGCCCTCCTGGAGCCTGACGCCGCGCCAGCTCTGCGACCTGGAGTTGCTCTTGAACGGCGGCTTCTCGCCGCTCCAGGGCTTCATGACGCGCGGCGACTACGAGTCGGTGCGGGACGACATGCGCCTGCGAAGCGGCCTGCTCTGGCCCGTGCCGGTGACGCTCGACCTGACCGAGGACGTGGCAAGGGAGCTGCGGCCGGGCGCGTGCCTGGCGCTGCGCGACGGCGAGGGCTTCATGCTCGCCGTGCTGCATGTGGAGGAGACGTGGCGGCCGGAACTCGGCCTCGAGGAGTCGCGCCCGTGGCGCGCCGGCGGCCGCGTGGAAGGCATCCAACTGCCGATCCACTACGACTTCCGTGCGGAGCGCGCCACGCCCGGCGAGCTGCGCAAGGAGTTCGCGCGCATGGGCTGGCGCCGCGTGGTCGCCTTCGCCACCGAGAGCCCCATGCACCGCGCCCAGCACGAGATGGCGCTCTGCGCCGCCAAGCTGGCGCAGGCGAACGTGCTCATCCAGCCCCTGGTCGGGCAGGCCGAGACCGGCGACCTCGAGCACTACACGCGCGTGCACTGCTACCAGGCGCTGCTCGCGCACTTCCCGCAGCACACGGCCAGGCTCGCGGTGCTGCCGCTGGCCATGCGCCGGGCCGGGCCGCGCGAGGTGCTCTGGCACGCGCTGGTCCACAAGAACCACGGCTGCACGCACATTGCCGTGGCCCCGGACCTGGCCGCGGCCTCGGGCGGCGCGGCCGCGGCCCTGGAGCTGGCGCGCCGCCACGCCGCGGAGCTGGGCGTGGGCGTGGTGCCGGTCGAGGACCTGGTCTACGTCGAGGACCTCGACGCCTACGTGCCAGCGGGCGAGGCGCCGCGCGGGGCGCGCGTGCTGCACCTCTCGGACGCGGACCTGCGCCTGCGCCTCGCGGAAGGGCGCGACATCCCGGAGTGGTTCACCTTCCCCGAGGTCGCGGCCGTGCTGCGCCACAGCCACCCGCCGCGCCGGCGCCAGGGCTTCACCGTCTTCCTCACCGGGCTCTCGGGCGCGGGCAAGTCCACGGTCGCCAACGTGCTGCTGGTGAAGTTCCTGGAGATGGGCGGCCGGCCGGTGACCCTGCTCGACGGTGACATCGTGCGGCGCCACCTCTCCTCCGAGCTGGGCTTCTCGCGCGAGCACCGCGACATCAACATCCGGCGCATCGGCTTCGTGGCCGCGGAGATCACCAAGAACGGCGGCATCGCCATCTGCGCGCCGATCGCTCCCTACGCCCAGGTGCGGCGCGAGGTGCGGCAGATGGTGGAACGTGGCGGCGGCTTCATCCTGGTGCACGTGCGCACGCCGCTCGAGGTGTGCGAGCAGCGCGACCGCAAGGGCCTGTACGCCAAGGCGCGCGCCGGCCTCGTCAAGGAGTTCACCGGCATCTCCGACCCATACGAGGAGCCCGAGGACGCGGACGTGGTGCTCGACACCTCGGAGCTGACGCCCGAGCAGGCGGCGCAGGAGGTGCTGCTGCATCTCGAGCGCCAGGGATACGTGGGCGTGGACGGCGCGGCCTGATCCGGCCGCCGGAGCGAGGCGATGAGCGGCTTCACCATCGTGCGGCAGGTCGCGGCGCCCGCGGAGCGCGTGTTCGCCGTGTTCGCGGATTTCGCGCGCGCGGCCGAGCGCATCCCCGCCATCGAGAAGGTGGAGATCGTCGGCAGCGGGCCCATCGGCAAGGGCACGCGCATCCGCGAGACGCGCGTGATGCACGGCGTGCGCGCCACCGAGGAGCTCACGATCACGCGCTACGAGCCGGGCGAAGGCTACGCGCTCTCGTGCGAGAGCCACGGCTGCCTGTTCACCACGGCCGTGCTGCTGCGGCCGCGGGGCAGCGAGACCACCATCGAGCTGGCCTTCCAAGCCGAGGCGCGCGGCGCCCTCGCGCGCCTCAAGCTCGCGCTGCTCCTGCCCGTGATGAGAAGGGAGTTCGAGAAGGACGTGGACGCGCTCAAGGCCGCGGCCGAAGCGCCGGCGTAGCCGCGCGCGCCGTCCTACTCGGGAACGCTGTTCGAGAGGTTTGGGACCACGCCCGTGAGGTAGGTGAATCCGTCGTCGCCGCGCACCTCGAGGGCGCGGCCCGCGAGCTCCGCGACGTCGTGCGCGCCAAAGGGCAGGGGGGCTCCGCTCTTGGTGTCGATCTTCAGGCGCGCCGCGCAGGGGTCCTCGAGCGACGCCGTCATCACTCCCACCTCGGTCATGACGCCGAGGCCGTCGTCCAGGAACACGGAGAAGGTCACGGTGTCGGCCGGCACGTGGCACACCTTCACGTCGAAGCGATCTCGGTTCTCCTTCGCCTTGGTGCGGACCTCGACCCAGCCCTTGGCGTCCGCGTCGGGCGCCGGATCCGGGAGGGCGAGGGCGTCCTTGCCCTTCTCCCAGGCGCCGCCCTTGCAGTCTTTCTTGTCCGGAAACTCCGGGACCAGCCCTTGGAGAAAGACCTGGCCTCCGCTCTGCACTTGGACGAGGCGGCCGCACAGTTCCTCGACCTCGGTCGCGCCGAGCGGCAGCGGCCCCTGCTTCTGATCGAACTTGAGGAACACGACGTCCGGGTCCTCGAGCGAGACCAGCATCACGCCGATGCTGGTGAAGGTGCCGGCGCCGGCGGCGTCCTCGAGGAACGCCTCGAACGGCAGGAGCGTGTCGAGGTGCTGCCCGCGCACCTCGAAGCGGTCCTCGCCGGCCTTGTGCGAACGGAGGTTCACGAGTCCCTTGGCGTCCGCGTCAGGAGGCGTGTCCGGCCGCACGAGCGGCGCCGTGGCTTTCTGCGGCTTGCAGGCGTGCGCGGCATCGGCGAGGAAAGGGAAGACAAGCGCGGCGGAGAGGAGGGTCGTCAGCGTGCGCATGATGCAGCTTCCTTGCTGTGGTGACGGCAACGAGCACGGGCGGCGCGGCGGCGGGTGCGAGAGCACCTCGGCCCGGCGCTGCGCGCTCGTTCGCGGAACGGTCTGTGCTATATCAGCAGTATCGGCCGCACCGGGCTCCGATTGCAGGAGAAAACCGCCGCTTCTCGCGGTTTCGACCCGCCGGGCCGTGGCGCGCCCGGCCCCGTTGCGCGCGACCTGGCCCTCTGATAGAAGACACGCCGGTGCCGCGGCCAAGGCGGCCGCGGCCGCGCCGGGTTGTTCATTGGGATGGGAGGATCCATGCCGCCTCCCGCGCAGGCAGGGTGACGTGGGCTGGTCGCTGCTCCTCGCGCTCGCGCTTCTCCCCGCGCCGCAGGACGTCGAGAAGAGTTACTTCCTGGAGTTCGCGGCCGGCGAGCGGCGCACGAACATGGAGGTCGAGGCGCGGCTCGTCCTGCCGAACGCGCAGGACTGGAGCAGCGTGTTCTTCCCGGCGCCCGGCGAGAGCCGCCTGAGCGCGGTCTTCGTGGCGCCGGCTGCACCGCGCCAGGCGGTCCTGGAGATCGAGCACCTGTCGTCGAGCGCAAACGTCGAGTTCGGCGGCAGCTCGCGCATCGACGTGCTCGTCAACGGCAAGCCGCTGGTGCGCGAGTGGGAAGTGGGGACGCACGCCTTCCTCACGGACCGCCTGGCCCTGACCAAGATGTTGCGGGAGGGCGAGAACGTGCTCGAGCTGCGCTTCGCCGCGAGCGAGACCGCGTACTGGCTGAAGCGGCTCGAGGTCCAGTGCGTCTTTCCGCCGGGCACGGTGTTTGGCGAGGGCGTGGAGCGCCTGGACGGCGGCGCGGACTACGCCGTGGTCGTGAGCCGGCGCACGTTTGCTGACGCCGAGTGGCGGAAGGCGGTCGAGGCGCTCCGCGACCGGCACGGCGCGACGGTCATCGTTCACGACGGCCCGGTGTCGCTCGTGCGGGGCGCGCTCGCGGACCTCATGCCGCGCTACGCCGCCTTCGTGGCGCGGCCGGTCGAGGTGAGCCGGCGCTTCGTCATCGACGTGCACCGCCTGGCGCGCGCGCTCGACGGCGACCCGTACAGCGACCTGTCCTGGGGGATCGTCACCGGCTACGACGCGGGCGACGCCCTTGCCGTGGCAGAGGACCCGGGCCCCTTGCTCGTGCGCCGCGCCGCCGCGGGCTGCGGCCTGGACCTCGCGCGCTTCGCCGAGGGCCGCGTCTTCAGCGAGGTGGAGCAGGGCGTCATGTACGAGCGCGGACCCGGCGGCGCGGTCGAGCGGAAGACCTGTCCGGAAGACGCCACCGAAGCGATCGTCCGCACGCTCAACGAGTGGCGGCCGGACTACTTCGCCACCAGCGGCCACGCCACGCCGCACGACTGGCAGATCGGCTACTCATACCGGAGCGGCCAGTTCCGCTGCCAGGACGGCCGCCTGTTCGGGCGCGACCTCGCCGGCCGGTCCTTCCCCGTGGACTCGCCCAATCCCAAGGTCTACAGCGCCGCCGGCAACTGCCTGATGGGCCTGGTCGACGACCGCTACACCATGACCCCGGCCTGGATCCACTCGGCGGGCGTGCGCCAACTGATCGGCTACGTGGTCTCCACCTGGTACGGCTATGGCGCGCACGGCGTGAACCAGATCTTCATCGAGCAGGCGGGCCGCTTCACCTTCGCCGAGGCCTTCCGCGCCAACCACATCGCCCTGGTCCACCGCCTGGCCACGCGCTTCCCGCGCGTTGCGGGCGTCAACCTGGACGAATGGGGTATCGAGGCCGATCCCGAGCTGCTCGAGAAGCTCGCCGCGCGCCACGGCATCGTCGACCGCGACGCCCTGGGCCTGCTCTGGGATCGCGACACGGTGGCCTTCTACGGCGATCCCGCCTACGAGGCGCGCGTGGAACCTGTCGTCGAGCCGGCTTGGACCCAGACCCTCGCGCAGGACGGGGACCTCTTCACCTTCGAGGTCACGACCGCCGCGGCCTCCTCCTGGCACCGCCCGCCCATCTCCTTCCTGCCGGAGCGCGTGCGCGAGGTCGAGATCATCGAGGGCGGCGAACTCGGGCCCGTCATCTCCGACGACTTCATCCTCCTGCCCTTAGACGGCGCCTTTGCCGGGGGGCAGACGTTCCGGGTGACCTTCCGAACGGACCGGATGTGACGCGCGCGGTGACGGGCCGACTCGCCCACTGGCGACGGCGCGCCGTGAGAGGATCGCCCCTTGTCGCCCGCCGCCGGCAGGCAGGCGAGAATGGCCTGGCCCCGGCGCCTGGACCCCTGCCTCAGTCGGGCGATGGCCGTTCCTGCTCTTCGAACTCGCGGATACGGCGTGTGTCGATGATCCACAGCCGTCCCACCAGATCCTCTCCGATCGATGCGTCCAGGAACCGGCGCAGCGCATCCTCGATGTCCGCGCGCACCAGCGGTTCGGGCAAGCGCAACACGACGATGCCGGCGTAGCGGGCGGGCGGAAACCGCAGGATGCTGGAGAAATCCTTGTCGAGCGATACCAGGACGCGCCTCTCTGCGCGACAGACCTCGATGAGAATCTCGTCTGACGAGCAGCAGAGATCCTCCGCGACCACGGTGGCCACGTCGCAGCCGCCGTCCTCGAGGATCTGCATCCCGCGCGCGCCGACGTTCTCGTCGAGCTTGATCCTCATGCCGGCCTCACGTGGTGTGAACCGTCCGCTCGCGGGTCATCTCGGAGCCATAAGCCACGCAGGCGCGGATATCTTCAGCCGTGAGCTGCGGGTACTCCTGCAGGATCTGCTCGGCGCTCATCCCCGACGCCAGGAAGTCGAGGATCAGCGAGACCCAGATGCGGTGGCCGCGGATGCACGGCTTGCCGCCGCAAACCGCCGGATCGATCGTGATGCGCTGGAGCAGTTCTTTGTGCGTCATGCCAGTCCTCCGTCGTGTGTCATCCTGAGCCCAGACCCTTCCTGCGGCCAGGGTCGACGTCCTCTCGGCACTGCTCGCCGGTCGCGCCTCGGCCGGAGCGCCAAGCGCGCCCGCCATCCTGGCCAGCGCCTCCTGCCCCCTGCGCAACCACTCCACTGCTCGAGGCCATCGGGCCTCCACGGTTCGCAAGCACTCTTGCGAGCATGATAAGAGATGACTCGCCGGCGCGGGCGCGTGGATTCTGCACCTGTCGTGCATGCCGAGCTGGGCGGTGTGGCTGGGCGATGGCGTCCACCCTGGCCTCCTCCGGGCAGGGAGGCTCGGTCCGGTCAGCGCCGACGATGAAAGCCATTCGCGCTGAGGCCGAAGCGCCCGGGCCGTTTTCCCTCGTTCGCCTCAGGCGAGGGGCAGCGGAAGCACGAAGCTGCTCAGCCAGTACACGGAGACCATCGCGTACGCCGCCCAACGCAAGGGCCGCGACGGCACGAGCAGCGCGGCAAGCACCGCGGCGAGGGCCGTCAGTCCCAGCAGGCGAGAAACGTACGAGAAGGCCGGCAGGACCAATAGAGCGCCCAGTGTCGAGGTGAGCAACTGGGACACGCTCCACTCGGACCGCGTGATGGACCAGTACACCATGGAGACGAGCACCAACACGCCGTTCAGGGCGATGAGACGCATCCAGAACGACCGGAACTCGCGGGACCGCGCCCGTCTGTCCTCTGCCGCTTCCACCCCGCCCTCCCGAGGTCCCCCGCTCCTCAGATGTTGACCTTGAACACGCCCTTCAGCGCGAAGCCGAAGGCCAGGCCGACCACGCAGAAGATGATCAGCCAGGGGAAGATGTCGCCGTCCATGCCGAGCATGCCCGCGCGGCGGTGCGTGAGGGTGATGGCCTCGACCGCGGCCTCTGCCGGCCAGGGCGGCTCGGCCGGGAACATGAGCGCGTCGAGCGCGCGCGCCGCGCTGAAGCGCGCGGGCGAGATGCGGTTCAGGCCGGCCGCCGCGTCCAGCCTCTTGGTGTAGGTCTCCCCGCCCACGGCCACGCCGATCTGGTGCTCGCCGGCTTCCGCCACGCGCAGGCGGTAGACCAGCTCGCGTGTCGCGGGCACCCGCACCGGCCCGGCCTCGAGCTCCACGCCCGCGGGCAAGGAAAGCGCGACTCCTTCAGCCACCGGATCGTGCCCGGCGGCGAGGACCACGTTCATGATCACGCGCTCACCCTGCGCGAGCGGCTCATAGCCGTAGCGCGCGTCGAGCTGGAACAGGACCGGCAGCACCACCACGATCATTGGGAGAAGCGCCACCGAGCAGCACGCGAGATACAGCCCGTTCTCCTTCATCAAGCGGCCAATGGCGCGCGAGATCACGCCGAAGTCGTCCTTGAACAGGCGGATCTCGTGCAGGTTGCCCCAGAGGCGGTCCTTGACGCGCGCGATGGCCTGCTGCGGCGACGTGTACTTGAACAGGATGAGCAGCAGCACGCCGCTGAGCAACGAGATCACGGTCAGGCCGACGAGCGGCGACATGCCGCGAAACGGCAGACAGATGAGATCGAAGAGACCGTTCATCAGCCAGTTGAACGCGGCCACGGCGCACCCTTGCCTATGAAATGTATCCCAGCCCCCTCAGCTTCTTCTTGATCTCCTCCTCCGAGCCCGCCTCCTCGAGGTTGAGGATCTCCTTCTCCAGCGCGTGCTGGATGAACTCTTCAGGCGAGGAGTAGCCGGCGATGGCCGCGTACTTCTTGATCTTCTCCAGCAGGTCCTTGTCGATCTTGACCTTGGCGTCGCCAAACATGTCGGCCTCTCCTTTGCGCTCGCTCCGTCAGGGCGCCTGCGCCGCGTCCCAGACCGGCCAGCCGACCTGGTCGGCGGGCCGCTCGATGCCGTACTCGCTGAGAATCGTAGCGGTGAGATCGTAGAGCTGCGGGCTGTCGCGCCGAATGGCGCGGTTGACGAACAGCACGCCCGGCACCTCCTCGGCCGCCATCAGGTGGCAGCCGCTCCACGCGTCCATGTTGTCCTGGATCAGCCACTCGGGGAACATCCCCTGCGTGGACTCGTCCGAGTTGCGGTACTCGCGCCGGAAGCCGGCGACGATGTCGGGCGCGCGCTCCCTGCCCTCGCCCGAATACACGTCGCGCGCCTTGTACATGGTCAGGAAGATCGGCTCGCCGTTTTGCGGATCGGTCTCCTGCATGAGGCGGTGGCAGATCTCGTCCACCAGGTCGTCGACCGCGGCCGGCTCCACGATCCCGAGCGGATCGCGGCCGCGCACGTTCAGGTAGATGCCGGCGAAGCCGAGGTTGTACGCGCGCGTCTTCGACCAGTCCACGGCCGAGAGCAGCTTGGCCGATGCGCGGTCGATGGGATTGCCGTGCTTGTCCTGGTCGCGCAGCACCGCGTAGCCGTGCTCCAGCAGCCAGGTGTTCAGGTTGAAGGCGCGATAGAACGGCGCAAAACCGTGATCGGACATGACCACGAGCGTGTCCTCGGGCTGAAGCTCCGCGCGCACGCGCCCGACCACGGCGTCGATGTCTCGGTACAGCCAGCGGATGAACTCCTCGTTCTCATTGGTCGTGTCCGCGGCGTGGCCCGGGTGCTTCCCGTCCATGCAGCGCCAGAACACGTGCGAGTCGAGGTCGACGCTGCCGAAGTAGTGGAACAGGAGCCCGCTGTCCTGCCGCGCGAGCAGGTCGAAGAGCACGCGCTTGTCCTGCTCGTAGATGCCGAGCGAGTGCTCGCGCACCTCGTCCTGGCTGAGCACGCCCTCCTCCAGGGCCTTGGTGTTCTCGGGCATGCCCTTAGTGAGGAACGGGCCGTTCCGCTCGGCCAGCTCCGTCACCCAGTCGGACGGCGTGCTGATCTCCATGGCCGGTTCGAACGGGCTGATGTTGATCGGGTCCACGTACAGCCGGAAGGTGGGCCGCACCTGCTGCAGATGGAAGCGCACCAGGCCAGTGACGCCGGTGACGTAGGGGATGATGTCGAAGTCGACCTCGAGGAAGTCGCTCCACTCCCCCTCCTTCAGCACCGCCTGCTCGCCGTCTTCGCCGCCCACGCGGATGCGCGCGAGCGGCTGCTCCGGGTCGAGGTCCACGCGGAAGGGCACGCGCGTGGCCGGCGCCTTCTCGCCCGGCTCGAGCGCGACCAGGGTGTTGTCCGGGCCGTACAGGTACTCGCGCACCGTGTTCTGGTAGATGGACACGGTGATCAGCTTGCCGGACTCGATGGCCCCGGACACGGCGAAGGGATCGTCCGTGTAGAGGTAGTACGTGCCGTAGCCGCCCTGCACGTCCGGCGTGCCCATGCCGCTGAGAGTGTGCTGGCCGGTGGGCGTGGGCGGGTAGTTGGCCGGGATCTTGTAGATCGTCGCCGGCACGCCGTGCTCCTCGAGGATGTCCCAGAAGGCCGTGCCGAGCCGCTTGTTGATCGGGTCGCCGCCGGTGAGCGGTATGCAGTAGCCGAACAGCGGCAGCGTCCAGCCCACATCCTCGGCGCTGGCGATGGGGTCGGCCCAGACGAAGGTGGGAGCGCCATCCTCGCCTTTCACCCACTGCGGGTGGATGAAGTCGAACACGCCGTGTCCGCCCGGGTTCCTGCCGGTGATGAAGTTGGACCAGGCCACCGGGCTCTCCGGCGGGATGCTGGTGCCGAGCGGCGCGAAGCCGCCCGCAGCGGCCAGCGCCTGCAGGTTGGGCAGCTCGCCCTGCGCGAGCATCTCGCAGGTCAGGCGGTGGTCCATGCCGTCCACCCCGAGGATCACCACGCGGTGGCGCGGCCGCTCGCTGCAGGCGCAGAGCAGCAGGGCGACAAGGAGCGGCAGCGAGGAGCGCGTCATGCGACCGTCTCCGCGAAGGGATCGCCGCGGAAGAGGCTCGCCCCGTCCATGTGGGGCGGGACGCCGACGCCGAAGAGCTGCAGAATGGTCGGCGCGAGGTCCAGGATGCGCGGCGCGTTGCCGTCGATCTTGCGGTTGCAGAAGAACACTCCCGGCACCTGGCGCGGGTCGATGCAGTGGTCGCCGCTCCAGCTCTTGACGTTGTCCTCGATGATGGTGCCGTCCACCTTGCCGACCGCGCAGTCCCACGAGGCGCGATAGCCGATGGCGTAGCCGATGAGCAGGTCCGGGCAGTTCGTGACGTAGGGCCCCTTCATGATCTTCCTGGCGTCGTAGATCTCGGTGATGGCCGCGCGCTCTTCCTGTTCGTCGCGGAGCGCGCCCAGCTTGGCCACAATCTCCTGCTTGAGCGCGGCCTCCTCGGCGCCGGGCGCCACGATCCCCTTGGCCTCGCGGCCCTTGAGGTTCAAGTACATGCCGCTCAGGCCGAGCGCGAACGCCTTGGTGCGCGTCCAGTCGACGTCCTGGAACCAGTCGCGGCTCTTGTCGCAGCCGTCCTTCAAGGCCAGGTAGCCGTGCCGGAGCAGCCAGGAGTTGAGGTTCACGCCGCGCCGGAAGTTCTTGAAGCCGTGGTCCGAGATGACCATGAGCACGGTGCGCGGCCCCACGTGCTCGAGCGTGCGGCCGAGCAGGCGGTCCATGCGAACGTACAGGTCCTCGATCGCGCCCTTGTGCTTCTCGACGTCCTTGCCGCGGTTTGCCGGGTGCGTGGGATCGAGGTAGCGCATGAACATGTGCTGGATGCGGTCGGTGGCGTCGAACACGCAGGCGACCACACCGCTCCGCACCTTGTCGAGCGCGTCGAAGAACATGCGCTCGCGCTCCTCGTGGATGAGGTACGCCTGCTTGAGGAAGAGCTCCTCGTCGATCACGCGCTCGTTCAGCGCCCAGGTGTCCTCGGCCAGGCCGAGCGTGGCGTAAGGCCCGAGCTTCTTCGCCAGGTAGATGGCGTAGGTGAAGGGATGCGAGATCGGCATGGCCGGCTTGCTCGGGTCGAGGTTGAGCGGCGTCACGTAGAGCTTGAACTCGGGCTCCAGCTCGAGGACGCAGAAGCGGCAGATGCCACCGACCTTGATGCCCAGGCCGGCCTTGAACTCGACCTTGATCCAGTCGGAGAACTGGCGCGGCTTCAAGGTGAAGGACGCGCCGCCGAGCGTGATGCGCGCCTCCTGGCGCGCGGCGTCGATCTTGACCGTGAAGGGCGCCTTCAGCTCGGGCTCGCCCGCCAAGAGCGAGTTGGGCGGGCCGGTCAGCTCGGCCCGCACCGTGTCGCCCTGGCGCATGACCGGAATCTTCACGCCGACGATGGTCTCGCCCTCGATCTTGCCGGTGGTGAAGTAGGAGAAGGTCCCCTGCGTGCCGCGCAGGTCCGGCACGCACATGGCGGAGAGGCTCACGCCGCCGAACTTCTCCGGCGGGAAGGTGATGGGCACGCGCAGGATGGCGCTGAAGATGCGGCGGTCGCCCAGGATCTTCCAGAAGGGCACCGCGCGCCGCAGCAGCTTGATGCGCGGCTTGTCGAGGGGGATGCGCCACTTGCCGAGCTTCAGCACGCGGCCGCTCGGGCGGATGTCGGTGGACGAGAGCACCGACAGGTACGACTTCACGTCGCGCGCCAGGAAGTCGAAGATGTTGTGCTTCGACGGATCCACGCCGGTCTGGAAGGTCGACCAGGCCACGGGCGACATCGAGGGGATGGTGGTCTCGAGGTCGTGGAAGCAGCCCTGGGCGGCGAGCTTCTGGAAGTGCGGCAGCTTGCCCTCGGCCATGAAGTTGCGGGCGAGCGCCGGATCGAGGCCGTCGAGTCCCAGCACGATCACGCGCTCGACGTGGCTCTTCGTCAGGGCGCGGCGCTTGTGGAAGATGCGCAGGAGGGCGCGGATCGGCCAGAGCAGGATCGTGCCGAAGGCGAGGAGGATGCTGATGAAGAGGACCAGGAAGGAGCCGAGCAGGGCGAAGCCGGCGCCCGGGCCGATGTAGGCTTCGGCCGGAGCGCTGAAGGCCAGCGCGATCCAGGCCGCCAGCAGGAAGAGCCTCGGAGCCTTGCCGCGCGTGGGGTCCACATGGCGGCGGCGCCGCAACCAAACTCGGCGGCTTCTGTCCATCCGAGTCACGCGGCTCGCCTCCCGGCCGATGCCTGGCGCGCGCCGCCGCCAGTCAGAAGTTCGAAGTCGGTAGATCGTAGGGCCTTTCCGGTCGCGCCTGCCTTGCGCCTTGCCACGGCGCGCAAAGACCGGCTTGGCCGTTGATGCTGCGTGGAAGTTTCGTGCCACGCGAAGATCCTGGCGGTTGGTGGCATTGAGTCCCGGATCCAGCCGGAGCATGCACGGTACGCCGCCCGCCGGGCCGGGCGCTGAAGCGCGCGGGGCATCGACGGCCCTGGCGGCAGGTCGGCATCTCTCGCAACTCCTTTTCGAGAAGATCCTTGGGCGAGGTTGAGGTCGATTATCACGAGCGTTCTGCCAGAAAGGAAGCGATCCATGTTGGTCGGGGGCGGGCGCGGCGTCAAGCCTGGGACGGCTCGGAACCTCGCGGCGCTATACTCGCGGGGCGCGTACTCGAACGCGGGCGCCGGCTGCGCGTGTTGGCGCGGCCGCCCGTCGCGCGCGCCGAGGCCCAAGACCGGAGACCCTGCCGATGTCGCATCGCCTGATCCAGTTGTCCGTTCCAGCCGCCCTGGTTGGGCTCCTCCTCGCGTGCGGCGCCTGCGGCGGCGGCGCCGCCACCCCGCAGGAGCAACTGAGCCAGGCCGACGAGGCGCAGGCCGCGGGCGACTACGGCCAGGCGCTCGACCTCTACGACGGCCTGCTGGCCTGGAAGGGCGAGGGCGCGGTGCCGGCCGCCGACCGCTGCAAAGCATCCCTGGAATCGGTCAAGTGCCTGATCCTGCTGAAGCGTCCCGAGGAGGGTGTCGAGAGATTCAAGAGGATGTACGAGTCCTTCGCCGCCGACATGAACGCGCCCGACGGCTACAAGAAGGCCCTGGCCGTGCTCTCGACCTTGATCCAGGAGAAGGTCGATCCGAAGGTGTCCATCGGGCTGCTCGCCGTCGCCACCGAGAAGCACCCGGGACAGAAGGACAACTTCGCCAAGCTGGTGGAGAAGCTGAAGAAGCAGGGCCTGAGCAGCGAGGACGAGGCCGCGCTCGGCCAGCTCGGCTACTTGTGATCCGGGCGGCGCGCCACCAGGCGGTCGTAGGCCCAGTCGGGTAGGGCGCGCACCACGCGCATGATGAGCGCCATGCGGCGCGGGAAGACCACGCGGCGCCGGCCCGCGAGCACGCCGCGCGCGATGCGACGCGCCGCTTCGTCCGCCTCCATGAGGAAGGGTAGGCGGCCCTTGCGCTCCGCGGTCATGGCGGTGGCGACGAAGCCGGGCTCGACCACGGTGCAGGTGACGCCGCTGCCCCGCAGGTCCACCCGCAGCGACTCGAAAAAGACGCTGGCCGCCGCCTTCGCCGCGCAGTAGGCGCCGGAGCGCGGCAGGCCGCGGTAGCCGGCCACGCTCGAGATCACCGCCAGGCGGCCGCGGCGCCGCGCCAGCATGCCGGGGAGCGCCAGCGCCGCGACCGCGGCCGCGCCCAGAAAGTTCACCTCGTGCAGGCGGCGCACGGCCTCGAGGTCGAGGTTCTGCACGTCCGGGCTGCCGGCCACGCCCGCGTTCGCCACCGCGACCTCGATCGGACCGAGATCGGCCTCGAGCGACGCGAAGGCCCGCGCCAGCGCGGCCTGGTCGGCCACGTCCGCCGCGGCAAAGGCCGCGCGCTGCCCCCTCGCGCGCACGCGCTCCGCGACCTCCCGCAGCAACTCCTCGCGCCGCGCGATGAGGCCCACGTCGAACCCGCGGCCCGCCATCTCGACTGCAAGCGCGGCGCCGATGCCCGCGGAAGCGCCGGTGATGAGGACGTGCTCGGCCATGCCGGCGCGAGCCTACTCGATCGTGAGCCAGACACCGTTCGAGTTCGAGAAGCCGAGCGGCGCGCCCGCGTCGATGACGAACGCCTGCACCGTCACCGGACCGAGCGGCGAAGTCGGAGGGATGGCGACCACCGAGCTGATCGACCCGGTGCCGGAGCCGGAGCCGGACAGCGGCAACGGACCGAGCGGCCCGATCGCGGGCCAGACGTTCAGGGTGCAGCCCGCGCCCATGGGAAGGGCCGCCTGCGTGACGCCCACGAACAGCCAGGCCGTCGAACCGCCCAGGCCCTTCGTGACGCTGAAGCTCAAGGACTCGCCCGGGGTGGCGCAGCCCGACATGGTGAAGTCCGGGATGAACCCGCCCGAGCCCGCGCAGCCAGTGCCGCAAGCGATGCTGGACTGGCACGGCACGGTGAAGACGTAGGCCGCGCCGGCCGCTCCGGCCCCGTTGTTGCTCTGGTCACCGTTCACTCCCGTGGCGTTGCTGTCCTCATGGTACGCCCCGACCGCCACGATGCTGCCCGACACCGATACCGACGAGCCGAAGTACTCAAACGACTCGGTGTTGGATGCCTTCAAATACGACTGCTGGGTCCAGGTTGGCCCGTTTCGCACGAACACATACGCTGCGCCAGCCCCCCATGCGCTCTCGTCGCTCTGGTCGCCGTTCACGCCCGTAGCGCTGCTCGCCTCGCAACCCGCGCCCACAACCAGCATGTCACCCGACACCGAGACTGCACTCCCGAATCCGTCGCCCCCATCCGTATTGGAGGCTTTCAGATACGCCTGCTGGCTCCACGTCGTGCCGTTTCGCACGAACACATAGACGGCGCCCGAGTCAGGCGCGAGGTTGCTGCTCTGGTCCCCGTTCACGCCCGTGGCATCGCTGTCCTCCTCCCAAGTCCCGACCGCCACGCTGTCGCCCGACATCGAAAGCGAGGAACCGAATCGATCGTGAGCGCCGGTGTTCGAGGCCTTGAGATAGGCCTGCTGGCTCCAGGTTGTACCATTCTGCACGAATACGTAGGCCGCTCCCGAATCCTTGGCGCCGTTGTTGCTCTGATCGCCGTTCACGCCCGTGGCGTTGCTGTCCTCGCACTGCGCCCCGATTGCGATGGTGCCACCAGACACCGCCACGGAGAACCCGAACGAGTCGCCCGCGTTCGTGTTGGAGGCCTTCAGGTAGGCCTGCTGGCTCCACGCTGTCCCGTTTCTTACAAACACGTAGGCGGCGCCGGACCCCGATGCGCCGTTGTTGCTTTGATCGCCGTTCACGCCCATGGCGCTGCTGCCTTCTCCACGCGCGCCGACCACCACAGTGTCCCCGGATGCCGCCACGGAGCATCCAAAGATGTCCGAGTTTCCCGTGTTGGACGCCTTCAGGTAGGCCTGCTGGCTCCAGCTGGTCCCGTTCCGCACGAACACGTAGGCTGCGCCGGACTCGGCCGCGCCGTTGTCGCTCTGGTTTCCGTTCACGCCCGTGGCGCTGCTGTCTTCCCCTGGTGACCCAACCACAACGGTGTCGTCGGACGCCGCCACAGATATCCCGAACAGTTCCCCGCTTTCCGTGTTGGATGCCTTCAGGTACGCCTGCTGACTCCACGTCGTGCCGATTCGCACGAACACGTAGACAGCACCGGCGTCCAGCGCGCTATCGTCGCCCTCGTTGCCGTTCACACCCGTGGCGTTGCTGTCTTCCCATGGTGCCCCGACCACGACGGTGTCTCCCGATACCGACACCGAGACCCCGAAGAGGTCTTTGGCGCCGGTGTTCGACGCCTTCAGGTACGCCTGCTGGGCGATGGGATCGATCGTCAGAGGGTAGGTCGCGCCGGAGTCGTCGACGACCAGGCGCAGGCCCTCGGCCGCACGCTCGAAGCGCCCGGGGAGGTCGCGGCCGGTCGCGTCACGGACGATGAGTCCGGAGTAGTTGACGACCGCCGCCCCCTCGGCGTTCAGGAAGGCGACGCCGCGGCCGCCGGCGCGCACCTCGGGTTCAAGCCCTCCGCGCACCGCCAGCGTGAAGGTCAGCGGGCAGGCCTGGTCCTCGGTCGGCCGCGCGCGCACGCTGTAGCCGTGCTCCAGGCCGCGCGGGTCGTTCACGTACCATTCCTCGAGGACGTCGTCCCACTCGTAACACACGCGCTGGCCCTCGGCCTCGGCGCGCAGCGGCTGCTCGACCACATGAGCGTTCTCTCCGACCCCGTAGCTCCGCAACTCCAGGCCCCACGTCCATTCGCCCGACTCCGGCTTCACCGTGAACCCGCGTCCATCGAAGCGGGTCAGCCACTGCTGGCCCGGGTTCCGGGCCTGGAAGCCCCCTTCGACAGCGAAGGCCGCGTGTCGCCCTGCCTCGTACGCCGCCCGGACGCCCGTCCAGTCGGACGCCGAAAGCCCGTCGCTCGCGCCCGGCGCATCCTGCGCGCGCGCCGCGGGCAGAAGCGCGACGAGCAACCCGGCTGCGGCCGCAAGGCCTGTGATGCGCTGCGTCTTCATGGGATAGCCTCCTTCCTCGCCTTCTTGCGATCCTCCTCCATCCGAGCAGGACCAGAACGCATCATACCACATCCCCGTCCGGTTACTCGATGGTCAGCGACACGCCGTTCGAGTTCGAGAAGCCAAGCAGCGCGCCCGAGTCCACGACGAACGCCTGCACCGTGATCGTGCCGAGCGGCGAGCCCAGAGGAATCGCCACCACGGAGCTGATCGTGCCGTTCCCTGCGCCGGCGCCGGACAGGGGCAGCGGGCCGAGCGGCCCGATCGCGGGCCAGACGTTCAGCGTGCAGCTCCCGCCCATGGGCAGGCTCGTCTGGAGGCCGCCCACGAACAGCCACGCCAGCGACCCTCCCAGCCCGTGGCTGATGTGGAACTCCAGGTACTCGCCCGGCGTCGCGCAGCCCGACATGCTGAACTCCGGAACGAAGCCCCCCGAGCCCGGGCACCCGGCGCCGTACGTGCTGATCGGGCCGCACGGGACCACGAAGACATAGGCCGCCCCGGCCTGCGCTGCGCTGTTGTCGCCCTGGTCGCCGTCCACGCCCGTGGCGTTGCTCGCTTCGCCGACCGCCCCGGCCACCACCGTCTCGCCCGACACCGAGCAGGCGCCGCCGAAACGGTCGCTCATCTCGGCGTTCGATGCCTTCAGGTAGGCCCGCTGTCTCCAGATGCCACCGATCCGCTGATACATGTAGGCCGCGCCGGATTCCACCGCGCTGTTGTCTCCCTCGTCGCCATTCACCCCCGTCGCGCTGCTGTCTTCGCCGAGCGCCCCGACCACCACGACCTCCCCCGACACCGCCACCGCGTACCCGAAGTAGTCTCCGGCGTCCGTGTTCGACGCCTTCAGGTAGGCCTGCTGCGCCCAGGTCGCGCCGCTCCGCACGAACACGAAGGCGGCGCCGGAATCCTTGGCGTTGTCGTTGCTCTCGTCGCCGTTCACGCCCGTCGCGTTGCTGTCCTCATGAAACGCACCAACCACGAGGATGTCCCCGGACAGGGCCACCGAGAACCCGAACTCGTCGGAGTGATCGAGGTACGAGGCCTTCAGCATCGCTTGCTGGCTCCACGTCGCTCCGTTTCGCACGAAGACGTAGGCTGCACCAGATATCACGACGACGCTGTCCTCGGCATATGCCCCGACTACCAGGCTGTCCTCCGCGATCGACAGCGAGCAGCCGAAGCCGTCCGCGGCGCTGGTGTTGGATGCCTTCAAGTAGGCCTGCTGGCTCCAGACCGTCCCGGCCCGCGTGAACACATACGCGGCGCCAGCCCCCGTCGCGCTGTCGTCGCTCTGGTCGCCGTTCACGCCCTTCGCGTTGCTGTCCTCTCCGTCTGCACCCACCACGACCGTGTCGCCCGAGACTGCCAGCGCGCGGCCGAAGAAGTCGCTCGCGTCGGTATTGGAGGCCTTCAGATAGGCTTGTTGGCTCCAGGTCGTGCCGTTCCGTACGAACACGTATGCCGCCCCGGAGTTCGTCGCGCCGTTGCTGCCCTGGTTGCCATCCACGCCCGTGGCGTTGCTGTCCTCGCAGTACGCGCCCACGACCACGGTATCGCCCGACAGCGCCACGGCGTAGCCGAAGCGGTCATCGGCCTCGGTGTTCGAGGCCTTCAGGTACGCCTGCTGGCTCCAGGTCGTGCCGCTCCGCACGAACACGTACGCCGCGCCGGAGTCCGTCGCGCCGTTGTTGCCCTGGCTGCCGTTCACTCCCGTGGCGTTGCTGTCCTCGCGATAGGCGCCAATGACCGCGGTGTCGCCAGAAACCGAAACCGCGCAGCCGAAGCGGTCGTCGGCCTCCGTGTTCGACGCCTTGAGGTAGGCCTGCTGGGCGAGGGGATCGATCGTCATGGGGTAGGTCGCGCCGGCGTCGTCGACGACAAGGCGAAGGCCTTCGGCCGCGCGCTCGAAGCGTGCGGGGAGGTCGCGGCCGGAAGCGTCACGGACGATGAGCCCGGAGTAGTTGACGACGGCCGCGCCGTCGGCGTTCAGGAAGGCGACGCCGCGGCCGTCGGCGTGCACCCCGGGCTCGAGCCCTCCGCGCACCGCGAGCGTGAAGGCCAGCGGGACGCCTTCGGCCCCGGCCGGCCGGGCGCGCACGGTGTAGCCGTGCTCCAGGCCGCGGCCATCGTTCACGTACCACTCCTCCAGCGCGTCATCCCACGCGTACGCCACGCGCTGGCCCTCGGCGTTCGTGCGCAGGGGTCGCGCGACCACATGCGCGTTATCCCCGACCCCGTAGCTCCGCAGCTCCAACCCCCAGGTCCACCCGCCCGAGTCCGGCTCGACCGTAAAGCCGCGGCCGTCGAAGCGGGTCAGCCACTGCTGGCCCCGGTTCCGCGCCTGAAACCCACCCTCGACCGCGAACGCGGCATGCCGGTTGACCTCGTACGCCGCGCGGACGCTCGTCCAGTCGGACGCGGAAAGGCCTGCCGGAGCCTGCGCCGGCGCCCGCGGCAGGAGCAGAAACAGCAGTGCGGCGACCGCAGCCGCGAGGCCACTGAGGTGCTGCGCTTTCATGAGACGGCCTCCTTCCTCGCCTTCTCGCGATGCTCCTCGGTCCAGGAGGGAGCGCTGCTCATGGTACCGCATCCGTGCCTCCCGCCGCGCCGGGCT
>DYIW01000016.1:28114-28521 GCA_020723465.1 Phycisphaera mikurensis
GAGTATGTTGGTGGCGGCCGCGCTCCCCGCGGCCGGAACGCTGGAGCAGCGCATGGAGCACGAGAGAGAGATCGCGCGGCTGGCCGAGAAGTACACGCCGGACATGGTGCGCTTCCTGCGCGACATGATCGCCATCCCCTCGGAGAGCGGGCAGGAGCAGCAGGTCGTAGAGCGGGTCGCGGCCGAGATGACAGAGGCCGGGCTCGACGAGGTGAAGATCGACGGCTTCGGCAACGTGCTCGGCCGGCTCGGCAGCGGCAAGACGATCATCGCCATGGACGCCCACCTCGACACCGTGGGCGTGGGCGATCGCTCCACCTGGCGGCGCGACCCCTACGCCGGCGCCTGCGCGGGCGGCGTGGTCTACGGCCGTGGCGCTGCCGACCAGGAGGGCGGCATGGCCGCGC
>DYIW01000016.1:28531-35537 GCA_020723465.1 Phycisphaera mikurensis
GTGTACGGCGCGAAGATCATCAAGGACCTCGCGATCGAGGGCGACTGGCAGCTCTGGCTCACCGGAACCGTGCTGGAAGAGGACTGCGACGGCCTGTGCTGGCAGTACCTGATCAACGAGAAGGTGCTGCGGCCCGACGTGGTGGTCATCACCGAGCCCACGAACCTCGGGGTCTATCGCGGCCAGCGCGGCCGCATGGAAATCGAGGTGCGCGCGCCCGGCCGCTCCGCGCATGGCGCCCACCCGGAGCTCGGTGAGAACGCCGTCTACCGCATGGCGCCGGTCATTGCCGCCATCGAGCGCCTGAACCAGGACCTCGCCGCGGGCGCCGATCCCTTCCTCGGCAAGGGCTCGGTGACCATCTCGCACGTCCGCTCCACGTCACCGTCGCTCTGCGCCGTGGCCGATAGCTGCACCATCCACGTCGACCGCCGCCTCACGCGCGGCGAGACCGAGGAGAGCGCCGTGCTCCAGGTCGAAGCTCTCGAGAGCGTGGCGCGCGCCGGGGCCCGGGTGACCGTGCTCGACTACGCGCGCCCCTCCTTCACGGGCCTGGTCTACCCCACGCGCAAGTACTATCCGGCCTGGGTCATGGAGGAGAGCCACCCGGCCGTGCGCGCGGCCGCGCGCGCCGCGGCCCAGGCCCTGGACGCGCCGCCGCGCCTGGGCAAGTGGGGCTTCTCCACCAACGGCGTGGCCACCTGCGGCATGTTCGGCATTCCCACGGTCGGCTTCGGCCCGGGCGACGAGGTCCACGCGCACACGCCCGACGACCAGTGCCCGGTCGCGCACCTGACGCGCGCGGCGCGCTTCTACGCCGCCTTTCCCGGACTCTTTCTCGCGGAGGCGCGACCATGAGCGACGGCAAGATCCAGGGCCTGCTCGAACGCCTCGCCGGCCTGGACCACGAACTGCACGGCGGCGACTTCCTATTGAGCTGGCGCTTCGGCGAGAACACGATCCGCTCGGTGCTGCTCGCGGCCCGGGCGCTCGAGGAGATGGCGCGCGCGCGCGTGCCGGCGCGCATGTTCGAGAGCGGGCTCGGGCTAGCCATCTTCCGCGACCACTCGACGCGCACGCGCTACGCCTTCCGCGCGGCGTGCAACCTGCTCGGCCTCATGACCGAGGAGCTGAACGAGGAGACCTCGCAGATCTCGCACGGCGAGACCGTGCGCGAGACCGCGACCATGATCTCCTTCCTCACCGAGGCGATCGGCATCCGCGACGACATGTTCCTCGGCGCCGGCCACGTCTACATGGCCGAGGTGGCGCGCGCGCTCGAAGAGAGCCACGCCGCGGGCGTGCTGCTGCGCCGGCCGGCCGTAATCAACCTGCAGTGCGACCTGGACCACCCGACGCAGAGCCTCGCCGACCTCTTGCATCTGGCAGAGCGCTGCGGCGGCCTGGAAGGCCTCCGCGGCCGCAAGCTCGCCATGACCTGGGCCTACTCCCCGAGCTACGGCAAGCCGCTGTCCGTGCCGCAGGGCGTGGTGGCGCTCATGACGCGCTTCGGCATGGACGTGACGCTCGCTTTCCCGGAAGGGTACGACCTCGCCGCCGAGCCGCTCGCGGCCGCGCGCCACTTCGCCGCGCAGAGCAGCGGCTCCTTCACGGTGACGCACTCGCTGGCCGATGCCTTCGAGGACGCGGACGCGGTCTATCCCAAGAGCTGGGCGCCGTACGTCGTGATGGAGCGGCGCACCGAGCTTCTGCGCGCGCGCCGCACGGCCGAGCTGAAGGACCTGGAGCGCGAAGCGCTGGCCGAGAACGCGCGCCACCGGGAGTGGACGTGCACCCGCGACCTGTTCGCGCGCACGCGCGGCGGCAACGCCCTCTACATGCACTGCCTGCCCGCGGACGTGAGCGGCGTGAGCTGCGCCGAGGGCGAGGTCAGCGAGGAGGTCTTCGAGCGGCACCGCCTCGACACCTATCGCCAGGCCAGCCGTAAGCCCTTCGTCATCGCCGCCATGATCCTGCTGGCGCGCTGCGAGAACCCGGCCGCGGCCCTGCGCGGCTGCCTGGTGCGCGGCCGGCCCGCCCGCATTCCGCCAACTTCCTGACGGATCGAGGCCGCTCGCGCGTCATCATGCACGCATGACCGACGCGGACCAGGTCGAGCTGGCGCGGCGCGCCGCGGCCGGCGAGCGCGCCGCCCTGGAGCTGCTCTGGCGCCTGCACCGCCGCTTCGCGGCCGCGGTGCTGCTCGCCCATCTGCCGCGCAGGGCCGACCTCGAGGATCTGCTGCAGGAGGTGGCCGTGAGCCTGTGCGAGCACATCGGGGAGCTGCGCCAGCCCGAGCGCTTCCTGCCCTGGCTGCGCTCCATCGCCCTGAACCGGGCGCGGAGCTCCGCGCGGCGCGAGTCGCTCCGGGCGCACGCTGCCGCTTCCCTCGACGCCCTTCCGGCCGAGCCCGCCGGCCCGGCCGCGGGGAACGAGGACGCCACGCGCGCCGCGGCCGCGCGCGCGCTCGAGCTGGCGGGCCGCCTCGATCCCGACTACGGCGAGCCGCTCATCATGAAGTGCGTGCGCGGCCTGTCGCAGCGCCAGATCGCGACCGCGCTCGGCTTGAGCGAGGCCGCGGTCGAGACGCGCCTGGCGCGCGCGCGGCGCCTGCTGCGCCGCGAGCTGGAACAGGAAGAGGCGGTACTGCCCTCGCGGCGCGTTGCCGCGCCGAGAACGAGCGCCGCGGACCGGGCGGAGGCCTGACCATGAGCAACCAACCCGAGGAAGTTCTCATCCACCGCGCCATCGAGCTCACGGCGAGCGCCGCCGACTGGGCCGACCTCGACGCGGCCGCGCTCCGCGATCCGGCCGTGCTCCAGCGCCTGGCGAGCGCGCTGCAGGACGAGGGAGACCTGCGCCGCGGCGTGGAAGAGCGGCTCGCGGCCGCGGAGCGCGTCGCGCTGCCGCAGGCAAAGGCGCGCCGCCTGCCGCGCGCGCCCGCCTGGCTGGGCTGGGCGGCGGCGGCCGCGCTCGCCCTGATTTGGTCCGCCTCGGGCTTCCTCGACGAGCCCGCGAAGCACGCTTCTCCCCTCCGTGACGCGGGTTCGCCCGCGCCCGAGCGCGGGCCGGCGCTCGCCGGGGATGGCGTGCTCTCCCTCGACGACCTGCGCCTGGTGTCGAACGACACGCTCGGCGAGCTGCCGAGCATGATGCTCGAGACGCGGCCCGCGGCCGACGGCCGCGGCTACGAGGTCATCCGCCTGCGGCGCACGCTCGAGCGCCTGCACGTGGACCAGATCTTCCGCGTGGCCGAGGACGAGCACGGCAACGCCGTGCCCGCCCAGTGGACTCCTCCCGTCCTTTCGGAACGTATGTGACCTTTCAGGAGAAGCACGATGAAGAAGAGCATGGCCACCATCAGTCTGCTGCTCGCGGCGTCCTCGCTCGCGCTCGGGGCGATCCGCCAGGACGTGGCCGCGCCGCAAGGCGTCCCGGCCGCGATGAAGGCGCCGCCCGCCCAGGAGGCGCCGGCCCCGTCCCCCTTCCCGGGCCAGGCCGAGCGCCGCTCCATCATCGGCGTGCACGTCGCACCCGTGGGCGAGGCGCTCGCCGCCCAGCTCGGCATCGATCCGGAGGCAGGCATCCTGGTCGAGGGCGTCGTCCCGGGCCTGCCCGCCGACGCCGCGGGCATGAGGCGCTTCGACGTGATCACGGCCATCAACGGCGAGAAGGTGTCCTCCACGCGCAGCCTCTCCGACGCGCTCAGCAAGGCCGCGCCCGGAGGCGAGATCACGGTGAGCCTGCTGCGCAACGGCCAGCCGCTCGAGCTGACGGTCGGCGTGGTCGCCGAGGAGGAGGACGCTTCCTGGCGCCCGTTCGAGCGGGCCGCGGACCGCGCGCGCCTGGAGGCGGAGCACGCGCACCAGGAACTCCAGGAGAACGCGGCCCGGCTGCAGCACGAGGCGCAGGCGCTCGAGGCCGAGATGAACATGCTGCGCGAGCGCCGCTTCGCCACGGCCGAGGAGAGCGAGGCCGCGCACGCGCGTGCTCGCGAGCTGGAGGAGCAGCTCGCGCGGAGGCACGCCGAGCTCCAGCAGCTCCACGTCAGGCTGCAGGAACTCTCGGCGGACTTTGCGCGCCGGGACTGGCAGGAGCGCGCGGTGCAGGTGCGCGAGGAGGCGCGAGCGCTCGAGGCCGAGGCGCGCCTGCTGAAAGAGCGCCAGCTCGCCACGGGCGAGGAGATGCACGGCGCGGAGGCCCGCGCCCGCTATCTCGAGGAGCTGCTCGGCCAGAAGCTCGCCCAGACGGAACATCTGCGCGCCCGCTTCCAGGGAGTGAGGCAGGACTTCATGAACCGGGTGGCGGCGCAGTTCGCCGAGCTGGACGCGCAGGCTGCCATCGACCAGAGCGAGCAGGCGCGCGTTCAGCTGCAGCATGCTCTGCAGAAGGCGCAGCAGGAGCTGCAGCGCGCGCTCGAGGCGCTCGGCGAGGAGCTGACCCTGCCGGAGATGCGCGTGGTCGAGGAGCAGCCGGGCCGGCGCGCCATCATCGTCACGGATCCGTTCGCGCCCGCGCCCCCCGCGGCGCCGGCGCCGCCCCTGCCGCCGGACGCTCCCCGCGGGCTCGCTGCCGAGCCCGCGCCGCGGACTCCTGGCGAGGTGCTGGAGCGCCTGGCGCGCATCGAGGAGCGCCTGGCCAAGATGGAGCAGCTCCTGCACGAGCTACTGCGCCGCGAGAAGGAAAGCGACTGATCGCCTCCCTCCAGCGATAATGCCGCGCTGGCGGAAGTCCGCCGGGCGGAACAATGAACGCATTCGCAGTCCTCCTCCTCGCGTCGTGCGCCTGGCCGGGAGACGCTCCCGCGCCCGCGCCGCGCTTCTTCGTGGCGCCAGACGGGAACGACTCCTGGTCGGGCACGCTCGCGGCGCCCGCCGAGAGCGGCGCGGACGGCCCCTTCGCCAGCATCGCGCGCGCCCAGCTCGCGGTGCGCGCGCTGCCGCCCGAGACGCGGGCGGCGGGCCCGGTCGTGGTCGCGATCCGCGGCGGCCGCTACGAGCTGGCAGCGCCCCTAATCTTCACGCCCGAGGACAGCGGCACGGCGGCTGCGCCGGTCATCTATTGCGCGCACGGCGACGAGCGCCCGCTTCTTTCCGGCGGCCGGCGCCTCGAGGGCTTTGCGGCGGGCGAGGACGGCCGCTGGCGCCTCGCGCTCGACCAGGCGCGCAGCGGGCGCTGGGTTTTCTCCCAGCTCTGGGTGAACGATCAGCGGCGCTTCCGCGCGCGCCTGCCGCGCTCCGGCTACCTGCGCGTGGCCGAGGAGGTGCCGCCCGCGGCGCAGGCGGCCGCCGCCGGCTACGACCGCTTCCGCTTCCACGCGGGCGACCTCGACCCGGGCTGGAGCGACCTCGATACGGTCGAGCTGCTCGCGTTCCACATCTGGTCGGCCTCGCGCCTGCGCATCGCCGGGATCGACGCGCAGGAGCGTATCGTCTCGTTCACCGGTGCCACGGCGAGCGCGAGCCGCTGGGCCGCCTTTTTCGCCGGCGGCCGCTACGTCCTCGAGAACGCGCGCGACGCGTTCGGCGCGCCGGGCGAGTGGCGCCTCGAGCGCGAGGACGGCGAGCTGACGTACGTTCCCCTTGCCGGCGAGCAGCCCGAGGACGCGGTCGTCGTGGCCCCGCAGCTCGACGTGCTCGTGCGCCTCGCAGGCGACGTGCCCGGGAGGCGCTTCGTCGAGCACCTGCGCTTCGAGGGGCTCGCCTTCGCCCACGCCGGCTTCTCGCTGCCGCCCGAAGGGCACTCCTTCCCGCAGGCCGAGGCGGACCTCGGCGCCGCGATCGAGGCCGTGGGCGCGCGCCACGCGGCCTTCGACGGCTGCTCCGTGCGCCACACGGGCCGCCACGCCCTCGCCTTCGGCCCGGGCTGCCGCGACAACGAGGTCAGCCGCTGCGAGCTGGTGGACCTCGGCGGCGGCGGCGTGCTGATCGGCACGCTCGGCGCGCCGCGCTCCTGGGAAGCGGCCGGCGCGGGTCAGGCCGGCGACCCGGAGAACGAGGTCCTCGGCCACACGGTGCGGGAGTGCCGCATCGCCCACGGCGGCCGCCTCCACCCGGCCGCGGTCGGCGTCTGGATCGGCCACGCCTCCCACAACACGATCGCGCACAACGACATCTTCGACTTCTACTACACCGGCGTGAGCGTGGGCTGGACGTGGGGCTATGCCGAGCCGAGCCGCGCCCACCACAATGAGATCGCCTGGAACCGCATCCACGCCATCGGCCAGGGCGTGCTCTCGGACATGGCCGGCGTCTACACGCTGGGCGTGTCGCCCGGCACGACCGTGCACCACAACGTCATCCACGACGTCTACGCCTTCGACTACGGCGGCTGGGGCCTGTACACGGACGAGGGGTCCTCGGGCATCGTCCTGTCGCACAACCTGGTCTATCGCACCAAGACCGGCGGCTTCCACCAGCACTACGGCCGGGAGAACGTCGTCCGCAACAACGTGTTCGCCGAGGCCGCGTGGCACCAGGTGCAGCGCACGCGTGCCGAGGAACACCTCTCCTTCCGCTTCGAGCGGAACATCGTCTACTGGAGCAACGACAGCCCGCTCCTGCAAGGCGACTGGAGCGGCGAGCAGTTCCTGCTGGACGAGAACATCTACTGGAACCTGCGTCGGCCCGAGCTGCGCTTCCCGGGCGAGCTCGATCTCGTGGACTGGCAGGAGGCGCGCGGACAGGACCGGCGCTCGCGCCTGGCCGATCCGCTGTTCGTCGATCCCGCGCACGACGACTTTCGCCTGCGGGACGGCTCTCCCGCCCTCGACCTCGGCTTCGAGCGCTGGGACCACGGCGCGGCGGGCGCGGGCGGCGCGCCGCGTCTCACGCCCGGCCTGCCGCCTGTTCCCGCCGCGTTCGAGTAGGACGCCGGTCAGCGCGTGCAGGAGCCGCCGCACGGGGCCGGCTCGCGCTCGAGGCGCTCGAACACCGCGGCCGCGAGCGCCCGCAGCGCCTCCCGCACCGGCTCGCTCGCCGCGAGCACGGCGGGCCGCGACGCCGCG
>DYIW01000379.1 GCA_020723465.1 Phycisphaera mikurensis
GGGGAGGTGGGGACGGAGCATCGCGATCGGAGGGACCTCCGCGTTGCGCGCCGACATGAAGATCTGCACGTCGGTGTCGCCGAGGTGGAGGCGGCGACCGGCGAGGATCTCCCAGAGCACGATCCCCATCCCGTAGATGTCGCTCTTCAGGCTCGCCGGCTTCCCCATCGTCACCTCGGGCGCGAGGTAGCCGAGCTTGCCCTTGACCACGTCGGGCTGGGTCATCCGCGCCCGGTCCATCGCTCGCGCGAGCCCGAAGTCGGTCAGCTTCGCGATCCCGTTGGTGCCGACCAGGATGTTCTGCGGAGTGACGTCGCGGTGGATCACCGGCGCGGGGCGGCCGTTCACGTCGACGCGCTCGTGGGCGGCCGAGAGGCCGCGCAGCGCCTCGACCACGATCGCGGTGACGACCGGCCAGGGCGTCGCCTTGTTCTGGCGCTGGTGGGCCTCGCCGAAGTGGCCAAGGTCGATCCCGTCGACCCACTCCATCACCAGGAAGTAGTTGCGACGCTCGTCGACGCCGAAGTCGAGGATCTGCACGATGTGCGGGTGGACGAGCTCGGAGCCGACGCGCGCCTCCTCGACGAACATCGCGATGAAGTCGTCGTTGTCCGAGAGCTGCGGGAGGATCTGCTTGAGCGCCACCGGCCGCGCGAAGCCGGCGGCGCCGCGCATGAGCGCGCGCCACACCGTCGCCATCCCGCCCTTCCCCGCCATCTCCTTGAGCTCGTACTTGCCGGCGATCAGCTCGGGCATCGTGGCTCCTCTCGCGCGCGTGCGTGCGGCGCGCAGCTCCTGGTTCCGCCCCCGCGCCCCGCTCAGTCCTCGGGCTCGGGCTTGACCTGCGTCGGGCCCTTGATCAGCACGCCCATCGAGCCGGGGTGGAGGTCGGCGGCGTTCGCCTCGTCGGTGTCGAGGTGCATGTCGAGCCGGTAGTCCTTGTGCACCCGGACCAGCACGTCGTCGAAGATGATCCCGCGCTCGCCGCCGACGCGCACCATCACCCAGTCCTTGTCCTTCACGCCGAAGCGGTCCCCATCGGCCGGGCTCATGTGGATGTGGCGCTGCGCCTGGATCACGCCGCGCGAGAGCGCGACCTCGCCCTTCGGCCCCTGGAGCTTGAGCCCCGGTGTCCCGTCGAGCTTCCCCGAGGGGCGGATCGGTGCGTCGATCCCGAGGAGGAACTCGTCGGTGCGCGAGATCTCGACCTGGGTCTCGTCGCGCTCGGGGCCGAGCACGCGTACGCGCTCCACCTTCCCCTTGGGGCCGAGGAGCATGACCGTCTCCTCGCAGGCGAACTGGCCCGGCTGGCTGAGGTCGGCCTTCACCGTCAGCTTGTGACCGGCGCCGTAGAGCGCCTCCACGTGCTCGCGGCTGAGATGAACGTGGCGCACACTCGCGCTGATAGGGATCTTGAGCTCGTCCTTGGCCATCGCTCCCTCCTCTTCACACTCGGGGTCCGCGCACGACACCTTGCTCTCGAACGACAGCTTGCCTTCGAACGCCGCCATGGTACACGCTCGGGCGGCCCGCGTCAGCGGGCAAACCGCCCTCACGGGCGGCCGAGGCCGTGTGAGCCGGATCCTCCACCTCCAGCGTCGGGTCGTGACGCGCCCGCTCCGCCTCGACTTCGCGACCGCGCGCGGGCGCAAGTCGGCGCTGACGAGCACGCTCGTGCGCGTGGAGCTCGCGAGCGGTGCGGTCGGCGTGGGCGAGGTCCCGACGAGCGCGCTCTTCCCCGAGGACTCGCTCCCGCAGACCGCCGCGCTGCTCGAGCGCGCCGGCCGGCCCCTCCGCGGCACCTCGATCCACGACCGCGAGGGAGTGCTGGCGAGGCTCCGGCGCGAACGACCCAGGGTCGTGATGTCGCACGCGGGGCTCGAGGTGGCGCTGCACCGGGCGTGGCTCGCAGAGACGGGCCAGGACGAGCGCGAGTGGTGGGGAGGCCAGCTGCTCGAGGTGGAAAGTGACCTGACCGTGCCGTTTCTCCCGGACCAGCCGGAGGTGGTCGACGCATGGGTTCGACGCGGAGCGGCGCGCGGCTTCCGCTGCTTCAAGATCAAGGTCGGAGGACGACCCTCGGTCGATCTGGCGCAGGTCAAGCGCGTGGTAGCGGCAGCTGCTGCAGTGCTCGGCGCCGCCCCCGTGGTCCGACTGGACGGTAACCAGGGCTACACCGTGCCACGGTACCTTCGCCTACTCCGCGCGCTCGAGCGGAGCGGGATACCAGTCGAGCTCTTCGAGCAGCCACTCCGCGCAGGGGATCTCGCAGCGCTCCGCGCGTTGCGTGCGGCGCCCGCGGCGAGGGCCATCCCGCTCTATCTGGACGAGGACGTGCTCGACGCCCAGGGTTGTGTGCGCGCGGCCGAGGAGGGGCTCTGCGATGGAATCAACCTGAAGATTGCGAAGAGCGGGATCGGGGGCTCTGCAGCGATCCTCGCCACCGCCCGGCGCGCCGGCCTCTCACTGATGGTCGGTTGCATGACCGAGACCATGGTCGGCCTCTCGGCTGGGCTTGCGCTCGCCGCCGGCAGTGGCGCCTTCCACGCGGTAGACCTCGACGGGGTCCACTTCCTCCGCCGGCTCCCGCACGACCCTGGGATCTCGATTGATGGCGCGCGCTACCGTTTCGTATTGCCCCGCCCCAGAGCGCTCGCAACAACCCCGCTCGCAACAACCCTGGGACGATGATCAGGGCGGTGATCGAGTGCCCTCCCGCGCATTGCGCTGGGCCCGATCGCAGTGCGAAGCTCTGGGCGATGCTGAGGATCCTTCCCGTGCTCTTGGCCACCCTGGCCGCCTGCTCTGGAGACGGACCGGTGCTACCGGACGCTGGCGTCCCCGACCTCGGTCAGGCCGATCGCGCTCTGCTGGGCGAGGCGCGAGGCGAGCGCGGGGGGGATCGCGGTACTGACCGTGGCGGGGCCGGCCTCACCTGTCCGAACGTTCGCGAGACGGTGGATCGCGCGGACGACAGCGAGCTCTTCCAGGCTCGCGTGCTCTACGTGCTCTCCTCCGACGGAACCGATGAAGGCCTCGACACGAACAACAAGATCTGCAACTCGGTCCGCGCTTTCACCCATTGGCTCGGCGCGCAGACCGGCGGCCGCGTCCTGCGCCTGGACACCCACGCAGGCGAGCTCGACGTGGGGTTCGTTCGCCTCGGCCTGTCGAACGCCGAGCTCGAGGGATCGAGCTGGGCGGCGAGCATCGACACAGGCTACAAGTACGTCCGCGACCGGATCGAGCGCGAGCTCCACAAGGCAGGCTTGCTGAAACAGAACAAGCTCTACATGGTCTACTACGGTGGGACCAGTATCTACGCGTGCGGCGGTGCAGCGTACCCTCCGGCGCTCGTGGGCCGTGTCGCTGCGGTCTACCTGAAGGGTCAGCCGCAGGGCGGTTACCCCTGCGAGTCAGACCCTTGGGGCGGCTCCCCAACGATACCCCACTACCTCGACTATTCAATCCTCCACGACACTCTCCACGTGCTTGGGATCGTCGGAGTGGCGGCACCCCACCACCATTCGAGCGGCCATGTCTTCGACGGCGGGGCGCAGCCCAATCGCGACCTGATGTACCAACCGCGGCCGGGGACGAACGACTCGCCCTGGGACACGTACAACCCACAGGGCCTGCTCCTGGACCTCGGCGGAGACGACTACTTCGAACACAGCAATGCCGCCCTCCCTGATCTAGCGAAGAGCGTCTTCCTCGATCCGCTTCCGGCTGGTGCGGTCAAGCCTCCTTCCTGGTAGCCGCCGATCCGCAGCCAGGGGTGGGGTGGTGCAGCACGCCAGCCCGTGCTACATAGCCCAACTTGGGCC
The DNA here is from genome assembly GCA_020723465.1 of Phycisphaera mikurensis. Classification (GTDB taxonomy): domain Bacteria; phylum Planctomycetota; class B15-G4; order B15-G4; family JADJEK01; genus JACQZJ01. The sequence continues at coordinate 3,828 of DYIW01000379.1, forward strand.
AGGCCCGGAGGTCGGACGTGCAACAACTCGGCATCGACATCGGTCTCATCAGCGTGAAGGCCGTCCTCCTCGAGGACGGCGTCGAGCGCTGGCGTGAGGCCCTCGATCACGAGGGGAACATCCCAGACGCTCTTCGAGCCCTGCTCGGCCAATGTCCGAGCGTCGACGCGCCGCGGACGATCGTCGTGGGCGGCGCCGGGCGCCACCACCTGCGCGTCGAGAAGGCGATTCCGCCGCAGGCGATCGAAGCGGCCCTCGCGGCGATCGGCGAGCGGCCAGACGCTGTGGTCTCGCTGGGTGGCGAGTCAATCGTGGTCTACACCATGACGACCGAGGGTCGTATACGTGAGGCGATCTCAGGGGATAAGTGCGCCGCAGGCACGGGCGAGTTCTTCCGCCAGCAGCTCCAACGCATGGGTCTCGGCCTAGACGTCCTCGAGCGGATCCCGGATGAGACCCCCGCGCATCCACTCTCCTCCCGATGCTCGGTCTTCATGAAGAGCGATTGCACCCACAAGCTCAACAAGCGTGAGGCAACCAAGGAGGAGATCGTCGTCAGCCTCGCTGCAGTCATGGCTAGCAAGGTCGTCGAGTTCCTGACCCGCGCTCGCGTTACCCGCGGTCGCATCTTGCTCGTCGGCGGCGTCGCTCAAAACCGCTTCTTGCGCCGCTTCCTGGGTGAGCGGCTACCAGGGATTGAGCTTCGCACACCGCCGCAGGCCGCCTGCTTCGAGGCCTTCGGCGCCGCGCATCTCGCAGGCACGCACGGCACGTCGCTTCCCCCCGTCGCTGAGCTCTTCGCGGCCGGCGCCGTGTCATTCGACCGCTACGCACCGCT
>DYIW01000380.1 GCA_020723465.1 Phycisphaera mikurensis
GTTCCGGACGCGTTCTTTGGCGAGCGGGTCAGTCATGGATCCAGAGCCTCTGCTTCAACTCCCACGCCTCGTCTTCGCCCGGGCCGTACACGGCCCAGAGGGAGCGGCGGGCTTGGCCCACGCGTGCGTCCACTCGAAACGCTAAGAAGCGGCTCCGGATCGCCAGGCACGGGAGCTTCTCCAATCCCACGCGGTCCGGCCGCGGGGGCACGGCCGCGACCTTCCGGCCTTCGGCGCGGGCGGCCACGACCTGCTCGAAGCCGCCGGCGCTAGAAAGTCGGTAGACCGCCTCGACCAGGGGAAGGGGCGCGGTGTGGACGTTCAGCGATTGCGGCACATCGCCGTGGGTCGCCACCTGAGCACCGAGGGCCGGAGCTTCTTCGCTCTCCTCTTCGCTGCCGCTTTCCCCGCGAGGGAAGGGGAAGCCCGCAAAGAGGTCGAGCCCCCAGAGTGAGTCGGCCGGCTCCTCGAGTCGGTCGATCTCCTCGCGTACGGCGGCAGGAAGGAAGCGCCGGAGGGGCGACCCCTCCCGCGCGGAGCGGAGCGAGACCATCCCACACTGGTCGAACGCCACGACGCGGATCTCGTAGTTCCTTCCGTCCATCTCCCACGCGTCATCCAGCACGGGCGCGCGCGGCTCTCTGGCCACGGGTGGCAAGACGACCTCCTCGCTCTTTTCGTCCAGCCAGTAGCGGATCGGCGCCTCGGCCGCGCGGAGCAGATCTCCTGCGAGCTCGGTCTCGACGTCGAGGCGCGCGCGGGTTTGCTCGAGGAGCACGACGCGCACCAGGGTGAGCGCGGTCGTGGTGACGACCACGACGCTCGTCAAGGTGAGCAGCAGAGCCACGCCCCGCGTTCGTCTCATGGCAGGCTCCAGGCGCGTTTCGCGGAAAGTCCCTCGGGACCGGTCACGACCACTTCGAGCTGTTCCTTTTCAGCATCGAGCGTGGCCTCCCAGTCCGAGACGTCCCTGAGCAGGCGGTGCACGGCGCGCTCCGGCTCCCTCGCTTCGCGGAAAACGGCCTCGATCAGGTCGAGCGTGCGGGGCGTCGGGTCGAAGACGAAGGCGTGCTCCGCCGGGCCGCCCTGGAGCGCGCGCGTGCGGATCGTGAGCCTGCCGTCCTTCACCGCGACGCGGAGCTCTTCCCCGCTCGGGATATCTCCTGAGAACAGGTCGTCGCCGATCTGGCGCAGGGTCGCCGCGGCAGCAGCGCGCCAGCGGACCTCGGGCGTGATCTTCCCGGCCAAACGGGACGTGGTCGTGGTCCACGCGGCGAGGGCGAGCGAGAGCGAGCCCAAGAGGCCGAGCGTCAGGAGCAGCTCGACGAGCGTCAACCCGCGCGTGCGTGCCCGGCTCATCGCCGCCTCCCTCCGGAGGGCTTCCTTCCCGCCTCCTCGGGGAACCACCTGCAGACCGCGACGCCGTTCCGGATGACGACGTGCCACGTGCCCTGGAGCGCGTCCCCGTGCACGAGCACGAGCGGCTCGCCCACTTGCGCGCCGGGGTTCTGCTCCTCTTCGCTGGCGGCAGTTGCGAAGCTCTCCACGCACGCAGCCGCCTCGGCCCGAACCGATCCGTGCGCGCGGACCGCGTCCCGCAGGAGCGGCGTCACGGCCGCGGCTAGAGCCGAGAGCAGCACGATCGCCGCGAGCACCTCGATGAGCGTGAGTCCCTGGTCCGTCCTCACGGCTCGTCTCCTCCTTTCGCCACGAGGCCGGTCAGGCCCGCCACGGTTCTTCGGACTTGGGCGTCGCCGAGACGGACTTCCACCCAGTAGTCGCGCGAGCGGCCCGCGCGATCGAACCGGATCTCGTCGATCGCTTCCCTCGAGACCAGATCCGTGAGTCGCACCAGGACGTTCTGCGGGAGCACGGTGCTGCCAAGCACGTCCCTGGCCCGCGCGCGCCGGAGCACGAGCCGCAGGGGCTCGGTTTCGAGGCTCACGGACACGGCCCCGCCCGAGCGACTGAGGAGCCGCGCCCGGGCGTCCACCTCGAGCAGGTCCGCAAGCGCGCGCGAGAGGTGCGCCTCATCCGTGGCGAGACCCAAGCGCGTGGCGCCGAGCGCCATCGCGAGCGAGAGGAGCGACACGACCGCGAGCAGCTCGAGCACGGTGAAGCCAGCGGTGTTCTCGCGCGGAACCATCGTCTAAGTCCCGCCGAGGTTCACGGACGACACGTCCTTCCCTTCCCCGTCTCCTCCGGGCTGGCCGTCGCTCCCGTAGCTCAGCACCTCGTAGGGGTGGCCTTCGGGTCCAGGCGCGAGGAACACGTAGGGCCGCTTCCACGGATCGAGGAGCTGGTCGTGGTTCAGGAAGTAGGGATCGGTCGGTTTGGCGTGGCCCTCGCCCAGGGCGAGGAGCCCGAGGTCGTTCGGCGGCCAGTCCCCGCGCTCGATGCGGTAGACCTCGAGCTTCTGGATGACGATGCCGATGCCGGTCTTCGCCAGTTCCTGCTTGCCCCTCCCCACACTGCCCGAGAAGTTGACGAGCAGCACAGAGGCGAGCAGGCCCAAGATGACGAGGACGGCCAGGGTCTCGACCAGGGTGAAGGCGTGGCGCACGCTTCGCATCAGAACGCCTCCTGCAAGTGGAAGAGGGGAAGGATCGCGGCCAGGGCCACGGTGCCGACGAGCGCCGCGAGCACCAGGATGGCGGCGGGTTCGAGCAGCGCGGCGAAGCGGTCGATGGCGCGAGCGGCCGAGCGCTCCAGGCGCTTTCCCAGGCGCTCGAGGAGAGCCGATAATTCGCCCGAGGCCTGGCCGACCTCGACCAGGCGCAGGACCTCCGCGTCGAACCACCGTTCGTCGGAAAGCGCGTCTGCCACCTCGGCGCCGTGCTCGATGCGCGAGGCCGCCTGGACGAGGCAGGCCCGGAGGCCTGAGTGGGCGGCCGCGGGCGCGAGCACGCGGAGGGCCTCGACCATGGGCACGCCCGAGCGCAGCAAGTCAGCAAGCCCGCTCGTGACCTCCGCGAGCCGCGCCCGGCGCAGCACCCGCGGGTAGAGGCGGTCGAGGAGCGCCGGCCATCTCGAGCCGGGCTTCAGCAGCCGCTGCCGGAGCAGCAGGACGCCTGTCCCGAGGAGGAGCAGAAGCGGGAGCGCGGCGGGCCAGCCCCATTGGATGGCACGGCCTACGGCCATCACCTTGAGCGTGAGGGCCGGCGGCGACACACCGGCGTCCTCGAGCACGCGGATCAGGTCCGGAAGCGTCCGGGTGCTGAGGAAGACGACCACCGCGAGGCCCAAGACGGTGAGGAGCGCCGGGTAGGTGAGGGCGCCCGCGAGCTTCTGCGCCAGCGACCCTGCGCGCTCGTGGCGGTCCGCGAGCGCCCGCAGGACCGAAGGGAGCGTCCCGCCGCGCTGGCCGGCCTCGACCATGGCGACCTCGACTTGCTCGAACCAGGCGGGCTCTTCCTGCATGGCCGCTCCGAGCGAGGCCCCGTCCTTGAGCCTCTCGCGAAGCGACGCGAGCATCCTGCCCGCGGACGTGCCCCTTCGCGTGCGGAGCGCGGCGTCGAGGCTCTGCAGCATGGGGAGCCCGCTCTCGATCAGGGTGGCGAGCGCATCGAACAGCTCCGCGCGCGCCCCCCGGCGCCGTTTCCGGAGGTGGCGCTCGAGCGCGAGCAGCAGGGGATGGTCCGTTCGCGAGCGTCCCTTCACCTCCTTCAGGTCGATCACCTGCAGCCCGACCCTGCGGAGCGCGGCCCGCACCTCGGCGCCGGACCCGCCCGCGAGCTCGCCGTCCACCGCCTCGCCAGACGCGGTCACGCGGATCGCCTTGTAGCGAAAGATGGTCATGTCCCCTCCTGGACCACGCGCTCGATCTCCTGCCGCGTGGTCATTCCCTTGGCGACGAGGTCTTGCCCCTCCTCGAGGAGCGAGCGCATGCCGCTTTTTCGTGCCGCGTGGCGGATCTCCTCGAGGGGCGCGACCGCGGCGATCTTCTCCCGGATCAGGTCGTCCACGACCATCAGCTCGAACAGGGCGGTGCGGCCCTGAAAGCCCGTGTGGAAGCAAGCTTGACAGCCTCTTCCCGCGCACGGACCGTGCGTCAGGCGCACGAGGCGCTGCGCGCACACGGCCGAGAGCGAGGCGCTCACGAGGTAGGGTTCGAGGCCGAGGTCGATGAGGCGCGTGACCGCGCTCGGCGCGTCGTTCGTGTGCAGCGTCGAGAGCACGAGGTGCCCGGTCAGGCTCGACTGGAGCGCGATGCGCGCGGTCTCGGCGTCGCGGATCTCGCCGACCATGATGACGTCCGGGTCCTGGCGCAGGATGTGGCGCAGCCCCGAGGCAAACGACAGCCCCTTCTTCACGTTCACCTGGGACTGGGACACGGCCAAGGAGGCGGTCGAGAGCTCGTACTCGATCGGGTCCTCGATGGTCATGAGGTTCTTGGTGCACGCACCCACCTGGCGCAAGGTCGCGTAGAGGGTCGTGGTCTTCCCGGACCCGGTCGGGCCGGTGAGCAGGATCATGCCGTGCGAGCGCGCGACGCAGGAGAGGAAGCGGGACGAGACGTGGGCCGGCATGCCGAGGTCCGCGTAGCCGGAGAGGCTCTGGCGGTTGTCGAGCAGGCGCACGACCGCGCGTTCGCCGTAGCTCGTGGGCAGCGTGCTGATGCGGAGGTCCACGGCGCGCGCGCCGATGGTCACGG
>DYIW01000381.1 GCA_020723465.1 Phycisphaera mikurensis
GACGCGCGCAACACCCTTGACAACCGCCGGAGGTCTGCTAATATCTGCCCAATCAAGATGCGACGGGAATCGACGAGGAGAGGCAGGACGCGCCAGCTCGGGTTCGCGTTCCGGACCTGGGGAGGGCGGCGGGCGGGCGCCGGGCGCAAGCCAAGGGTTCCGGGCCGCGTGCCGCACCGGACGCGACCCGCGCTCGCGAGCCGGCATCCGCTGCACGTCACGCTCTCGGCCGACCGCTCGCTCCCGAGCCTGCGCAGCGCCAAGCTCTACGCGGTGATCGAGAGCGCGTTTCGCGCGGGGAAGGAGCGCGAGGGGTTCCGGCTCATCCACTACTCGGTCCAGCTGCGGCACCTCCACCTCATCGTCGAGGCGCGGGATGCAAGCGCGCTCGCGCGTGGGCTCCAGGGGCTCGCCATCCGGATCGCGAAGCGACTGAACCGCGCGCTCGGGAGGCGCGGGCGGGTCTTCGTCGACCGCTACTTCGGCCGCGCCCTCAAGAGCCCGAGCCAGGTCCGGAATGCGCTCTGCTACGTGCTCAACAACATCCGCAGGCACAGCGCGCCAAAGCCGAACCATCGCATCGCTCGCGGCTGGATCGATGACCGTTCCTCGGGGCGCTGGTTCGACGGGTGGCGCGAGGCGCGGTCCGTGGCTGCGACGGCGCGCGAGGGCGAGCCGGCGTCGGTCGTCGCCCCGGCCCGCACCTGGCTCCTGAGGATCGGCTGGCGGAGGAGAGGCCTGCTCGCCGTCGACGAGGTGCCGGGGCCCTAGCGCTCGGGGCGAGCTCCGTCCCGCGTCGGTGGCGCCGGAGATGGGCGGCTGTTCATCCGCGCGGGCTCGCCGCGCGGAGGACCGGCGCCGGGGCAGGGCGGCTTGACGCCCGCGCGTCGTCCCTCCAGGATGCGCGCATGAGCACCGCCACCCTGCGCCCCGCCGAGGAGATCCCCGCCGAGGTCTGCCGGCGCATCCGCTACGTCTTCACCGATATCGACGACACCCTGACGCTCGCCGGGCGGGTGCCCGCCGCGGCCTTCGCCGCGCTCTGGGCGGCGCACGACGCCGGCCTGCGCGTGGTGCCGATCACCGGGCGGCCCGCGGGCTGGTGCGATCATCTCGCGCGGATGTGGCCGGTCGCGGCCGTCGTCGGCGAGAACGGCGCGCTCGCCTTCGCGCTCGAGGGGGAGCGGATGAAGCGCCTCTGGGCGCCGCGCCAGGGAGACGCCCCCGCGCGCCTCGAGCGGATCCGCGAGGAGGTGCTCGCCGCGGTCCCCGGCTGCCAGGTCGCGGCGGACCAGCGCTACCGCGAGTACGACCTCGCGATCGACATCCGCGAGGAGGTGCCCGCGCTCGACGACGCCGCGATCGACCGGATCGTGGAGATCTTCGAGCGCCACGGCGCGGTCGCCAAGGTGAGCTCGATCCACGTCAACGGCTACTTCGGCGCCTACGACAAGCTCACGATGTGCAAGCGCTGCCTCCCCGAGCTCCTCGGCGAGGAGCTCGACCCCGAGCGCGCCGTCTTCCTCGGCGACTCGCCGAACGACGAGCCGATGTTCCGCTTCTTCCCGCACGCGGTCGGGGTCGCGAACCTCCGGGCCTTCGCGCACCGCATGAAGGCGCTCCCCCGCTACCTCACGCGCGGCGAGGGCGGCCACGGCTTCGCGGAGTTCCTCGCGCTGCTGCTGGCGCGGAGGTCGACGTGATGGGAACCGTGAGCGAGGGGCGGGAGCCCGCCGCGAGGGCCTGGCCGCGGCTCGAGCCGTCGGCCGCGGCGGCGCTGCTCGAGAGCGACCTCGGCCGCGGCCTCGACCCGGCGGAGGCGTCGGCGCGGCGCGCGCGCTCCGGCGCCAACGCGCTCGAGGAGAAGCAGGCCCGGTCCCCCTGGCGCCTGCTCTGGGATCAGCTCGCCAGCACCCTCGTCGTCGTGCTGCTCGTCGGCGCCGCGGTGTCCGCGGTGGTCGGGAGCCTGAAGGACGCGATCGCCATCCTCGCCGTCGTGTTGCTCAACGCGGCGCTCGGGTTCAGCCAGGAGCATCGCGCCGAGCGCGCGATCGCCGCCCTGCGCCAGCTCGCCGTGCCGCGCGTGCGGGCGCGCCGTGGAGGGGAGGTCCACGAGCTGGCGTCGACGGAGCTCGTGCCCGGCGACGTCGTCCTCCTCGAGGCCGGGAACCTGGTCCCGGCGGACGGCCGCGTCGTCGAGGCCGTCGGGCTCCGCGTCCAGGAGGCGGTGCTCACCGGCGAGTCGGAGGCTGTCGAGAAACGGGCGGCGGCCATGACCGGCGAGGGGGAGCTGGCGCTCGGCGACCAGAGCAACATGACCTTCATGGGGACGAGCGTGGCCCACGGCCGCGGCCAGGTGCTGGTCACCGCGATCGGCATGTCGACCGAGCTCGGCAAGGTCGCCGGCCTGCTGCAGGGCGTGACCCAGGTCAAGACGCCGCTCCAGCAGCGCCTCGCCCGGCTGGGCCGCGCCCTGGCCGTCGCCGCGCTCCTCGTGGTCGTCGCGATCTTCGGCTTCGGTCTCGCCGTGGGCGAGGGCTGGGAGCTCATGCTCATGACCTCGGTGAGCATGGCGGTCGCCGTGATCCCGGAGGGCCTGCCGGCGGTGGTCACGATCGCCCTGGCGATGGGCGCGCAGCGGATGCTCCGGCGCCGCGCGCTCATCCGCCGCCTGCCCGCGGTGGAGACCCTCGGCTCCGTGACGGTCATCTGCTCCGACAAGACCGGCACGCTCACCGAGAACCGGATGACCGTGACCGCGCTCGATCTCGCCGGGCACCGCCTGGACATCGCCGAGGACCTGAGCCGCCGGATGCCGGTCGCGGCGATCGAGGAGGGGCACGCGGCGATCATCAAGGAGGAGCCCTCCCTGGCCCTGCTGCTGATGGGCGGGGCGCTCTGCAGCGACGCCTCGCTCCAGCCCGACGGCGCCAGGCCCGGGCGCTTCCGCGCGGTCGGCGATCCGACCGAGGGTGCGCTGGTGATCGCGGCGGCTTCCTACGGACTGCGGAAGCCCAGCCTCGACGCCGCGTACCCGCGCCTGGCCGAGGCCCCCTTCGACTCGGATCGCAAGCGCATGACGACGGTCCACCGGGTCGCGGACTGCACGGCCTGGATCGCCGAGTGCGCGACGCTGGAGCCGGGCCAGGCGCTGGTCTTCACCAAGGGCGCCGCGGACGGGCTCCTCGACGTCTGCACGCACGTCTGGGACGCCGGACGTCGCGCGGCCCTGGACGCCGGCTGGCGCCAGCGGATCGCCGCGGCCAACGACGAGCTCGCGCAGGGTGGGATGCGCGTACTCGGCGTGGCGTTCCGCTTCGCGCCGGCCTCGGCCGGGGAGGAGAGCGCGCGCGTCGAGGAGCTCGAGCAGGGTCTGACCTTCGTGGGGCTGATGGGCCTGCTCGACCCGCCCCGCCCCGAGGTCCAGAAGGCGGTCGCGACCTGCCGCGGCGCGGGGATCCGCCCGGTGATGATCACGGGCGATCACCCGGTGACGGCCCGTCGCATCGCCGAGGAGCTCGGCATCCTGGGCGACGGGAGGGTGATGACGGGCCTCGAGCTCCAGCGCGAGACCCCGGAGTCGCTCGACGCGCTCGTGCAGAGCGTCTCGGTCTTCGCCCGCGTCGCTCCCGAGCAGAAGCTCCGCATCGTCGAGGCGCTGCAGCGGCGCGGGCAGGTGGTGGCCATGACCGGCGACGGCGTGAACGACGCGCCGGCGCTCCGCCGCGCTGACATCGGCGTCGCCATGGGCATCACCGGCACGGACGTCTCGAAGGAGGCGGCGGCGATGGTCCTCCTCGACGACAACTTCACCACCATCGTGGCGGCCGTCGAGGAAGGGCGCGCGATCAACGACAACATCCGCCGCTTTCTCAGGTTCTCCCTCGCCGGCAACCTGGGCAAGGTGGCGCTCGTGTTCCTGGGCCCGCTGCTCGGCATGCCGCTGCCGCTGCTGCCCTTCCAGATCCTCTGGCTCAACCTCGTCACCGACGGGGCGCTGGGCCTCGGGATCGGCGTCGAGCCCGCTGAGCTCGGCACCATGCAGCGCCCGCCGCAGTCGCCCTCCGAGGGGATCCTCGCGCGCAAGCTCATCCTGCAGATCGTCGGGCTGGGCGGGCTGGTCGGCGCCCTCGGCCTCGCCGTCGGGTACTGGGCCTTCACGACCCGCCAGCCCGAGTGGCAGACCCTCGTGATGACGACCCTGGTGCTGCTGCAGATCGTCGAGGCGCACGCCAGCCGCTCGTGGCGGGTCCCGCTGCTGCGGCTCAGCCCGCTCACCAACAAGGCGCTGCTCGTGGCCACCCTGACGATCGTCGCGCTGCAGGCCGCCGTCATCTACCTGCCTCCGCTGCACGGGGTCTTCGGCACGGCCGCGCTCTCCGCGCGGCAGCTGCTCGTGCCGCTCGCCGCCGCCGCGGTGCTGCTGCTCGTCGTCGAGGTCGGCAAGCTGCTGGGATCCAGGCGGCGCTAGGACGGCCCCCGCGCGGGGGCGCTTTCGAGGCTGGCGTGGAGGGGAGGGCGGCGCTATCTTCCAGCCCGTTCGGGAAGGGAGAACCATGCCAAACGCGAGCGAAGTCCTCTCCAGGAAGGCCATCAAGGGGATCATCTCCACCACGCCCGAGGCGACC
>DYIW01000382.1:0-2321 GCA_020723465.1 Phycisphaera mikurensis
CGCCGTTCTGGTCCTTCGAGGTGTCGATGACGCCGTTGCCGTTCCGGTCCTTGCAGTCCTTCGGGTCGTTCGCGATCTTCGTCGCCGAGGGCTGCCCGCCGTGGACGCTGCGGTTCGCGACCCAGACGTCGAAGTTGAAGTCGACCGCGGTGCGCGAGGGCGTGTGGCGGTGGAGCCGCTGGATCGGCGAGCCGTTCACGTCGGCGCAGCCGGTCGGCCCGCTCTTCGTGGTGCAGACGGTGGAGTAGTAACGGGCGACCTCGCGCATCCCGCTCGCGTCGATCTTCGAGACGGTGCCGCGGCAGCGCGCGAGGTCCGGGCTCTCGGTCTCCCAGCCGCAGAGCGCCGCGCCGCCCGGATCCCAGGTGTTGGCGATCCAGAGGTAGTTGTAGGCGGACATCCCGGCGTCGAGCACGAGGTCGCCGTTGCCATCGAGGCGCACCCCGTTGGCGTCGAGGACGTTCGGGTCCTTCGCGGGATCGATCGGGAAGGGCGGCCCCTTCGGGATCGGTCCGGTCGGGCCCGGGTTGTCGGTCTTGTTGTTGCCCGGGGTCGTGCCCTCGCCGTCGTCCCCGAAGCTCGCCGCGCAGCCAGCGAGGACGAGCGTGAGACAGAGCAGGATCCGCATCGGTTGACCTCCGATGCGAGGGAGTGCAATGCCGGTGCCGCGTCGAGGCGTGTGATCTTCGGGGGAGAGCGGCGCTGGCTCGGACGGTGCCCCCCAACTGAGAACGCGGGGGCCTCAGCGCCCGCCGTTCAGCGCGCGTGGGCCTTGCGGGCGAGCTCGCGCATCACGCGCGCGGAGACGAGCACGCGGGCGCCGTCGAGGGTCGCGGACTTGCGATCCACCTCGGGGTCCTTGATCCCGCTCGCCCGCGCGAGGAAGGAGGTCTCCCTGGCGAGCACGCTCGCCGGGAGCGCGCCGTCGAGGGTGGTGACGCCGCTGCCGTCGCGCCGCCGCTCGGCGCGGAGCACGAATTGCCCGGCCTGGCTCTTGTTCACGCGCACGCGCTGCGCGGTCGGGGCGAGGTTCTTTTCGCGCAGCTTGACCTTGAGCTCCTCGGTCAGCTTCCCGCCCTGCTTCGACCAGTCGAAGCTCACGAGCACGTCGGCCGCGCCCTTCTGCGGCTCGACGTAGGCCTTGAAGTCGGGCTTGCGCGCGCGGATCTCCTTGCGCACGTCGGCGGCCTTGTGGCCGCGCTCGGCGACGTCGCGCTTGAGCTTCCACCCCTCCTTCACGCGCGAGGAGGGATCGAAGTAGACGGCGAGGTCGAGCTTGTCGCGGAGCGCGTTGGTCGCGAAGGGGTGGAGCCCCTCGACGATGATGATCTTGCCGGGCGCGAACGCCTCGGGCGGCGCGAGCGTGCCGTTCGAGTGGTCGTAGACCGGCTTCTGGATCGCCTTCCCCTCGCGGAGCGTGCCGAGGTCGCGCGCGAGCCGATCGAGGTCGGTCGCGACCGGGTTGAGCGCGGTGACGCCCGCGGCCTTGCGCCCCTGGCGGTCGAGGCGGTGGTAGTCGTCGACGCAGATCACCTTCACGCGGTCCGCGCCGAGCGTGGCGGTGAGCCCGCGCGCGAAGGTGGACTTGCCCGAGCCGCTGTCGCCGGCGATCCCGATCACGAAGGGACGGCCGAGCTGGTCGAGCCAGCGGTCGAGCGGCTGCTCCGCCCTCGCCAGCAGCGGCAGAGCGACGACGACGGCGAATGCTATCCGGGCCGCGAGTCGCATGGCTACTCTCCGCCGCCCTTCTTCATCTGCGTGCCCCACTTCTGGATCGCCGCGGCGAGCTCGCCGTGGCCCTTGCCCTTCGCGTACTCGTCGAGCGGCACGCCCGCGAGCTTCGCGTCGACCGCCTGCCGGATCGCCTTCGCGCCGGCGGTGGTCCCCTGCGGGTGGCCGTGGCAGCCGCCGCCGAACTGTGCGCAGATGTTCTGGCCCATGCGGTCGAGGAGCGTGCCCATCTGGCCGGGCTGGAGTCCGCCCGAGGCGATCGGCAGCACCGGCTTCATCGTGCCCCAGTCCTGGCTGAGATAGATCGAGCTGTTTCCGAGCGTCTTGACGGTGATCGCCTGCTGGATCCGCTGCACGTCGCTGACGCGGCCGTCCATCTTGCCGACGCCCGCGGTGCCCACGTGGAGCTGGTCGACGCCGACCGCCCGCGCGAGCTTGGCGAGGACGAGCATCGAGATCCCGTGCGTCTTGTCGCGCGTGATCGCGGCGTGACCCGCGCGGTGCCCGTGGATGACCAGGCCGAGGTTCGCCTTGCGCAGGCTCTCGACCGCGCCGAAGCCCGCGCTCATGATGTCGATCATCACGGTGGT
>DYIW01000382.1:2331-4608 GCA_020723465.1 Phycisphaera mikurensis
CCGGGCGCGCCGCAGCATCTCGTCGACGGTGGGCGCGGTGACGTTGGCCGAGTAGATCTTCTTCTGGCCGGTCACCTTCTCGGCCTTCTTGAGCGCCTTGAAGGTCTCCTTCATGCGCGCGTCGAAGCCGTTGAAGGTCATCGAGGTGAGGTTCTCGTCGTCCTTGACCAGATCGAGGCCGCCGACCCACGCCTCGTAGGCGACCCGCGCGTGCTCCTTCGGCGGGAGCCCGACCTTCGGCTTGATGATCGTGCCGACGATCGGCCGGTCCGCGACCCCGACCTTCTCGCGGATGCCGTCGATCCCGAAGGCGGGGCCCGGCATCTTCTTCAGCATCGTCTCGGAGAAGGCGATGTCCACCAGGCGGAGGCGCTTGACCTCCTTCATCCCGAAGACGTTCCCGCCGACGGCGGAGAGGATCTGCGAGGCGCTGCCCGCCTCGAAGAGGGCCTCGGGGTAGGCGATCTTCACGTAGCTCGCGCGCTTGCCGGCCTTGGCGATCGAGAAGATGTGCGGCCTGAGCTTCGCGGCTGCCGCCGGGTTCACCGTCGAGATGTCCGTCCAGGTGCCGATCGAGGACTCGGCGGCGAGGTGCTCGGCGACCTTCGCGACCGGCATCCGGTTCGCGGGCTCGACCCGGTAGACGACGACCAGATCCTTCTTGGTCGGCTTGTAGCCGAGATCGAGGTAGCCGGTGACGATGTTGGTCGCGGCGCTGCGCGTGTCCTTCGCGGGGGCGCGGGGCGGAGCGGCGGTCGCCTGGGTGGCGGCGAGCAGCGCGACGATCGGGAGCAGCCTCAGCATCGGTGTTCTCCTGGCGTGAGGGGGGAGTTTGCAACGCGTGCGCCAGCCCCACTGGCCGCCAACTACCTGGAAACAGGGCGCACGCGCCGAGGCGTTGGCCTCATGGGTACGGCTAGCGCCGCCGGGGTGCCGAGCGAGAATCGGTCAACTCGCCCCGCCCCCCTCGCCAAGTTGCCCCGCCTATCTGAGTTAACCTGGTATTATCAAAAGCCTTTCACAACAATGACGGGCACGATCGATATTGCATGTTCCTGCCGCGGAGTGTTATAGGCGGGCCAGTTGATGCGATCGCGAGCTGCGATCGAGGCCAACCACAAGTCGGAGGAGAGACATGGGTAGTGAAACCGACGTGCGCGCAGGCTCTCGCTGGGCCACGCGGATCGCGTCCGGAGCCGCGGCGCTCCTGACGCTGCTCGTCACCACCGCCGCCTTCGCGAGCGAGGCGGACATCAAGGTGCCCGACCTCAAGACCGGCAACTTCCTCGGGATGACCGGCCACCAGCTCCTGCTCTACGGGCTCGGCGTCTGCATCTTCGGGATGATCTTCGGGATGGTGATCTTCTCTGCCATCAAGAAGCTCCCGGTCCACAAGTCGATGCGGGACATCTCGGAGCTGATCTACGAGACCTGCAAGACCTACCTCTTCACCCAGGGCAAGTTCATCATGCTGCTCTGGGTCTTCATCGGCTCGATCATCGTCGTCTACTTCGGCTGGCTCAAGCCGGTCGGGGGCGCGAACGTCGCCATCATCGTCGCCTTCAGCCTCGTCGGCATCGCCGGCTCGTACTGCGTGGCCTGGTTCGGGATCCGGATCAACACCTTCGCGAACTCGCGCACGGCCTTCGCCAGCCTCGGCGGCAAGCCCTGGCCGACCTTCGCGATCCCGCTCAAGGCTGGCATCAGCATCGGCACGCTGCTCATCTCGATCGAGCTCGTGATCATGCTCGTCATCCTCCTCTGGATCCCCGGTGGCCTCGCCGGGTACTGCTTCATCGGCTTCGCGATCGGCGAGTCGCTCGGCGCGGCGGCGCTCCGCATCGCCGGCGGCATCTTCACCAAGATCGCCGACATCGGCTCCGACCTGATGAAGATCGTCTTCAACATCAAGGAGGACGACGCGCGGAACCCGGGCGTGATCGCCGACTGCACCGGCGACAACGCCGGCGACTCCGTCGGTCCGACCGCCGACGGCTTCGAGACCTACGGCGTGACGGGCGTCGCGCTCATCACCTTCATCCTGCTCGCGGTCAAGGACCCGGTCATCCAGGTCCAGCTCCTGATCTGGATCTTCGTCATGCGCGTCATGATGATCATCACCTCGATCGTCTCCTACTGGCTGAACGGCGCCATCGCGAAGGCCAAGTTCGGGAACGCGGCCTCCTTCAACTTCGAGGGCCCGCTCACCTCGCTCGTCTGGCTGACCTCGATCATCTCGGTCGGCGTGACCTACGGCGTCAGCTACCTCCTCATCCC
>DYIW01000017.1:0-7282 GCA_020723465.1 Phycisphaera mikurensis
TCGGCAGCCGGCGCGCGGCGGCGCTCGTCGCGCGCGGCGCCCGCGTCCGGGCCATGGTCCGCGCGACGAGCGACCTCTCGCGCCTCGCCGCTCTCCCGCTCGAGCTCGCGCACGCCGACCTCGCCTCGCGCGAGGCGCTCGCCGCCGCGGTCGCCGGCCAGCGCGTGGTCTTCCACTGCGCCGCCCGGGTGGCGGACTGGGGCTCGCGCGACGAGTTCTACCGGGCGAACGTGCAGGGGACGGCGAACCTCGCCGAGGCCTGCCTCGCGGCCTCCGTCGGGCGCCTCGTGCACGTGAGCTCGCTCAGCGTGCTCGGGCTGCCGCGCGACGGCCGCGTCGTCGACGAGACGGCGCCGCTCGCGGACCAGGCCGAGCACCCGTACATGGAGACCAAGCTCGCGGCCGAGCGCGTGGTCCGCGAGTGGATCCGCCGCGGCCTCCCCGCCACGATCGTCCGCGCCGGCGTGGTCTGGGGGCCCGGGGAGAGCTACCTGCTCCCGCGCATCGAGCGGCTGCTGCGCGCGCGCCTCTTCCCGCTCGTCGCCGGCGGGAGGAACCGCGTCGCGCTCTCGCACATCGCGAACGTCGTCGAGGGGTTGATCCTCGCCGCGTTCGCCCCGGGTGCGGCGGGCGAGCTCTATCACCTCACCGACGGCGAGGTGCTGACCGCCGCGCAGGTGATCGGCGGGCTCGCCCGGGCGCTCGGCCTCCCCGCGCCGCGCCTCAGCCTGCCCCTCGGCGCGCTCCTCGCCCTCGGGGGGGCGAGCGAGACGGTCGCGCGCGCGCTCGGCAGCGAGGCAGGGCCGCCCGTGACGCGCTGGGCCGTGCGGGTGCTCGCCTGCGACGGTCGCTACGAGATCGCCAAGGCGCGCCGAGAGCTCGGCTACGCCCCGGCGGTGAGCTTCGAGCGCGGCGTCCGCGAGCTCGCCGCGCTCCGCGGACGGAGCTTGCCAGCCGCGTAGCCATGAACGATAACCGCCGAGCATGATCGCGAGGACCCTCGATACGCCGCGGCACTTCGGTGCGATGGTCGCCGAGCGCGACCTCATCCTCGTCACCGGCAAGGGGGGCACCGGCAAGAGCACCTTCTGCGCCACGCTCGCCGAGCTCGCTGCGCGGCGGCGGGGCGAGGCGCTCGCCGTCGAGATGTCGGTCCACGCGCGCCTGCCCGAGATGCTCGGCCCGGAGAGCCGCGTGCGACCGCACCGGATCGACGCCGAGGAGGCGGTGCTGCCGGCGCTGAGCCGCCTGCTCGGGCTGCCCGCCATGGTCTCGCGCATCTTCAACAACCGCTTCCTCAGGCTCTTCATCCGCACCTCGCCGGCGATCCGCGAGATGATCATGCTCGACGAGCTCCACCACCTGGTGTGCAACCGGGCCGAGCAGCGGGGCCCCGTCGTCGTCGACCTGCCCGCCTCGGGTCACGCGCTCTCGATCCTCGAGACGCCGCGCGCGGTCTCGCACCTGCTCAGGGTCGGGCCGCTCGCGCGGATCGCGGATCGGGTGCACGAGCTCCTCTTCGACCGTGCGCGCTGCGAGCTCGTCGTCGTGACGCTGCCCGAGGAGCTCCCGGTCAACGAGGCGATCGAGGTGGTGCGGCGCGCCGAGGCGATCGGGCTCGTCAATCGGACCGTGGTCGTCAACCAGGTCCCCGCCCCGGTGCTCGTGCCGGAGGACGGCGAGCTCCTCGAGATCCTGCGCAGCGGGGGCGACGCGGAGCTCGGCCGGGTCGCCGTGGCGGCGCGCGGCGAGCTCGACGGCGTCCCGGAGTCCAGGCAGCAGATCGCGCGGCTGCGCCACACGCTCGAGGAGCAGGTCGTCGAGCTCTCCCTCCATCGCGATCCCGATCCGCGGCGCTGCGTCTCGAGCCTGGTGCAGGAGCTCGGCGGATGACGGAGGCGACGCTCGCGCAGGTCATCGATGGCGCGCCGCTCGTCGTCTGCCTCGGCCCCGGCGGGGTCGGCAAGACCACGATCTCGGCGGTGCTCTCGCTCCACCAGGCCGCGGTCGGCCGCCGCGCGCTGGTCCTGACGATCGACCCGGCTCGCCGCCTCGCGGACGCGCTCGGCCTCCCGGCGCTGACGAACGATCCCGTCGAGATCGCCTCCTACCGGAAGCTGCACCCGGCGGGGACCCTGAGCGCGCTGATGCTGGATCCGAGCGCCACCTTCGACCACCTGATCGCGCTCCTCGTCGGCGATCCGGCGCGCCGGGAGGCGCTCCTCGCCAACCGGGTCTACCAGCACTTCTCGCGCTACCTCGCGGGGACGCTCGAGTACATGGCCGTCGAGCGGCTCCACGAGCTCACGCGGGGCGACCGCTTCGACGCGATCGTCCTCGACACCCCGCCGACCACGAACGCGCTCGACTTCCTCGACGCGCCGGAGCGGCTCTCCCGCTTCTTCAACGACCGCGTGATCGGGCGCTTCGCGCCGCGGGCCGCCAGCGGGTCCTGGAGCTCGCGGCTCTGGCACCGGGCGAGCGCCTCGGTGCTCTCGCTCCTCACGCGCGCGGCCGGGGAGAGCTTCGTCGAGGACATGGTCGGATTCGTCTCGACCTTCGGCGACCTCTTCGGCCACTTCCGGGCGCGCGGCGTCGAGGTCGGCAAGATCCTGCGCGACCAGCGCACGCGCTTCGTGGTGATCTGCGGCCCGGACCCGAACCGCCTCGCCGAGGCGCGTGAGATCGACGAGCGCGTGTCCGAGGCGGGTTGCCGCGTGCACGCCTTCATCGTCAACCGCGTCGATCTGCCCTTCCTCCCCGCGGAGCGGAGCGACGACGCGCTCCTGCGCGCCACCGCGCTCCTCGGCGGCGCCGCGGAGCGCGAGCGGGTGCGGCTCTTCATCGAGCGGCTCGAGGCGATGCGGCGAGCGCAGGAGTCCGCCGCGGCGACCCACGGCAAGGCCGTCGAGGAGCTCCGCGCGTACGCGCGCAAGCGCCCGGTCTTCGTCAGCCCCCGCGTCCCGCTCGGCCAGAGCCCGCGCGCCTCGCTGCTCGCGCTCTACGTCGGCCTCTTCGCCGGGGCCGCGGATCCGGCGGCGGTGCGCGAGGCAGCGGCCGAGGCGCCGGCGCCGCGCTGGACCGGGACGCTGCGCCGGGAGACGGATCGGCCATGCTGACCGGCGAGACGCGCGCGCGGATCGAGAGCCTCGGCGTCTATCTGCCGCCGAGGCGCATGACGACCGAGGAGCTGCTCGCCCGGTGCCGCAGGCGTCCGCGCCTCGACCTCGAGCGGATCACCGGCACGCACGAGCGCCGCGTCGCCGAGGGGGAGCACGCCGTCGACCTCGCGGTCGCGGCGGCGCGCCGGGCGCTCGCGATGTCGCGCTACCGGGCCGAGGACCTCGAGCTCCTGATCTGCGCGAGCATCTCGAAGCACCACCGCGACGACGAGTTCACCTTCGAGCCGGCGACCTCGGTGCTCGTCCGCAAAGCGATCGGCGCGCGGCGCGCGATCTGCTTCGACGTCGTGAACGCCTGCGCCGGGATGTGGAGCGCCGTGCGGGTCCTGCAGAGCTACCTCCGCGCCGGCGCGATCCGCTGCGGGATGGTGGTGAGCGGCGAGCAGAACATGCCGCTCGCCTGGAGCGCGACCCGCGAGATCCGCCACAGCCTCGACCGGCAGCTCGCCGCGCTCACGCTCGGCGACTGCGGCGCCGCGGCGATCCTCGACCGCGCGGCGGACCGACGCCACGGCTTCCACTACCTCGAGCTCGTGACCGGCGCGAGGCACAACGGCTACTGCACCTCCCACCCCTCGACGCGCGGCCCCGGGGGGGTGCTCCTCACCAGGGCGGTCGGGCTGCAGCGGAAGGGGGCCGAGCACTTCCCCTACTACTTCAAGGAGGCGGTGCACGCGAGCGGCTGGACGATGGCCGACCTCGACCACGTCATCCCCCACCAGGTCTCGCCCCGCGCGATCGCTCGCGGCGTCCGCGAGGTGAGCCGGTTCATGGGCCGAAGGCTGCCGCGCTACTTCCTCTGCTGCGCCGAGCAGTACGGGAACACGACCACGACGAGCCACTTCCTCGCGCTCCACGAGTTCATGCTCCGCGGCGCGATCCAGCCGGGGCACAACCTCCTCTTCGTGAGCGGCGCCTCCGGGATCGTCATCACCCACGCCACCTACACCATGGACGAGCTGCCGGAGCGCTACCGGGCGGCCCAGCCCGAGGCGGGGCGATGATCCGCTGCCGCCTCGAGAGCCTGGGGTCGAGCCTGCCGCGAGAGGGCCTGCTGCGCTGGGGCTCGCTCTGGCACGCGACCAGGGCCGGCAGCGAGTGCCTCGCGCGCTCGCACTACCGTCGCTCGGACATCGAGGTCCTGATCAACACCGGGGTCCACCGCGACGGTCACGTCTGCGAGCCGGCGATCGCCTCGCACGTGCTCCGCGCGCTCGACATCAACGTGGAGTTCCGCGGCGCGCGCACGCTCGGCTTCGATCTCCTGAACGGCGGCTGCGGCATGCTGAACGCTGCGCACGTCCTCGCGACGATGATGCAGGCGGGCGAGATCCGCGTCGGCATGCTCGTCTCGAGCGAGGCGAACAGCGACGCGGAGCCCGATCCTGCCTTCCCCTACGCGGCGAGCGGCGCCGCGGCGGTGCTCGACATCTCCCCCTTCCCGCACGAGGGCTTCGGCGCCTTCGCCTTTCGCACCCACGACGAGCACGCCGAGCTCTACACCTCGGTGGTGAGCCTCGCGCGCCCGCGCGGCCGGATCGTGCTCCGGCGGAGCGCCGAGCTCGAGGAGCGCTACCTCGCCTGCGCCGGCGAGGTCGTCGAGGAGGTGCTCGCGCGCGAGGAGCTCGGCCGCGAGCGGATCGACCACGTCATCCCCGCGCAGCTCTCTCCCGCGTTCGTCGCGCGGCTGGGCGCCGCGATCGGCCTCCCGCGCGAGAAGGTCGTCGACCTCAGCGATCGCCTCCCCGACACGCTCTCGACCTCGGTCTTCCTCGCGCTCCACGAGAGCCGGCGCAGCGGCCGCGTGCGCGCCGGGGAGCGCGTGCTCCTGCTCGCCTGCGGCTCCGGCCTCAGCGTCGGCGCCGCGCTCTATCAGGTCTGATCGACGCTCAGACGCGCGAGAACCCCGGCGACATGAAGGCGCCGGAGCGGTCGGCGTCGCGCCAGGCTGCGCGCAGCGAGAGGTTCAGCGCCCAGAGCGGCAGCGCGTAGCGCCGCAGGACGCCGAGGCGCCGCCAGATCGAGGGCAGGCTGTAGAACTCGCGCCAGGTCCAGTCGGTCCCGCGCTTGAGCGCCTCCTGCGACATGTGCCTCGGCCGGTAGACGGGGCTCGCCTCGTAGCAGGACCAGTCCCGGGTGGTGATGCGCCCCTCGCGCTCGAGCGACTCGCAGAGGGCGGTGCCCGGGTAGGGGACGGGCCAGGAGAACATCGCGCTCTCGAGCCGCACCTGCTCCGTGAAGCGGAGCGTCCGCTCGAAGACGCCCTCGTCGTCCTCGTCGAGACCGAAGATGAAGAAGCCGTGCAGCGCGATGCCGTGCGCGCGCACCTTCTGGACCAGCGCCTCGTACTCCGCGACGACGTTGACCCGCTTCTGCGCCGCCGCCAGGTTCGCCTGCGAGAGCGTCTCGAACCCGAGGAGCAACGCGATGCAGCCGCTCTCGGCGGCGAGCGCGAGCAGCTCGTCGTGCTTGCCGATCGCGAGCGAGGTCTGGCCGGCCCAGCGGATCCCGAGCGGGGTGAGCGAGCGGAGGAGCTCCCGCGCATGCGCCGGGTTGCCGATCAGGTTGTCGTCGATGAAGACCACGACCTCGCTGAGGTCGAGGGTCCGGATCTCCTCGATCACCTCCGCGACCGGCCGGCAGCGGAGGCGCTGGCCGAAGTAGGAGGTCACCGTGCAGAAGGAGCAGCCGTGCGGGCAGCCTCGGCTCGTCTGGACGACGTTGCCGAAGAAGTAGGCGCCGCGCTCGAAGAGGTCGCGCCGCGGGTGCGGCAGGCCGACCAGGCTCGGGCGCTCCGCGCAGCGGTAGAGCCTCTGCAGGCGGCCGGCGCGCGCGTCCGCGACCAGTCCGGGCCAGCTCCCCTCCGCCTCGCCGACGACGACCGCGTCGGCGTGCGCGGCGGCCTCCTCGGGCAGCGTGCTCGCGTGGATCCCGCCGAGCACGACCTTGACGCCACGGGCGCGGAAGGCGTCGGCGAGCTCGTAGGCGCGCGGCGCGGTGAAGGTCGGGACGGTGATCCCGACGAGGTCGACGGCCTCGTCGAGCTCGACCTCGGCGGCGTTCTCGTCGGTGACGGCGACCTCGACGTCGCGCGGGGTCAGGGCCGCGACCATCGCCAGCCCCAGCGGGGGCGACATGGACTTGCGCCGCTTGCGCCGGTTCTCCTGCGTGGCGGGGACGATCAGGCGGATTCGCACGCTTCACCTCGCGCCGGCGCTCGCCCCGCGATCGCGGAGTCCCGACGTTATATCGGATCGCGGCCCGGCAGGTCGAGGGCGTTGCTACTTCACCGCCGCGCTCAGCTTCTCGACGAGCGGCGGGAGCTGGTCGAGGAGCTTGTCGAGCCGGCCCTTGCGCTCCGGGATCTGGAGGATCTCCACGCCCTCGGCGCTGAAGACCGCGACGGCGACCGGGCGCACCTTGGCCCCACCGCCGGTGGCCCCGCCGGTCCCGCTCCCGCCGGGGTGACGCCCCTTGCGAGCGCCCTCGCCGGTGCCGGTGCCGCCGCCGGCGCCGAGGCCGAGGCTGACGCGTGAGAGCGGGACCACGGTGACCCCGCCGAGCTCGATCGGGACGCCGACCACGAGCTCGCTCTGCGCGCTCTGCGCGAGCCGCTCCCCCACCTGATTCATGATCTCCTTCACGTGTTCCATGGACATCTCCTTCGCGCTCACGGGTCAGTCGCCGAGCTTCTCGAGCCGCACCTTGCCGTCGACGATCACGAGCGCCGCGACCGGCACCGCCTTCGCGCCGCCCATCGCCGCGCCCCCCTCGCCCTTCTGCGGCTTCTTCGCCTCGCCCTCGCTCACCTCGCCGACGCCGCCGCCGCCGCCGAACGCGAGGCTGAGCTCGCAGAGCGGGAGCACGTGGCGCGAGCCGATCGAGATCGGCTTCGCCACGACGGCGTTCGCGCGGGCCAGCTTCTCGAAGTACTGGCCCAGGGACTGGAACAGGTTCTTGATGTGCTCCATGACTCTCCTCCCAGGGCGCCCCGCGCCCTGCGGTTCACGCAACCCTGACCGGCGAACGCAGCAGCGCTCGCACCTCGCGATCGAGGAGGAGCAGGAGCGCGACGCCGAGCGTGTGGATCGGCCAGATCC
>DYIW01000017.1:7292-8897 GCA_020723465.1 Phycisphaera mikurensis
CCCGCCCCTCGCCCTCGAGCTCCAGCACCTCGTCGAGATACTCCCACTCGAGCTCCACGCGCACGCCGAGCCGCCCGTCGAGCGCCGAGACGACGTGCTCCGCCGTCGCGGTCTCCGCCGGATCGCCGAGGCCGAGCCGGCCCCGGAGCTCGAGGCGCAGCGCGAGCGTCGCGAGCAGCCGCCGGGCCGCGCGCTTCATCCCCTCGCGGTGCGCGATCGCCCAGAGCAGCCCGCGCCCGCTCCGCGCCTTCCCCTTCCGCGCGGGCTGCTTCGCCCGCTCCCTCCGCTCCTGCTCCTCGCGCTCGCGCCGCGAGCGGCCGGCGCGCGGCACCCCCGCGACCCGGAGCCCGCAGAGCGTCAGGCCGCTCCGCCGTCGCGACGAGAGCCGGAAGCCGACGAGCCCGAGCGCCCAGCTCGCCCGCACCTCGCCCGCGAGCCGCTCCCCGTCCAGCTCCCCCGCGGCCCTCACGCCGAGCGGCATGAGCAGGAGCAGGCCGACGAGGCTCCCGAGGACCGCGAGGGTCCAGAGCAGGATCGAGAGCAGGACGGAGAGCACACCGCTCACGGGCGCTTCCCTCCGCGCCGGAGCAGCCGGCGCCACCACGAACGACGCGGCGCGGGCTCCTCCTCGCGCACGGGCACCGCGAAGCGCGCCGCGGTCAGCCCGGTCAGCACCGCCGGCGCGCCGCTCGGCGCGTCGGGCTGCGCGGTGACGGCGAGCGCGGGACCGCGCAGCGCCCAGCTCGAGCCCTCGAGGATCGCGCGCAGCCGCGGCAGGCGAGGCGCGCGCTCTCCCTTCGCGTGGCCTCGCGCCGGGAGCTCGGCGAGCCCCTGCGCCACGGCGACGCGGTTCGCGCGGCGCGCGCCGAGCACGAGGCCGCGAAAGCGCGCCACGTCTCCTTCGAGCACGAACACGCCCGTGCCGCCGTCGCGCCGCACCAGCGCATCGCTCGGCACGAGCAGCATGTCCTCGGCCGGCGCCTCGGCCTCCGCGGCTCCGGCCGCTTCCCCGAGGAAGACCACGCGCACGCCCATTTCCGGCCGCAGGCGCTCGTCGCGCTCGGCGAAGGCGACGCGCACCTCGACCGTGGCCTTCTGGCGGTTCGCGGTCGGCCAGATGCGCTCGACCTTCCCGGCGTAGGGGCGGTCGGGGTGGGCGTCGAGGAAGATCCTGACCGGCCCGCCGATCCGCACCGCCGCGAGGCTCGTCTCCGGCACCTCCGCCTGCACCTCGAGCGAGCCGAAGTCCACCATGGTGGCCACCGAGCCGCGCGCGTTGCTGCCCGCTTGCGAGTTGGGCGAGACCACCTCGCCCACCTCGGCGTCTTTCAGCACGACCACGCCGTCGAAGGGCGCGCGGATGAAGGTCTTGTCGTAGGTGGCGGCCGCCTGCTCGCGGGCTGCGGCGCGCACGCGCACCCCGGCCTCGGCCTCGCGCGCCGCCGCCTGCGCCACCTCGAGGCGCGCGCCGCCCTGCGCCTGGGACGCCTCCGCGGCCGCGAGGTGGGCCTCGGCCGCCTTGAGGCGCGCCCGGGCGCCATCGCGCGCGGCCTCGGCCTCGTCCAGCGCGCGCGGGCTCTCCACCCCGTCCTGGACCAGCTTGCG
>DYIW01000017.1:8907-34992 GCA_020723465.1 Phycisphaera mikurensis
CCTCCACGTCGGCGGCGGCCGAGGAGCAGGCCGAGCCCAGGCGCTCGAGGTCGGCGCCGGCCGCGTCTGCCTCGGCGCGAAAGCGCTCGAGCGCGGCCTCGGCCGCGGAGAGATCGGCGTCGGCCAGCTTGAGCGCCGCCTCGTATTCCTCGGAGAAGAGCCGCGCCACCACGAATCCTTTCTTCACCGCCTGGCCTTCCTCGACGTTCAGCTCGACGATGCGGCCGGCCGTGTCGGCCGAGAGCGCCGCGCGCACCTTGGCCACGATGTAGCCGTTCGCGGCCGTGCCCGCCACTGCTCCGGCCGAAACGGGATCGGGCCGGACGACCCGGGCCGTCTCGATCTCGGGCAGGCGCAAGCGGTCGACGAGCTCGAGGAGCGGCCGGCGGAACAGCCAGGCGGCGCAGGCGAGCGCGAGCAGCAGCAACGCGCGCCCGGCGAGGCGCGCGCCGCGCCGCCAGCGGCCGCCGCCTGCGGCGGGCTTGCTGCTGCTGCGATCGATCTTGAGGCGGTTCAGGTCCACGGAGGCTCGCCCGGAGGCCGGGATGCGGGAACGCTCGAGACCGGCGGCGCGGGCCTGCTGCCTTGCGCGTTCCGCTGCGCGGCCGGCCGGCGGCGGAGGATAGCAGATCGCGCGCGCGCCAGCAGCCCGTTGAATAAGTGCTCCGTCGCCGAGGCGAGCGCATCTCGGCCGAGATCAAGGAGCGAGACCGGAGGCGAATCGGGGGATTCGCCGAGGATCTCGCGACGCAGAGATCGGCCGAAAGGCGCCGCCGCAGGCAGGATGACTTGTTCAACGGGCTGCCATGCCGGCGTTTCCCTGCGGCCGCAAAGGGCGGGCGGTATACTCCTTCCTCCATGTCGGACAAGCTCAAGAAGGTCCTGGTCGCGAACCGCGGCGAGATCGCGGTGCGCGTGCTGCGCGCCTGCCGCGAGGAGGGCATCCCGAGCGTCGCCGTCTTCTCCGACGCCGACCGCAACGCTCTGCACGTGCGCCTGGCGGACGAGGCGGTGAACATCGGACCGCCGCCCGCGGCTCAGTCCTACCTCGCTGGCGAGAAGATCATCGCGGCGGCGCTGCGCTGCGGCTGCGACTCGATCCATCCCGGCTACGGCTTTCTCTCGGAGAACGGCGACTTCGCCGACGCGGTCGCGGCCGCGGGCCTGATCTTCATCGGCCCGCCGGGCCGCGCCATGCGCGAGATGGGCGACAAGGTGCGCGCGCGGGCGCGCATGCGCGCGGCGGGCGTGCCCATCGCGCCCGGCTCCGAGGGCGCCGTGGACGACCTGGCGGAGATCCGGCGCGTCGCCGCCGAGATCGGCCTGCCCGTCATGATCAAGGCCGCCGCGGGCGGCGGCGGCAAGGGCATTCGCGTGGTGCGGGACGCGGCCGACCTGGGCAAGGCCTTCGAGATGGCGCGCTCGGAGGCGGAAAAGGCATTCAAGAGCGGGGCCGTGTACGTGGAGAAGTTCCTGGACAAGCCGCGGCACGTCGAGATCCAGGTGCTCGCCGACCGCCACGGCCATGTCATCCACCTGGGCGAGCGCGAGTGCTCGATCCAGCGCCGCCACCAGAAGATCATCGAGGAGACGCCCTGCGTGCTGGTGGACGAGGACATGCGCCGGCGCATGGGGGAGGCGGCGGTGCAGGCGGCGCGCGAGGTCGGCTACGAGAACGCCGGCACCGTCGAGTTCCTGGTCGACGCGCGCCGCAATTTCCACTTCCTGGAGATGAACACGCGCCTGCAGGTGGAGCACCCGATCACCGAGTCGGTCACCGGCATCGACATCGTGCGCGAGCAGCTCCGGATCGCGGCCGGCCGGCCGCTTTCCCTGGGACAGGACGACGTGACCTTCCGCGGCCATGCCATCGAGGCGCGCATCTGCGCCGAGGACCCGGACAACGCCTTCCTGCCGGCGGTTGGCGTGATCAAGAACCTCGACCTGCCGGGCGGCGGCAGCGTGCGCGTGGACGCCGGCCTGTACGAGGGCATGAAGGTCGACGTCTACTACGACTCGCTGCTGGCCAAGCTGGTGGTGCGCGCCAACGACCGCGCCGAGGCGATCGCGCGCATGAAGCGCGCCCTGGCCGAGTTCCAGGTCACTGGCGTCAAGACCAACATCGGCTTCCTGCTGCGCGTGCTCGAGATCGGCGACTTCCTCGCCGGCGAGTACGACACCGGCTTCATCGAGCGCCACCGCGCGGAGCTGTTCGCGCCGCCCTCGGACGGCGCCGAGCGCGACGTGGCGCTCTTGGCGGTCACGCTGGCGCATGAGCTGCGCCGGCTCAGGTCGCTGCGCGCCGAGCGGCGCGGCGGCGGCGCGGGCGGCGAGATGTCGGCCTGGCGGCGCGCGGGGCGGCGCGAGGACTGACGGAGGCGGCGGAGAGAAGCGTGCGCTACTTCGTGCGGATCGGCGGCAAGGAGCTGGAGGTGGACGCGCGCGAGCGCGGGCGCGGGCTCGAGGTGCGCCTCGGGGACCGGGTGCACGCGGTCGACACGGCGGTGGTGGAGGCGGGCCTGAAGTACTCGGTGCTGGTGGACGGCCGCTCCTTCGCCGTGTCGGTGGACGGCGACGGGCGCAAGCTGGCGCTCATCATCAACGGCCGCGCCTATCAGGTCGAGGTCGAGGACGAACGCGAGCGCGCCGGGCGCGCCATCGGCAGCGGCGGCTCGAGCGGCGGCGGCGTGGTCGAGAGCGTCATGCCGGGCATCGTGCGCCGGGTCGAGGTCGAGCCCGGTTCGCGCGTCAAGGCCGGGGACCGCCTGCTCATCCTCGAGGCCATGAAGATGGAGAACGAGATCTGCGCCGAGATGGACGGCGTGGTGGAGAAGGTGCACGTGGCGGACGGCCAGACGGTGGAGGGGGGCGCGCCCCTGGTGACGCTGAAAGCGCCGGCCGAGGCGGGGCCGGCCGCCGCCTGAGGCGGCGGCGCGCCGCCTGGTAACATCGACGGGGAAGCTGCCCGGCGGGCCGCGCGGCCGCTTGGGGCCGCCGGCCGCGCCAGGAAGGACAGGAGGTTCGCGTGACCGCATGCGTCTTGCTCCTCGCGCTGTTTCTCGCCCCGCAGAGCGAGGAGGCGAGCGCGGCGCCGCCGCGGCCGCAGGCCGAGGCGGGCTTCGGCCCGCACCTCGCCGCTCTCCTGCGGGCGCACGGCGCGCGCGGGCGCGCGGGCCTCGAGGAGGCGGCGCGCCTGTACCGCGCGGATCTGAGCGAGGCGGGCTGGCTCGAGGTGGAGCTGGTGCCGCGGCAGCCCGGCACCATCGAGTCCGCGCTGCTCGACGCCCTCGGAGTGGACGTTCTCGCCGAGAAGGGCGGTGTGACCACGGCTCGCGTGGACTTCGATCGCCTGCCGTCGCTCCTGCAGGCGGTCCCGGGGATCGCCGCTCTGCGTCTTTCCCCCCGGGCGGTGCCGTTCGCGAGCGAGGGCGTCGGCCTGATCGGCGCGGACGTCGCCCACGCCGCCGGCGCCTCGGGCCAGGGCACGCGCCTCGCCATCATCGACATCGGTTTCCAGAGCCTCTCGGCGATGATCACCGCCGGGCACCTGCCCGAGCCCTGGTTGAAGAAGAACTACACTTCCACCGGACTGGAGCAGACCAGCGCGCACGGCACGGCCGTGGCGGAGATCGCCCACGAGATGGCGCCCGGCGCACAGCTCATCCTGATCAAGATCGCCAGCCTGACGCACTTCGAGCAGGCGCTGGCCTTCGCCGCGAAGAAGGGCGCGGACGTGGTGAGCACCTCGATCGGCTTCCCCACGGGCAACTTCGCCGACGGCACGGGCCCGGCCGCGGCCGCGGTCAAGAAGGCGCGCCAGAAGGGAGCGCTCACCGTGGCCGCGGCCGGCAACTACGGCGACGGCCACTGGCTGGGACCCTGGCTGGACGCCGATGACGACGACTTCCTCGAGTTCTCGCCGGCCGACGAGGGGCTCACCTTCGCGGTGCTGGCGGGAGAGAGCGTGGCGGTGCATCTGGTCTGGGACGACTTCCCGGCGTCGGCCATCGACATCGACCTGGCGGTCTACTACCTCGGCACGGACGCCGCGCCGCTGCCGCCGAGCCAGGAGACGCTCGTGGACTACAGCACCACGGTCCAGGACGGCTACCAACTGCCGGTCGAGACCGTGTCCTTCCAGGCGGCCATTTCCGGCAACTTCGGCGCTTTCGTCAATCGCGTGCAGAAGAAGCCCCCGCAGGTGGCGCTCTTCGTCTCGCACACGATCAAGGATGGCAACAACGTGCCGGCCGGAAGCGTGACCGCGCCGGCGGACACGAACAAGGCGGTGGCCGTGGGCGCGGTCGCCAAGACGCAGTGGGCCGCCGGCCCGGTGGAGGCCTTTTCCTCGCGCGGTCCGAACACCAAGGGCGAGCCCAAGCCGGACATCGTGGGCCCGGACCGCACCAGCAGCGCTCTTGCCGGCTACAACCCCTTCTGGGGCACATCGGCGGCCACGCCGCATGTCGCGGGCGCGGCCTGCGTGCTCAAGTCGGTGAATCCCGGCTTCTCCGCCGCCGAGCTGGAAGCGCGCCTGCTCGGCTACGCCCTGCCTATCGCCGGCACGCCCAGCGAGATCGGCCACGGCAAGGTGGACCTGCGAGCCGACTTCTTCCCGCCGGCGCCGGATCCGCCCGCCATCGACGCGGGCGCGAGCTCCGCCACGGCGAACTCCGTGGAGATCGTGGCGGCGCCGCCCTTCGACGCCACTCCGCCGCTCCAGTACCGCTTCGACTACCTGGGCAAGAAGGGCCAGGGCGGCAGCGACGCGGACTGGTCGGCCTCCGCCAGCCACGCCGACGCCGGCCTCGTCCCGGATCGCGTCTACAAGTACGCGCTGCAGGCGCGGGACGCGGCCGCGCCGGCCAACACGACCGCCTGGTCCGCGACCTTCAAGATCCGCACCCTCGCCCAGACGCCGCCCGCGCCGCTGCTCGTCGCGACCGGGTCGACCTGGGTCAAGCTCGAGATCGGGCCGGGCGACAATCCGCCTTCAGTGCGGTACGCGCTGTGGAACGCCAGCGCGGGCGCGTACGTGCGGCCCGACGGGCACGCGGCCGGCCCCACGCCGGCCTACGCCGCCGCCGGCGAGTGGGCGCCCGTCAAGGTGAAGGGGCTCGCGCCGGGCACCGCCTATCAGTTCATGGCGCGGGCCAGGAACAGCGCCGGCCTCGAGACCGGCCTCTCCGACCCGCTCGACGTGATCACGCAGTAGGGGCGCGCGGCGGCGCACGCGTTCGCGCCTACTTGAGCTGCTTCCTCAGCTCCCCGGCCTGCTCGCTCCTGCCGCGCTGCTCATAGGCGGCGATCAAGGCCGGCAGGATGTCGTTTCGCAGAGCGGCGTTCATGTTCAGCTCCTCCGCCGCCTCCCTGGCTTGTTCGAGCATGGAGAGCGCCAGGTCCTGGTCGAGCAGCGAAGGCACGTTGCCGTAGGCCCAGGAGAGCTGCAGGTGCACGTACGGCTTCAGCTCGCGCAGGGTCTTCAGCTCGTAGCCCTTCAGCACCTCCTCCTGCGGGCTCGCCGCCAGCTTCTCCACCCGGTCGAGCAGGTCGATGAGCACGCGGAAGCCCTCGGACTCGCGTCCCGGGAGGCGCAGCAGCGTCTTGGCGAGCTGCAGCTTGAGATCGGGCACCTGGCCGGCGTAGCGACCGTCCTGCTGCGCCATCTTCAAGGCGTTGTCGAACTGCTTGGCTGCGTCCTCGAGGCGTTCGAGCTCGAACAGCACGATGCCCTTGTGGCGGGCCATGGTCGGGCCCTGGAGTGACAGCGCCTTCTCCTCGCGTTCGAGGATGTCCAGGGCTTCCGCGCCACGGTCGAGCTCGATCAGCTCCATGGCGCGCAGCCCTTGAGCCATCGCGCCGTTCCAGCCCAGCGCGATCGCCTTGTCGTAGGCCTGGACCGCCTCCTCGTGCTTGCCGTAGCCGCCCAGCACGCGGCCATAGACCAGCCAGAACTGGCCGTTGTCCGGATAGATCTTCTTCAGCTCCTCGAAGTACTGCAGCGTCTGTCCGGTCTCCGCGAAGTTGCCGCGCGCGATGAGCACCTGGCCGATGGCGTAGAAGACCTGCTCGTGCGACGGCTTGAGGTTCACGCACTTCAACAAGTCCTCGAGCGCCTGCTCGATCCGGTCGGAGAAGCCGTGCAGCAGCGTGTAGCCGCGGTAGTAGAAGCCCTCGGCCTCGTCCGGGTACTTGCCGGTGAACGCGGTCAGCCGCTCCAGGGCGTCCTGCCACAGGGTGCGGGCGTCTGCCTCGGCGTCCTCCTCCTTCTTGGTCGCCTCCTCGATCGCCAGGATGCCGCGGTAGAGATCGACCGTCTTCTGGGCGTCGGGCACGGTCGATTCGCCGAACGCGTCGAGCAGGCGCCGGCCTTCCTCCAGCTCGCCGCGCTGGAAGATCGCCTGGATCTTCAGCGCCATCAGCGTGTCGTCGTCCGGATGGCTGAGCAGGTGGCCCGAGGCCAGGGCGTCCGCCTCCTCGGCGCGGCCGGTCTTCAGGTAGATGAGGCCGAGGGCGACGGCCGAGGCCGTGTCGCTCGGGTCCGCGCGCAGGTGCTCCTCCAGCATGGTGGTGAGCTCCTCCAGGATCTCCCTGGTCTGCACCGGGTCGCTGCCGCCGCCCGCGGCGGCGAGGACCAGCGCTCTCGTCTGGACGATTTGGTCGCGGTACGGCTTTGACTTCGGGTCGTCCGGCAGGACGGCCCAGGCCTCCTGCAGCACCTTGAGCGCCTCGTCCGCCTTGCCCGCCTGCCCCAAGACCGTGGCGAGCTGGATCCTGGCCGGGTGGAACTCCGGGAGGATCTCGATCGCCTTGCGGAAGTCGTACGCCGACAGGGAGAAACTCTCGCGGTGCCCCGCGGCGCCTCTCTTGCGCTCCAGCTCGCCACGCTGGTAGTAGGCGCGCGCCGACTGCGGCGCGGTCTCCACCATGTCTTCGTAGAGCACGTCGATGGACTGGTACTTCCTGTTGCGCGCGTAGGTCGCGAGACACAGCACCACCAGGACGGCCCAGAACACGCCGCGCGCCACGCGCGCCGCCACCTCGCTCCTCGCGGCGGCGAAGCGCAGGGCGCCGTCGAGCAGCGCGCCAGCCGCGAGGCACAGGCCGACCGATGGCAGGTAGAGCAAGCGCTCGCCGAAGATCGTGCCAATGACCACCGGGATGTTCGACACGGCGCCGAAGGCGAAGAGGAACGCCAGCAGGCCGAAGCCGAGGGCCGGGCGCCGGCGCAGGGAGCAGAAGCCGGCGACCGTCATCACCGCGCACACGGCGAAGGAGGTCGCGGCGAAGGGGTCGGCCAGGCTGCGGGCGATCGG
Source organism: Phycisphaera mikurensis (assembly GCA_020723465.1). Lineage (GTDB taxonomy): Bacteria > Planctomycetota > B15-G4 > B15-G4 > JADJEK01 > JACQZJ01. The sequence goes on from DYIW01000017.1 coordinate 16,224, forward strand.
CAACTGATTGAACGAGTAGTCGGCGGACAGTCCGATAGGCAGGAGGAAGAGCTGGATCGCCTTGGTGAACAGCGTCACGCCGGTCGCCAGGCGCACCAGGAGGCCTTCGGTGGAGAGGGGATTGTCGAGCCGGCCGATCAAGCCCGCGTCAGGCACGAGATGGCCGCAGACGCGGTAGCGCACGTACATGTCCACGGCGATGATCAGCAGGAAGGCCAGGTAGAAGGGGAGGCGCAGCGACCAGCGCGGCGCGTTCTCGCCGCGAGCCACGTCCGCGAGCAGCAGCAGGACCACCACCATGGCCGCGCTTTCCTTGGTGAAGACCGCGGCGGCGAAGGCGAGCAGGGACAGGAGCGCGCGCCCCGGGCGCAGGCCGGTGGGCGTGGCCGCGGTCAGGTAGAGCACGGTGCTGCAGAGTGCCAGCAGCACGGACTGCGTCTCGCCGAGGCCGGCGACGTAGGCGATGGCTTCGGAGTGGATCGGATGCGCCGCGAACAGCAAGGCGGCGCAGGCTGAGGCGCGGCGGCCGGCGCCGAGCAGCAGCGCCAGACGGAAGACCAGCAGCGCGGCGAGCAGGTGGTAGACGAGGTTGAGGATGTTGTACGCCAGCGACGCGTCGCCGACCGTGACGTAGATCAGTCCCATGGGCCAGAGCATGAGCGGGCGGTAGAGGAACTGCCCGAGGATGCGCCGCGAGACCGGCTGCGTGCGGTTGACGCCGTCCCAGAACGTCTCCTGGAAGAGCTGGTTCAGGGCGAGCACGCGCCCGGAGAGGCTTTCCTGGTCGGCCGCGTCCCGGAAGGTGGCGTTCGACTTCACCAGGAACTGGGCGTCGTAGACGAGCTCGTTCCGCAGCGAGTTGGCGCCCGCCAGCAGCGCCACCACCGCCACCAGGATGGCGAGCTTGCCCATGCGGGCGTTGCTCGAGTCGCTCATCGGAGTCTCCGTGTCAGCGAAGCGCGAGAAGCCAGGATCATGCGCTCTGGGGAGCAGGAAGCCAAGCAGCCGGTCAGAGAATCGCGCCGGCATTCTCCCCGGGCGCGCCTACGGCGCGGCCAGGAGCGCGCGCAGCTCCGCTTGCGCCGCGTCCGCCTGCGGCCCGGGAGCGACCGCGCGCGCCAGCTCGATCGCCTCGCGCGCCTCCTCCGCCGTCGCGCCGCAGGAGAGCGCACCGCGCAGGTGCGAGCGGAGCTGGCGCGGCAGGCCGGTGGCGGTCAGGGCGCAGACGGCCATGAGCTCGCGCTGGCGCGCATCCAGGCCGGGACGGGCGAGGATGCGCCCGTAGGCGTCCTCCAGGACGGCGCGTTCGAAGGTCGGAGCGAAGGAGCGCAGTATCTCCAGCACGGACTCCGCGGAGCCCTGGTAGATGCGATCGAACAGCCGCCGGCCCTGCGCGGCGCGTTCGCCGTCGGGCACGTCGGCGCGCGGGTCAGACGGCGGCAGGCGCCCAGCCGCCCGGTCCAGCGCGTGGAACGTCTCGATCGCCACCGGGAATCCCGCGAACAGGTGGACCATCAGTGCGCCCTCGCGCAAGTCGGAAAGCGCCACGCCGCGCGCGAGAGCGCAGCGGTACAGGTCCTCGAGCTGAGCGCAGCGGCCCGCGGCCCCCAGGGCGAGCGCCAGACAGAGCGCGCGCTGCGTCGCGCCGAGGCAGCCGGCCTCGGCGAGCAGCGCGAGCGCGTCGCGTTCTGGCGGAGCTTCCTCGTCCAAGTTCAGTCCCGACCGCTGGGCTGCCGATCACAGAGGCTTCAACGCCTCGGGCGAGACCGGCGTACAAAGCTAGCCCAGGCGCGAGCGGCGCGTCAAGAAGCGCCTGGCTTGACACCTTCTCGTGGCAGGGATGTAATCCCTGCCCGCGCGCGACCGCGCAGCACGGGTCCAAAGGAATCTGCGATGACCGCCATCAGCCACGTTCTCCCGGCACTGTTCTCTTTGCTCCTGGGCCAGCAGGAGGGCCCTGAAGCCCAGCCCAAGCCCCCGCAGTCCGAGCCGCAGCCCGGCATCACCATCACGCAGCCGGGGGCGCAGCCTCCGCAGCGCTCCCGGGACATCGAGAGCATCAAGGAGTACCGCGAGGGGCGGGACGGCTGCCCGTACGTGCGCCGGCTGGAGGAGGTGCGCGACCTTGACCTGAGCAAGGTCGACTATGACGCGCCGGTGCTGGCGCGCGTCAACGACAAGGAGATCACGCAGGACGAGTTCAAGCTGTGGTTCGCCCTCAACGCCGGGCAGAACGGCATCCTGCGCTCGCAGCTCACCATCCTCACCAAACAGGCGGTGGAGAAGGCGATCGCGAACGGCGGCGACCCGGCCGCCTACGAGGTGCCCGCCGAGGAGGTGGATGCGCGGTTGCGCGCCGAGGAGGACCAGAACCGGGCCCAGGGCGAGGAGGCGTTCGCCGCCTACCAGGCGCGCATCGAGATGACGATGGGCTGGGAGAAGTACAAGGAGTTCCTGCGCGCGCACCTGCTGAACGAGCGCCTGCTGCTGCCGCCGATCAAGCCGCTCGACCCGAACGCGTCCGATCTGAATCCTGGCCTGCCGCTGGAGTCGGCCGAACTGCTGGAGAAGAAGAAGGACCTGCGCGACTACCTGAGCAACTCCTACGAGACCGGGGTGGACCTCCCGCCCATGTTCCGCATCCAGTTCCTGCGCATGCTGCAGATGGAGATGATCAAGCGGGCGGACATCAAGTACGCGCTGGAGCAGGAGCTGCCCCGGGGCGTGTACATGACGGTCAACGACACGCCGGTCACGGTCGAGGAAGTGCTCGATTTCGTCCCGCCGCAGATCGAGGTGAAGGACGGCGCCCTGCGCCTGTGCATCCTCTATCACGCCCTGGACGACGCCCTGGCGGACAACGACGTCAAGGTCGGCCCCGAGGAATTCGAGGTCCTGTTCCGCGCCCACGAGGCGGAATACGAGGGCACGCTCTTCCCGCTGGAGAGCGCCATCAGCTTCCAGGGCTTCTTCAACATCTCGGAGTACCGCGAGTACTACCGGCGCCGTGTCGCGTTCGAGAAGATGCTGCAGGTCGGCGCCGGCGACGAGGAGCTGAGGCAGCATCACAGCGCCTACGGCAAGCTGTTCTTCGAGAACGGCAAGGCGGATTGCGAGGTGTTCTGGGTCTCCCTGGTCGAGACGGAGAAGAAGAGCGGCCTCGCCGGGCAGGCCGCCTGGGACGAGGCGCTGCGGCGCGTCACGCAGGCCCAGCAGGCGATCCTCGAGGGGAAGCTGAGCGGCGAGGAGATCCGCCAGCAGTTCTGCTCCGAGAACGCGGCCTTCCCCAAGGGAGTGACCACGCCCAAGTCGCGCAACGAGCTGCGTCAGGCCTTCTCGGAGAACCAGTACCTGATCTTCATGCAGGGCTACTCGCTGGCGGACGACATCTTCTACAACCGCGTGGAAGGCGACCTCCTCGGCCCGGTGAAGATCGACATGGCGGCAATGGCCGGCATGCGCGAGGCGCTGGGCTACATGTTGGTCAAGGTGCTCAACTTCACGAAGACTCAGACGATCAAGGAGTTCGAGATCCAGAAGGCGCTGGTGGTCCTCGACTACCACGACCTGCGCTTCTCCAACTTCGCGCACGAGTGCCTGAAGAACGCCAAGATCACGCTGACCGAGAAGTAGGCCGGGAGGGCGCGCGGGCGCTGCGGCTCATCCTGAGCGGCGCGGCGCATCCCTGGCTCAACATGGCGCTCGACCAGGCGCTGGAGCCTTCCCCGCCGGTGCTCAGGCTCTACGCCTTCGACCCGCCGGGGCTGTCGCTCGGCTACTTCCAGCGCGCCGCCGAGTTCCCGCAGGCCGAACTGGACCGGCTTGGGCTCGTGCTGGTGCGGCGCGTCACCGGCGGGCGCGCCATCTGCCACCGCGACGACCTGACCTTCGCGCTCGCCGCGCTGCCGCGCGACCCGCTCTTCGCGGGCACGGTCGAGGACTCGTACCATCGCCTGCACGCGGCCGTGGCGCGCGGATTGGCCCGCCTCGGGGTGCGCGCCGAGCCGCGCGCGGGCGGCGCGGCGCGCTCGGATTCCGGCCGCGGCGGCGAACCGGTCTGCTTCTACCAGGCGACGGCGTTCGACCTCGTGGCCGCGGGCCGCAAGCTGGTCGGATCGGCGCAGCGGCGCTGGCGGGACCGCATCCTCCACCACGGCTCGATACCGATCCGCAAGAACCAGCTCGCGCCCGCGGCCGCGTGCCTCGAGGACCTGCTCGGGCGCGCTCCCCCTTTCAGCGAGGTCGCGGCGGCCGTCGCCGCCGGCTTCGGCGAGGTGCTGGGGCTGGAGCTTCAGCCGTCCGCGCCGAGCGACGAGGAGCTGCGGCGGGCGCATGACCTGGTGCGGCGGCGCTTCGGCACGGACGCCTGGAACAGGCGGCGCTGAGCCGCGCGCGGGCGCGGCGCCTCAGGACTCTTCCGCGGCGACCTGCTCGTAGGCCGCGGCGTCGAGCAGCGCCTGGTACTCCGCCGCCGACTGGACCTTAACCTTGATCATCCATCCTTCCCCGTAAGGATCGCGGGTGACGATCTCTAGGTCGCCGGCCAGGGCATCGTTCACTGCGATGATCTCGCCGCTGATCGGAGCATTCAGATCGGACACGGCCTTCACCGACTCCACCTCGCCGAATCGCTCCCCCTTGGAGACGCGGTCGCCTACCGACGGAAGGTCGATGTAGACCAGATCCGTGAGGTGCTTGACCGCGAAATCGGTGATGCCGACCGCGACGATGCTGCCGTCCAGCTTGGCCCACTCATGCGTCTCGAGGTAGCGACGGTCATTGGGAATCACGAGTTCTCACGCTCCTCTGCCACATCGCGGCGGCGCCGCAACCAAACCTGTCCGTGCTCATTGGTCGGGTCCGGCCGGCGCTGCCGCGAGTTTGAAGTCCGAAGTCGGAAGTTGCAAGCCGGAAGACCCTTCGGCCGACTGCTGGCCTCAAGGCGTTCGCATGCCTCGAGTGCTCGGCGAGGAGGCTCGGGATCTTCGTGCCGTGCGAAGATCCTAGCGGTTGGCGGCACAGGGTTCGCCGGTCGAAAGGTCGTGCGAGGATTTCAAGGAGAGGGGAGCGCGCGCGCAAGTCCGCAGGCGGAAATGCGCGGCCCGCGCGCCGCGCGCCGGCGGCGCCGCCCGCTCAGTCGTCCAGCAGCCGGCCCAGCTCTCCCCAGTTCAGATTCTCGCTGTCCTCGGGTTGGATCGGCGGCAGGGCGCGGAAACGGTCGCGCTCGGCCGGAGACGAGAAGTCGTCCGCGGCCTCGCGGTGGGCCACGAAGCGCTGCGGCGCCGGCTCGGGGCCGGCGGCGGCGCAACCGCCGTGGGGACCGGGCCGGAGCACGCGCTCGATCATCTCCAGGAGCAGGTCCTCCGGCAGCACTTGCGCCGCGAAGCGGCCCGGATTCAAGAACCTCGCCCTCGCGAGCTCCTGGCGCGCGCGCTCGAAGCGGTTGAGCCTCAAGTAGATCCTCCCCAGGAAGAGGTGGGCGGTGAACGAGGGCCCGCCGAGGAAGAGCGCCTCATGCAGGTGCGAGGCCGCCGGGCCAAACCTCCCCTGGCGGTACAGGCTCGTGCCGCGTCTCAGGTGCACGAGCGCGATGGCTCGATTCCAGGCGTGTCTCAGCAACGGCAGGATCTGCATCGCGAAGGAGCCGTTCTTGGGGAGAGGCGACGGATCGGCGCGGATGATAGCAGGGAGCCCGACGCCCGGACAAGGCGCGTGCCGCGGGCTGGTTCGCGCCCGAGCGCCTGCGCCGTGAAGCGGCGGCCGGTGGCGGGCGGGTGTGCGCCACATTCCAGATCATAAGCTCTGTGGACGGAGTGACTTGAGCGCGTCTAGGCGCCGTTGGCGGTGATCCAGCTTGCAGGAGCGCCGCGTCTCGACGGCGCGTTGAAACAGGTGGACCAGGGGGGCGAGCCATCTTCCCCACATCGCGGCGGCGCCGCACCAACACGTGTCCGCGCTCAGTGGTTGGGTCCGGCCGGCGCCGCCGCGAGCTTGAAGTCCGAAGTCAGAAGTTGGAAGCCGGAAGACCCTTTGGCCGACTGCTGACTTCAACGAGTTCGAGCGCCTCGGGCTCTCGGCGAGGAGGCTCGGGTTCTTTGTGCTGTGCGAAGATCCTGGCGGGTAGCGGCACAAGTACCAGCCCGCTGATGACGATAAAAGAAGCTGTCTCTGCCTCAAGGCCGGGGCCCGAGCGAAACACCTGACCATGCCACTGCGGGGCGATCTCAACAGCGTTGATCTCGCGCATGTCTTCCAGATGCTCATCCTCAACCAGAAGGCGGGCACTCTGGAGATCGTGCACGACGGCGTGAAGCGGCCGCTCTTCTTCACGACGGAGGGGGTGTTCGTGCCCAGCCAGGCCGATCTCCTGGTGCGGCGAGCGGTGCGCGCCCTGGTGCGCTCCGGCCAGCTCTGCGCCGAGAAGGCCGAGCGCGCGCGCTGCAACATGGGGGTGGTCGGCAAGGACCTGCTCGCGACGCTCGTGGAGATGAAGGTCCTCAAGCCGGAAGAGCGGATCCACGCCCTGCGCCGTCAGCTCGAGGAAGAGGTTTACGAGCTGTTCTTCTTGGGGAACGCGTCGTTCGAGTTTCGCGACGGCGACCTGCCCGAGGAGGCGGGGGCGATGGAGCGCGACCTCGCTCTCTCGCCGAACGCGCTCATCATGGAGGCGGCGCGCCGCATCGACGAGTGGGAGTTCATCAAGACGCTGGTTGCGTCCGGTGACGACGTCGTCGAGGTGCGCTCCGACTTGTCGCGTCTCGACCCGCGCGAGAGCGACGCGGACGCGCGCGCTGTGTTCGACGCGATCGACGGCGTGCGCACCGTGGACGAGATCATCGAGCACACCGAGATCTCGCGCTTCGTCGTGTTCCGCAAGATCGCGCTGCTTCTGGACGCGCGCGTCGCCGGGGCCGTGCCCGTCGACAGTCTGCTGGAGCGGGCGCGCGCCTGTCTGACGGCGGGTGAGGTCAGGTCCGCGGTCAACCTGTTCCGGCGGGCCATCGCTCTGGGGGCTGGCGACGTGGCTGTGCTGGCCGGGGCGGGGCAGGCGCACGAGACCCTGGACGAGTGCGACCAGGCGGCGGAGCACTACCTCGCGGCCGGCCGCAAGGCCGAGGCGGCCGGGAGCCTGGACGCGGCGGTGAAGTTGTACATGCGCATCCGCCAGCTCCTGCCGACGCAGGTCGAGGCGCGCGAGCGTCTCTTCGCCCTGCGCAAGGTGGCGACGGCCCAGTTCGAGCGCGCCGCCTATGACCCGGAGGCGGAAGGGTCCGACCTGGCGTGCATCCTCTACGAGCTGGGCCGCTCCGAGGAGCTGGTGCTCGTGCTGAGCGGTCTGCTCGACCTCGCGGCGGACCGGCCGGCCGACATCGAGCGCGTCTCCGACCTGTCGGCACGCCTCGGGCAGGTGGCGTTCGCGGTGGACGTGCTTTTGCGCGCCTCCGAGCGCCGCGCGGCGACTCGCGACTTCCAGGGCGCGGTGCGCTGCGTGAAGAAGGCGCAGCTCCTCGATCCCTCGCGCGCCGACCTGGCGCAGCGCCTCAACCAGCTCGGCGACTCGGTGCGCCTGCGGCGCCAGCGGCGGCGCTCGGCCACCCGCGCGCTGGCCATGGTGCTGGCCTTCGGGGCGCTGTTCGTCGGCTACGGCAAGTACTCGTCGGCGGCGCTGCGCGCCTACTCCGAGTTCTCCCTGGAGGACTTCCTGCTCACCCGGCAGTTCGACCGCGGCAGAGAGTTCTACGGCGGCATCTTGCGGCGCTTCCCGCTCACCATCCCCTTCCTGCTCTCCTTCGAGAAGCTGCGCGAGCTGGAGGTGGCCGAGCAGCACACCGCCGAGGTCGATCGCTACCGCGCCGAAGTGGAGCAGGAGGAGGAGCACGACCGGCTGAAGCAGGCGCGCGTCTTCAAGGAGGCGGCCCTCGGCGCCCGGCACACCGGCAACTACCGGGAGGCGGCGGATCTGCTGAAGAAGGCGCTGGCGCTGTCCGGCGGCGAGGATCCATTCGAGGTGCAGCAGGCGATCGAGTCCCTGGAGCAGTACCTCACCGCGGCCAGTCGCCTGAAGAACGAGGCGGCGTTCTTCCGCAACGCGGGCCAGTTCGAGGAGGCGCACGGCCGCCTGCGCGTGCTGCTCGAGGAGTACCCCAACGCGCCCGAGGCAGCCGACGTCCGTCTGCCGGTCCGGATCACCAGCAGCCCGGCGAAGGCGCGCGTCTTCCTCGACGGCCAGCCGGTGCGCATCGGCGTGGAAAGCAGCTACGTCCACGCCGAGACCCCGTTCGTGCTTGACCTGCCCAGCAAGGGCGACGTCGAGATCGCTCTCGCGCGCGACGGCTTCGTCCGAGCGCAGTCGCGCGTCAAGGCCGTGGACCAGGCGTCCCTGCACTTCGCCCTGGCACGCTGCGCCGACCTCGAGACGATCCTGCCGTTCGAGGTGGTGCAGCCCGCGGCGCTCGACCGCGACAGCGTCGTGCTGGCGCTTGCCAGCGGCCGCGTGGCGGCTCTCGACGCCGCGTCTTTCGCGGTCAAGTGGATGCGCGAGCTGCCCGATCTCGCCGAGGCGACCGCGGCTCCGGTCCTGGCCGGCGATCGCATCGCTGTCCCGACCACCGAACGGAAGGTCCTCTTTCTCGATCGGGCCAGCGGACAGACGACGGGAGAGCGCGCCCTGCCTGGCCGGCCGGCGAGTCGCGTGGCCTTCTCCGGCGCCATGATCGCCGTCGCGCTCGAGGGTGGTGCGCTGGCCCTCGGACCGATCGAGGGCGGCGAGGCGCTGCCGCTCGTCACGCTGCCGGCGCAGGTCTCGGCGGGTCCGGTCGGGCTCGGCGGGGGCCGTTTCGCCGTGGGCTGCGAGGGCGGCAAGGTCTGGATCTGCGCCCCGGACCGCTCGTTGACCGCGCTCCGGAACCCGGCGCAGGCGGCCGGGCGCGTCAGCGCGCTGGCGGCGCACGGCGACCTGCTGCTCTACGGGGACGAGGCCGGGGCGCTGCACGCGTTTCGCCTGCCCCAGGCCGAGCACCTCGCCTCCGTTCCGGCCCTGGCGGGAAGGCCCATCCTGGAGATCAGCGGCGACGCCCGGCTGCCCGTGGTGGGCGGAGGCGGCCGGCTCGCCACCGTCGACCTCGCCGCCGCGCGCGTGGTGGCCAGCGCCGAGGGCGGCCTGCGCCTGGCCGAAGGCGGCGGCCCGAACATCGCCGCCGCCGGGCAGGACGGCACGGTCCTGGTGCTTTCCCGCGCCCGCCTGGAAGAGGCCGCGCGCTTCTCCGGGGACGCGCCCATCGCGCTGCAGGGAGTCGTGCAGGGCGGCCGCTGCGTGTTCGCTGCGGCGTCGGGCAAGGTGATCGGTCTTTTCTGCGAAAGCCGAGCGGAAAGCACGGCCGATAAGTGACCTGGTTCGAGTGCTTCCGCACCAGGACAGGACAGTGAAAGCGGTGCGCATGGGTTTTCTCGCCCGATCGCGAGAGAGGATCCGCCTGTCGCGCCTGCGGCGCAGGCTGGCAAGCGAGCCGCGCCCCCATGCCATCGCCGAGCTGGCGCGCGCCTACCTCGGGCTGGGGGAGGCGGGGCTCGCCGCCGAGGTCTTGCATTCGGGTCTCTCCCAGTTTCCCGCTTCCACCGAGCTGGCGCGCGTGCAGCTGCTGGCCGCCAGCGAGGAAGGGCTGCACCGGCTGCGGGCGGCGAAGGAGCTCGTCCAGCGCAGTCCCTGCGTCCAGTTCTCCCTCGAGCTGGCCGACGCCTACCGTTCCCTGGGCAGGCACGAGCAGTACGCCCAGGTGCTGCGCGAGGCGCTGGAGCGCTATGGCGAGAACGGCACGGTGCTCGCTCAACTCGGTGAGGTGCGCCTGCGCCGCTTTCTCGAGAGCACGGCCGCCGCGGACGCGCTGGCCGCGGAGGGCCTGCTGCTGCGCGCCCTCAAAGTCGAGCCGGAGGCCCTGAAGCCGCGCTTCCTGCTGGCGGAGCTGTATTACCGCGTGGGCGGGGTGCAGCACGCGCGCGAGCAGATCGAGCGGCTGCTCGCTGCCGCGCCCGCGCACGAGCGAGCGGCGCGCCTGCGAGACGCACTCGACCGGGAAGCCGCAGCCGCGGCGGCGGGTATCGAGGACTTCCGGTCGCTGCTGGCCGAGGTCGAGGAGCGCATGCGCCTGCTCCACGGGCGACTGCCCTGGGAGGAGGAGCCGGCCGCGCAGGACGCCGCTGCGCCAGAGCGCGCTCCCTTCGCCGAGCCCGGCGCCGAGGCCGCGGCCCTGGCGCGGGCCTCGGGAGCCGAGCGCGTGCTGCTCATCGACGAGCGTGGCGCCGCCTGGGGCGCGGCGCGCGACGGCGCCTTCGACGCGACCGTGCGCGACCTGGCCGCGCTGTGCCAGCGCGCCGCGCGCGGCATGGAGCTGGGCGTGCCCGCGTCGCTCGTCGTCGAGGGAGAGACCGGCGCGTTCGTCCTGGAGATGAAGCGCGGGGCGCTCGCCGGTCTGGTGCTGCCGGCGCGGGCGGGGGCTGGCACGGCAGCCGTGGCCGCGCGCGACTCGCTCGAGCGTCTGGTCAGAGGATGAACATGCGCGAGGCAGTGCGCGAGCTCAAGGAACGAGTCGGCGTGCGCGGCGCGCTGGTCATGAGCAGCGACGGGATGGTCGTCGCGGCCGACCTGTGCGACGGCCTGGCGCCCGACTCGGTGGCGGCGCTCGCCTCGGCGGCGGCCGGCCAGGCACGACGCGCCGCGCGCGACCTCGGACTCGGCCGGACGCGGCGCATCATCTTCACGGCCAGCTTCGGTCGCCTCGTCTTCGTGCCGGTGGACGAGTTGATGCTCGTCATCGTCACGGAGCCGTCGCTCGACCTGGAGCTGACCCTGCTCGAGATCGCCGGCCCGGCGCGGCGCATCCGTGAGCTGTCGCGACTGAACGCACCCGTGTGACGGACACCAGCGCGGCGCCAGCCGCCGCAAGGCAAGGATGAACGATGGTCCAGATCAACTTCGCGCGCAAGGAGATCAACTGCAAGCTGGTCTACTACGGGCCCGGGCTCTCGGGAAAGACCACGAACCTGGAGATGGTGCACCAGCGCACGCCCGAGCAGAACAAGGGTGAGCTGACCTCCATCTCGACTGACGGCGACCGCACGCTCTTCTTCGACTTCATGCCGCTCGACCTCGGCGAGATCGCCGGCATGAAGACCAAGTTCCACCTCTACACCGTGCCCGGACAGGTGTACTACAACTCGACGCGCAAGCTCGTGCTGCTCGGCGCCGACGGCATCATCTTCGTTGCCGACTCGTCGCGCGCCAAGCTGGCCGAGAACCTCGAGTCCCTGGACAACCTGCGCGAGAACCTCGCCGAGATGGGGAAGGACCTGAGCAAGTTCCCGCTGGTGCTGCAGTGGAACAAGCGCGACGTGGCGGACGCCATGCCGGTGACAGAGCTCAACGAGCGGCTCAACGCGTTCGAGGCGCCCTCCTTCGAGGCGGTGGCAAGCCGGGGCGAGGGGGTCATCCAGACGCTCAAAGAGCTCTCGGCGCGCGTTCTCGCCAGGATCAGCTCGACCGAGCAGGCAGGTTTGGCGGCGCCGCCGGTGGAGGAACGACCGGCGGCTGTCGAGCCGGTCGAGAAGCCGCACGCGCGCGAGGCCGCGGTCCAGGCGCAGGTCGCGCCGCCGCCGGTGGGCGGCTTCCAGATCGAGCGCAACGAGGTGCAGAGCGAGCCGCGCCGGCGCGAGCCGGAGCCGCGGACGCTCCCTCTTCCGGCGCAGTCGCGGGTCGCGTCGAATCCGCTCGAGGAGATGGGCGTGGCGGCCTGTGCCGGCCCGTCCGCGGCGGCGGCGTCGGGTCAGGCGTCGCTCGTCGCCGCTCCGGCGCAGGTGGCCACGCTCGAGCGCCCCAGAGCGGCGCAGGCCAGGCCGGCAGCGCGCGCGGAGGCGCGGGCACCGGCGCACTGTCACGGCGTTCCGCCGCCGGCGGAGTCGTACCGGCGCGAGGTGCGCGTGATCAGCGGCCGGCGCCACGGCGCGCCGATGCGAACCGACAGCGATCGGTCCCTCGTCGTGGGCCTGATCTTCGGCGTCGCCGTGGCCGCGGCCGCGGTGTTCGCCTACACCCGCTTCTTCGGTTGAGGGAGGGAAGGACGTGACTCAACGATCCCCCGTGGTCTCCGACGCGGCCCTGCGTCAGGGTCGAGTGGTCTATTACGAGGAGCACATGGCGCAGGTCGACCGTGTGCTCGCCGAGTTCCTGCGCAGGTCCGGGGCGCGCTCCGCCTATCTCATCGACAAGGACGGGCACCTCATCACCAAGGCCGGCGAGGCGGGCGACTTCCATCCCGACACGATCTCGGCTCTGGTGGCCGGCGCCTTCGCCGCCACCAAGGAGATGGCGCGGCTGCTGGGAGAACGCGAGTTCTCCGCCCTGTTCCATCAGGGCGAGCGCGACAACATCCAGCTTTCCCTGGTCGGCAACCGCGCCATCCTCACCGTCCTGTTCGACGACTCCACCACCCTGGGCATGGTGCGGCTGTACGTCTCCGAAGCGGTCAGCCGCCTGGCCGGGATCTTCGAGCGTGCCGCGGCCCAGCCCGGGCGCGAGGGAGCGGCGCAGATCGATCCGTCCTACGGCGACTCGGTGCAGCGGACGCTGGACAACCTGTTCAAGTAGGCGGTCAGGGCTTCAGGCGGTAGTTCTCCTCGACCCAGTCGGACCAGACCAGGTCGAAGCTGACGATGTTCAGGTCGTAGAGGTCGCGCAGCGCGTCGCGCAGCGGCACGTCCTGCTTGAGGCGCCGGATGAGCTCGGGGAGCTGCTTCTGGTCGCGCTTCAGCAGGAAGTCGGTGATCGCCCAGACCTGCAGGTGCTCCTTGGCCGTCAGCAGGTCGGCGCGCTTCTCCTGGAGCAGGGCGAAGGGCACGGTCTGCTGCTGCAGGACCATCTTCTTCACCAGCGGCTCCCAGTCCTCGTCCGGCATGTCCTCCTCCGTCTGCTCGATGTTGCACGAGTTGCCGGCGAGGCCGAAGAGGCGCATCTCGCACACGTGCGCCAGCCCTTCCTCCAGCCAGCCGGCGCGGTCCACCAGCCAGACCTTGAGATGGAACACGCCCAGCAGCAGATGGCTCACGTGGTGCACCACGTGACGGTGGAAGTCGGGGTCGGTCTTGAACACGGAGCGGTCGCGCCAGGTGACGAAGATGGACGGGTCGCCCACCGCCCGTCCCGCCCGATCCGTGGGGGTCTGGGCGTAGTCCGTGGCGGCCTTCATCAGGGTGCGCAGGTCGTTCATCAAGAAGACCTGGTGCTTGAGCACGCGCGCTTCCTCGTCCGTGTAACCGAGCAGCGTCTGGAACCAGGAGTAGAACTCCTCGAGACGCGCGGCGTAGAGGTGGGCGGCCTCGTGCGCGTCCAGGACCACTTTGCTCGGGAGGACCACCTTGGGCAGGCCGCACGTGAGAAGGAAGTGCCTGGTCTCGATGTGCACGAATGCTTCCCGCGGCTGGAGCGTGGCGTCGATCAGGCGCCGCTCCGCCAGCCACGCGTCCTTCTCGGCCGCCAGCCGGTCGAACTCCGCCCGTGCCTGGGCGGCCAGCGACGGCGCCAGGCACCCCGCGCACGGCAGGAAGGGCAGGCCACGTCCCGCTCGGTCTCGGGAGATGAGGTGGGAGCAGTGGATGACCTGCGCCTCCATCTCCGCGACTTTCGCGTCCTCGATTTCGTTGGGGACCCGCCCCGTGGAGTGGCATTTCGGGCAGAGCTTGTCCTGGGCGGATCCCGAGCCCAGCAGCGCGGCCGCGAGCAAGCCGGCCAGCGCGATTCCCTTGGTCGGGCGCATGCTCATGCCTCCTCGGCTGGACGCGGGTCCTGCAGCCCTCGTCCGGACACCAGCCTAGCAGCCCGTGGAAGAAGTCATCCTGCCTGCGAGCAATCTGCGAGGTTCCAGCGGAACCGGCGGAACAAGCGCGCGCGAAACCTCGTCCAACGGTCCGGTCGATGGCCGAGGAACCGTACCGCCACACGGTTCCTCGGATCGGGCGGCGACCGATCGGAAGACAGTTTCCACCCGCGTGTGGATTGGCTGGGCGTGTGTTTGTTCCAGCCGGTCCGGAATCGGGCAGGTCAAGCGCGGGTGATGCTGCGGGCGAGGGCGCGCCGGCCATGAAGTGGCCCGCGTTCTCGCCGATGTGAAGGGCACGCGAGCTCGTGGCTGGCGTGCCCTTCCCTTTCTTGGCTGTCAGCGATCAGCTTTCGGCTTTCAGCTTCGTAGATGGCGGCGCGTCTTTGCCAGGTAGCCCTGCGCCGCCTCGAGGATGAAGCGCAGCTCCTCGTCCGTCACCTGCCGCACCACGCGGCCGGGCGCGCCGAGCACCAGGGACCGTGGCGGGAACACGGCGCCTTCCTTGACGAGCGCGCCGGCGGCGATGATCGACTCCGCGCCGATCTCCGCGTCGCCGAGCAGGATCGCTCCCATGCCGACGAGGCAGCGGTCGCCGATCGACTTGAGGTGCACGATCGCGGCGTGGCCGATGGTCACGTCCGCGCCGATGCGGGTCGGCACGCCCGGCATGGGATGCACCACGCAGTTGTCCTGGATGTTGGTGCGCGCGCCCACGTGGATCGCCGCGTCATCGCCGCGCAGCACCGTGCCGTACCAGATCGAGGCGTCCTCGCCGAGGTGTACTTCTCCCACGACGGTGGCGGTCGAGGCCACGAAGCCGCGGCCGAGCGGGCGCAGCCAGCAGGTCTCGTTGGCGATGTTGTCCACGGAAGGCATCTTTCTCTAGGCGGAGTAGACGACGATGAAGGCGACCATGCAGCCGTTGAACGCGGAATGAGCGAGCGCCGCGGCCAGGACCGAGCCGGTGGCCTCGCACACGATGCCGAGCGCCGCGCCGACCACCAGCACCGGCAGCGAGGACTGCACGTCGTGCACGGCGGCGAACGCGAGCGAGGCGGCGGCGATGGCCGGCGCCGGGCCGAGGACGGCGCGCAACGCGCGCTGGAGCAGGCCGCGGAACAGGATCTCCTCGAGCAGCGGCACCAGCACGACGATGCAGGAGAGGAGGAAAGGGCTCCTGCGCAGCTCCGGGTCGGCAAGCAGCGACTGGATCACTTCCTGGTAGGGCTGCCAGCCGCAGAGCTGCACCAGCTTGGCGTTCAGCAGCGCGGCGCCGTGGAACGCGGGCCAGGCAGCGACCATGGCGAGCACGGCGAAGAGCAGCTCGGCCGGCCGCGGCGCGAACAGGCCGAGGTCGCGCGCCCTCAGACCGAGCCGCAGGCGCCCCCAGGCGAGGACGACCGCGATCACCGCGGCGTTCATGCAGGCGGTGAGCGCCATGCCCAGCTCGACGCCACCCGGGCGCGCGGAGTCCTCCCCGCCGGAGAAGAGGCCGATCAGGAGGCCGGTGGCGAGGAACGCCGCGAAGTAGAGGAGCAGGGCGCGGGCGCCGAGGTCGAGCAGCACGCGCGGCGGGCGCGGCGTACCCGGCAGGTGCGAGCGGAACAGGCGCAGCAGCAGCAGGAAGAGCAAGAGCGAGAGCGCGACGCCCGCCGTTCCCTGGAGCGCCGTCTGCGGCCAGGAGAGAACGGGCAGGGCGAATCGGCCCGCGCCCTCTGCCGCGGTCATCATGCGGGCAGCGCGTCCAGCAGCCGCGCGATGTCCGACTCATCGTTGTACACGTGTGCCGCGGCGCGGATGCAGCCGCCGCGCCTGGCGGTCTGCACCCGGCGTTCGGAGAGGCGGGCATGCACCGCCGCCAGGTCCGTGCCAGGAAGATCGAAGGCGACGATGCCCGACTTCTCGCCCGCGGCGCGCGGACTGTGCACGCGGCAGCCACGCTCGCGCAGTCCCGCGGCCAGGAGGTCGGTGAGGCGGAGCACGTGGCGCTCGATCTCCTCGACGCCGACCGAGCGGATGAGCGCGAGCGCTGCCCGCAGCGCGTGCAGGCCGATGGTGTTGGGCGTGCCGTACTCGAAGCGGCGCGCGCCCGCAGCGAGCTGGCCGCGATAGCTCTCGAACTCGAACGGCTCCTGCATCGAGAGCCAGGAGACGAAGGTCGGCGTCAGCCGCTCGAGCAGGTCGCGGCGCACGAAAAATAGGCCGATCCCCTCGGGCGCGAGCAGCCACTTGTGCCCGTCCGCCGCCAGGAAGTCGACCTGGTCGCGAACCACGTCGAGGGGCAGCGCACCGAGGCCCTGGATGGCGTCGAGGAAGAACAGGATCCCGCGCGCGCGCAGCAGCTCGCCCAGGCGGCGCACGTCGAGCCGGAAGCCGGTGGCGAACGACACGAACGAGACCGCAACGAGCCGCGTGCTCGCGTCACAGGCGGCGGCGATCTGCTGCGGCGAGACGCGGCCCAGCTCCTGCGGCGCGACGAAGCGCACCTCGACTCCCTCTTGCCGCAGGCGCAGCCACGGGTAGACGTTGGCCGGGAAGTCGCCATCCACCAGGACGATCGAGTCTCCTGGACCGAGATCGAGTCCGTTGGCGACGATGTTCATGCCCTCGGAGGTGTTGTGCGCGAAGGCGACCTCGTCCGGAGCGGCGCCGATGAACGCCGCCGCCTCCGCGCGCGTCTCCTGGAACGTCTCGATCCAGCGCGGGAAGAACGCTGACCCGTGGTCGCGCACTTCGTCCGTGAAGCGCACGATGGCCTCCTGGACCGGGATGGACATGGGCGCGGTGGCGGCCACGTTGAAGTACGCGTAGTCGTTCGTCACGGGAAACAGCTTGCGGGCGTCGCTTGGTTTCATGCCTGAAACGGTCGTCTCCACCGGGGCCTGGCCGGCACGCAGGGATTGAAACTCGAAGATGTTGTATCCTCGGGAATCCAACCTACAATGGGATGTGGTCTCACGATGACAGTCCGTCCACCGGCGCCGCGGCACCGCGTGTTTCCACCGCTTGAGAGCAGGGCGCCCAACAGCGAGTGGATCCGATGATCCCCATTCGCAGCATACGCGGCGGCAGCGCCCAGAATCTGGCGGCGCAGGTCGCAGCCGACATCGATCTGGTCGAGCGCGGTCTCGAGGTCATCGCCTCCTCCGTACCCATGCCGGACGGAGTCCTGATCGACGCCCTGGTCGAGGACGCCGACGGCCGCATCGCCCTGCTGCTGGTCGAGGACGGCCCGGCGGAGCCGCTCCTCGAGCGCGCGGCACGCGCGGCCGTGACCTTCCGCCGCACGGCGCCGCTCCTGGCGCGACTCTATCCGAACCGGGACTTCGATTCCCGGGAGACCCCGCGCATGATTCTCATCGCGCGCAGGTTCTCCGAGACCGCGCGGACGCTCTTGTCGGTGCTGCGCGTGCCGCGGTTGCGTTGCCTCGAGTGCACGGTCGTGGACGGGGCCGGGGGCGTCCAGCTCGCCATCCTCTCTAGCGACCTGAGCGTGCTCCGGGACGGGGGCGGGTGCGCGCGACCGGACCGCGAGGCCGCAGCGCCAGAGGACGAACCCGCGCAGGTGGGCCGCCCCGTCCCGGTTTCTGTCCTGACCGCGGCCGGTGGGGCGCAGAGCGAGCCGGGGACGCGCGCGCCCGAGGCGCGGAACGGCGAGCTCTTCGACGAGATGAAGCAGCGCTTGCTGCGGCTCAGTCCGGACGTTATCCAGGAGGAGGACGGCGACCTGGTCTGCTTCCGTGTCGCCGGCCACCTGCTCGCCAGGCTGAGGAGGCGCGCCAACGGGTTGCGCGTGGCCCCGGGCGACGACGGCGCGGAGGAGATCGCGGTGGAGGACGAGGTGGGCCTGAGCGCCGCGCTGGACGCGGTCTTCGACCGCTTCTTCGGCTTGACCCCGACGCGCCGCCGCGTCGCGGCTGCCGATGCGCGCTCCGACGAGCAACGGCACGGCGCGCGGCGCGCCGGCCGGGCGAACGCGCGGGAGAAGGGCGGCAACGGGAAGGGAGAATGAGCGCACCTTGGTTGCGGAGACGGGCGGGCGACTGAGCCGCGGGGAGCGGCGTTCCTTTCTGGTCGGGGCGATCGCCGTGCTCTGCGCGGGCGTTCTGCTCGCGCAGCTCCACGTCTGCGGCGTCGATCGCCAGTACCGCGCGCCTGCGGTCACGGGCGTCCTGGTGAACGTCAACACGGCCGACCTGGAGGCGCTCTCGCTTCTCTATCAGATCGGGCCGGAACGGGCGCGACGCATCGTTGCGTACCGCGAGGCGCACGGGCCGTTCCGCTCCTTTCCGGATCTGCTGCGCGTCGAGGGGATCGGGGTGAAGACGGTCGAAGGGTTGGTGGGGCAGGTTTGCTTCTCGGATTAAAGGACGGGGAACGGGAACGGGAACGGGAAGGTGAAGGAGAGGAGCGATCGCGGCCGCTTCCCCGGCCTCCGGGAGCGGCAGCGGCTCCCGGTGCACGCCGCGCGCGATGAACGTGATGCAGTTCGCTTCTGGCGGAGGCGATGCAGCAGCGGGGCGCGGATGAGGAACGGCGGGTGTGAAGGGGCACGCCGCCGCCGCCGTTCCCTGCGCCGGGGAACCGCCGCTCCGCTCCCGGCCGTCCTCGATGCTTCCGGTCAAGGCGGGCCCGCTTGTGCACATGTTCCTTGCGGACGGCGGTCGCGTGCAGGAGCCCGCTCCCGCCCCAGAATGGTGCACCGCGCGAGGACGCGCGGTGAGATAGGCGTCGCAGTTGGTTACTCGGGAGCAAGAGGGGAGGGAAGGGGAGGAGCGATCGCGGCCGCTTCCCCGGCCTCCGGGAGCGGCAGCGGCTCCCGGTGCACGCCGCGCGCGATGAACGTGATGCAGTTCGCTTCTGGCGGAGGCGATGCAGCAGCGGGGCGCGGATGAGGAACGGCG
>DYIW01000018.1:0-19860 GCA_020723465.1 Phycisphaera mikurensis
GTTGGGAGCCGTGGCCGGCGCGCTGGCCGCGGACCTGCTCGAGCCGACCGGCGTGGTGCGCGCGCGCACCGAGAAGGTGCGCTTCCAGTTGCGCGAGCAACGCGAGCTGCGCGGGCTGCTCCTCGACCTCGAGCGCGTGCTGCAGGCCGCGGATCGACTGGATGACGCGCGCCTGACGCTGGCCGAGCTGGCGCGGCAGAACCCCGCGCCCGAGGCCACCACCGACGCGCGCGCGGTGGCGCAGAGCGTGCGCGACGCGTTGGAGCGCGACTTCGAGCGCGAGGGGCTGCGCCTGCGCATCGACTGCCCGGCGCGGCTGCCGCGCGTGGTCGGAACGCACAACGAGGTGCGCCTGATCCTCGTGCGCCTGCTCGACGCCGCGCGCCGAGCGGCGCGGGCTGGCGGGCGGGCGGCGCGCATCAGTGCGCGCCTCTGGCGCGAGGAGGACCGGGTCCTCCTGTGCGTGGACGATCCCTTTCCCACGCCCGAGCCGTCCGAGGAGTGGTTCGATCCGGCCTTCACCTGGAAGGAACGGCCGGCGCTCGGTCTCGCGCTCGCCGTGGTGCGGACGATCGCGCGGCGGCGCGGCGGAGAGGTGAGCGCGCGGCGGCGCAGCAAGGGAGGGCTGTCGGTGCAGGTCGTGCTCCGGGTCGGCGGCCGCGACGAGGCGCCGGGCCGCGCCGGGCCCGAGCCGGGAGAGAGCGCCGCGGCGCCGGAGTGAAAGCGTGCCCGCCCGCGCCGCGTTTCCTAGACTGACTCGTTTGCGGCGCGAGAGCAGCCGGTGCCACCTACCGCCAGGATCTTCGCGTGGTTCGAGAATCGCATGCAGCATCGACGAGCAAGGCAGTCCATGCGCGCTGAAGCAAGGAGCAAGGCAGGAACGGGCGGAAGGACCCTACGAACTACCGACTTCGGACTTCTGACTGGCGGCGGCGCGAGCGATGCCGAGGCAGGAGGGCGAGCCGCGTGACTCAGATGGACGCGAGTGGTCGAGATCGGTTGGGGCGCCGCTGCCACGCGAAGTCAGTCCTCGCCTACGCCAAGAAGCCGGTGGGAGCGGTGATGATGCGGCCGATCCTGGCGCGCCTCGCCGCCGACCCGCGCTTCGACGTGTTCGGCGCCGCGCGCCTGTTCGGCGGGCGGCAGCAGGCGGGCCACGTGTTCGCCGCCGCCGGGCTGGGGGAGCTGCGCCTCATGGCCAAGTGGCTGGCGCGCCTGCGGCGCTTCGACCTCTACCTCTCGGCGGACTTCATCGTCGCCGCGCCGCGCGCGCGCCGCAAGGTGCACGTCTTCCACGGCGTGTCCTTCCGCAACCACGGCGTCAACCGCAACGCCCTGCGCTACGACCTGCTGCTGCTCGCCGGCCCGTACATGCGCCGGCGCTTCGAGGAGATGGGCCTGATCACGCCGAAGAACTCCCACCGCTTCCCGGTGATCGGCATGCCCAAGCTCGACGACCTGGTGAATGGCCGCTACCGTCGCGAGGAGGTGCTCGGCCAGTTCGGCCTCGACCCGGCGCGCCAGACGGTGCTCTACGCGCCGACCTGGTCGCGCAAGGTCTCGTCGCTCGAACAGTGCGGCGTGGAGCTGCTCGCCGAGCTCAGGCGCTGCGAGCAGAACGTGCTGGTCAAGCTGCACGACAACTCGCTGGACGCGCGCAAGGCGGGCCACGACTGGCGCGCGCTGCTCTCCGCCATGCGCGGGCCGCGTTTCCGCTTCGTGGAGAACGCGGACGTGGTGCCGCTCATGTGCGCCGCCGACCTGCTGATCAGCGACGCCTCGTCCGTGGCCAACGAGTTCACGCTGCTCGATCGCCCCATCCTCTTCATGGACATCCCGGACCTGCCGTCGCGGCTCAAGCCCAAGGCGGACCTGGAGACCTGGGGGCGCAAGGCGGGGACGATCGTGCCCGCGCCGCGCGACCTCCGCGCCGCGATCGACGCGGCCCTGGCGCGGCCCGAGGAGCTTGCCGCGGTGCGGCGCGCCCTGGCGGCGGATCTGTTCTTCGCGCCCGGCACGGCCACGGAGCGGGCCGTGGCCGCGATCACAAGCCTGCTCGAGCTGCCGGCCTGAAATGCGAAGCAGCGCGGCGCAGGGTCTTCGCTTCCTCTACGTCCACCCGGTCAACCTGCCGGGCGTGGAGGCGAACGGCGTGCAGGCCGCCGAGACCTGCCGCGCGCTGGCCGAGCTCGGCCACGAGGTGTTCCTCATCGTCAAGAAGCTCGAGGAGGAGGCGCCCGCCGCGGTCCTCGCCCGGCTCGGCCTGGCGCCGCATCCCGGGCTCTTCCTGGTGGCCGAGCCAGCCATCCGCCTGAAGAACACGAGCGGCCTGAGGAGCGTGCTGGTGCGCGGCCTGCTCCTCTGGTTCCTCGGCGCGCTCAGCCGCCGCGGGCGCACCGTGCTGTACTTCCGCACGCTCAAGGACTCGCGCCTGGCGCGCTTCCTGCTCGCGGCCGCGCGCCTGCTCCGCGTGCCGGTGATCTACGAGGCGCACAAGATCTACGCCGAGAAGCGCGTGGACCAGGGCTTCCAGGAGGAGACGCTGCGGCGCGTACGGCGGCTCGAGGGCAAGGTCTTCGCGCGCGCACACGGCGTGATCGCGTCGCATCCGCTGCTCGAGGCGGCGCTCAAGGAGGAATACGCCCCGGCGGGCCGCGTGCGCGTGGCGCCAAACGGCGTGCGTCAGGTCGAAGTGGCGCCGGCGGCCAAGGAGTTCGACGCGGTCTACGCCGGGTCGCTCTTCCCGTGGAAGGGCGTGGACGTCTGCCTCGAGGCCCTGGCGCGTGCGCCCGGGCGCACGCTGGCCGTGGTCGGCGGCAATCCGGAAGAGCGCCTGGCGGAGCTCTGCGCGCGGGCGGCCGCGCTCGGCCTTCTGGATAGGGTGCACTTCTTCGGCCAGCAGCCGCGGCAGGCGGCTCTCGAGATCGTGGCGCGCGCGCGCGCCGCGTTCGTGCCCCTCGATCCCGAGTTCGCGGAGGGGGATCGCTACACCTTCCCGCTCAAGCTGCTCGAGGCGATGATGCTCGGCGTGCCGGTCCTGGCCGCGGACTCGCCCGCCATCCGCACCTTCGTGACCGAGGGCCGGGACGCCCTGCTCTTCCCGCGCGGCGACGCCTCCGCTCTGGCGGCGGCGCTCGCCCGCGTGCTCGTGGAGCCGGGCCTGGCCGCGCGCCTCGAAGAGTCGGGCCGGGCTCTCGCGGCCGAGCACTCCTTCGCCGGCCGGGCCGCGCGCGTGGCGGAGCTGGCGCGCTCGCTCTTCTGCCACTAACCGCCAAGACCTGCGCGTGGCGCGATGATCCCGTGCAGCATCGATGAGCAAGATGGTCTTGGCGCGGCGTGGCAAGGCGGAGGGAAGGTTCGGTCCGAAGGACCCTGCTGACTGGCGACTTCAGACTTCCGACTGGCGGCGGCGTTGGCCATGCCAAGGCAGGCGGCGATCCGCGTGCCTCGGATGAACGTAAGCGGCCAGTCTGGTTGCGGCGCCGCCGCGAGGTGAGCGGCCGCGGCAGGATGGTGTTTCCCGCGCGCGCGCGGCGGCTTGCTGCTACGATGCGTGCGTCGCCGGGCAGGGGCCGGCGCGCCGCGGCGCGGCGGCTCGTGCTTTCGAGCCGGCGGGAGGGCAGTCCTTCATGGACATCGCCTCGGTCATGACGCTCGATCCCGTGGCCGTCGAGGCCTCCGCGGGCCTGGACCAGGCCATGGACCTGATGGACGCGCGCGGCATCCGCCACCTGCCGGTGGTGAAGAAGGGCCGGCTCGTGGGGGTGATCTCCGACCGCGACCTGCTGGCCGCGACCGGCTGGGCGCGCGGCGGCGGCTCCGGCAAGCACGTGCGCGACATCATGCGCTCGCCGCCCGTCACCGTCACGCCGGGCGAGAGCATCGTCTCGGTGATGGTGGAGATCGTGGCGCGCGGCATCGGCTGCCTGCCCGTGGTCTCGGCAAAGGAAGGCTCGCTCATCGGCATCGTCACCGAGAGCGACCTGCTGCGCGCGTTTCACGGCGCGTGCGCCTCCGGCCGGCTCGGCGAGCACGGCAACCCGCTCGTCGGCGAGCACATGACGGCCGATCCCATCACCTGCGAGCCGGCCGCGCCGCTCGCGGACGTGACGATCCTCTGCCGCCGGAACTTCATCCGCCACGTGCCGGTGGTGAAGGGCGGGCGCCTGGTGGGGGTCGTGTCCGACCGGGACATCCGCCGCGCTGAGGGCGCGGGTTCAGGCGAGGTGCTGACCGTGGCGGACTGCATGACCTCGCAGCCGCTCACCGTGCGGCCGAGCGACACGCTCATGGAGGCCGCCGGGCGCCTGCTGCGCCACCGCATAGGCTGCCTGCCCGTGGTGCGCGGCGACGAGTTCGTCGGCATCATCACCACCACCGACCTCGTCGACCACTGCATGAGCGTGCTCTTGCGGGCGTGAGCGCGGGGGCGTGTGTCGCCGTCGCAAAAAGAGCAGGCCCGGGCCTCCGGCGAAGGAAGCCCGGGCCTGTTCGTGTCGAGCGAAGCGCTCGTTGCCGTCAGGATCCTACACGTCGATGTGGATCTGGAGCGGGTTGGTGCTGGAGATGCCCCAAGGGTTCACGGCATCGCCGTAGAGCACCTGGACGTAGATGTCGAACGGCGTCGTCACCGACGCCGGAAGCGTCGCAGGAAGCGTCATGTAGGTCGTCGAACCCGTGGAGAACGGAATCGTGAAGGCGAGGGGGTTGACCTGCAGGTTGCAGCCTGGGTTCATCGGGAGGGAGCCCGTTCCCAGTCCGACGCAGATCAGCATCGGCGCCGCGACCGGAGTGAAGGTCATCTCCAACGTGATCGGGTTGCCCGGAGCCGGGGAGCCGGTTCCGGAGAGCACGGGGATGTTGTACGCGCCGATGCAGCCCGTACCGTAGTGGGAGAAATAGGCGTTGGAGCCGGTCTGGAGCGGGTTCAGCGCGCCCGGCGTGGTGCCGACGCCCGTGCCCTGGCGCTTCCAGTCGCCGGCGTTGTCGCGCTCGACCAAGGTCATCCGTTCGATGATGTCGGCGGAGACCTGGTTCACGCACACCTGGGCGCCGGTCCACGGCAGACCCGGGTTGTTGGTCCCCGGCCACTTGTTCGGGTTCTCGCTCTGGTACGAGCGGACGAAGTCGATCGGCAGGATGCCCAACGGACCGTACAGGACGGCCTCGAGCTCGTCGCTCGAGACGAACAGGAAGCTCCAGCCCAGGTAGTACGAGTTCGGGTACGCGCCGGCCGCGCCGGCCGTGCCGGCCTCGAGCAAGCAGATCACGCCGCCCGCGGGAATGGGCGGCACCGTCGGTATCGTGCCGTTGCCGTCGTTGCTCCAGGTTCCCGTCGTGCTCATGTACCAGGACTTGATCACGTAGCCGCTGACGTCGACCGGATTGGCCGTCGTGTTCAGCAGCTCGACGTAGTCAACGCTGCCCATGTTGAACTCGTTGAACACGATGCCCATGGTGCCGCTGACCTGCGGCGGGTTGTAGGTGCCGAGCGAGTGGGCGTTGGTGTTCTTGGCCCAATCGGTGGCAGTGTTCGTGTCGGCGATCTGGACACGCTCGTGCGTGTCGCCCGTGCCCATGTCGAAGTCGCCGGTCCACGTGGTCGGCGCCACCAGGTTGGGGCCCGCGCCCGCGATCGTGCCGAAGTGGTCGTAGATCACGTAGTCGAGCCCGTAGCCCGAGTCGTTGAGCAGGACGATCTCGACGGACATCGAGCCGTTCCAGCCCCACGCGATCCCGGTGTAAATCGAGTTCGGATACGTCCCGGGCGAACCCGCGACGCCGCCTGCCTCGAGAACCAGGAAGCCGTTCGCAGGGATCGAGACTCCGGCCGGGAAGACGAAGGGCGGGTCCGCAACGAGGCCGCCACCCGCGTCCGTGAACGTGAGAAGCGTGGCGTTCGTGAGACCGATGGCGGACGCCGTGGAGTTGCGCAGCTCGACGGCCGCGGAGGCGCCGGTGTAGAACTCATTGATCAGCGCGCCGGCCATCGGCATCGGGTTGGGGTTCCCCTTCGAGCCGTTGGCCGCGCTCGTGCCGATAGCCCAGTCAGCGGCGGCGTCGGTGTCGACCGGAGGACTTGGGCGATAGATGGCTCCCTGCGACGACGTTCCGGCGACCAGCGTGCCGGTCCAGGTGATCCCGATGGGCTGGTTGACCGACGGGCCAACGAGATTCTTGTTGTGGAACACGTAGTCCACCGGGGTGTTGGTGGCGTCGTAGAGGATGACCTCCATCGAGTACCCGGCGATGAAGAAGATGTTGACGCCGGTGTAGTAGATGTTGCCGCCGACTCCGGTCGTCGAGTCCTGGCCGACCAGGACCCCTCCGGCGGGGATCGGGGTGGTGCCGGCGGGGATGGTCCAGCTCATGTCGAACAGGGGCTGGCCGGTCGTAGCCTGGTACGTCTCGATCTTCCAGCCGGAGACGTCGATGGGAGTCGCTCCCACGTTGACGATCTCGACGAAGTCGGGCGTGTCGGCGCCTAGCTCGTTGATGAGCACCTGGCTCGGCTGGCAGACAGCCGGCGCGGCGAACAGTGACACCAACAGGAAACAGGCAAGGGTGGATCGCATGTGCACAAGCTCCTCGAAGTAGCACCCTGTCTCTCTGCTGAGCCCACAGACCCCTGGGCTCACTCCACCTTCGAGGGATCGAACGCCTCACCCGTGACCCGGTGGCGCTGGAGAGACATCACCTGAACGACGTACGAGTCTACCATGTTTGCCGGAGCTGGAGCAATCGTCCGTTTCCCTGAAACGAAGCAGGGATTGGGCGCGCGGAGGACGGCGCTGCGGGAGAGCATGTCGGGTCCGCGGCCGCGGTGAACCGCGCGCGCCGCGCGCCGGCGTGCATGCTAGAATCATTAACCGATTCGTGGGACACGGTTTGGGCGCCACCCTCCGGCGCATCGCAGGAACGCCATGAAGAGGAACCTGGTCGTCCTGGTCTCCGCGGTCGCCCTCTTCGTCGCCTGGTTCCTGTTCCGCCCGGCTCCCGAGAACGATCCCGTGATCGTGCGGCCAGGGACCGTGCCCGCCGGCGGCAGCGAGCAGGGGGCGGTCATCGATCCGTCCAACGCGCCGCGGCCGAGAGCACCCGAGAGACCCGCCGGGAAGGACGTGCCCGCGCAGGCGCCTGCACCGGAACCCGCCGAGTCGCAGTTTCCCTTCCTGGAGAAGCTGACGCCCGAAACGCGCGCGAGCGTGCTGCGAGCGGACTGTGCCGGGGCGATCGACGCCCTGCTGAAAGACCTGCAACACACGCCGAACGCCGAGTCCCTGGACCAGATCGTGGCCGTGATGGTGCGCCTGGAGACGCGACTCAGGGAGCAGCTTGCCGTCATCGAGCGGGAGAGGGCGTGGGACCTGAACGATCCGCAGCAACGGCTGGAACGATCCCGTCGCGAGCACGAGCTGAGATCGACTCTGCGCGAGGAGCGCTACGAGAGCCTGCAGCAGCTCCTTCCTCCTGCGGCTCTCGACCGGCTGCTCGAGGCCGGGCGCGACCCCGAGGAGGATCGGGAACCGTAATTCGTCCTTGCGGCACGCGGGGAACCGTGGCCGCAACGTCCTTTCCCTGGAACCGGCCGGGAATCCCTGCAACACTGGAGGCGCGGGAATCACCAGTAGCGTGGACGCCATGGACTTTTCACCGCCGCCCCTCTGCCCCGAGGACCTGCTGGAGCGATCCGCGTGCGTTCGCCGCCTGGCGGCAGAGCTCGTTTCCGACCCGTCGCTCCGCGAGGACGTGGCGCAGCAGACGCTCCTGGAGGCGCTCTCCGGCCGGACGGCGGTGAAGGACCTCGGCGCGTGGATCGCGCGCCTGGTGCGGAACACCGCCTTCGCCGTCAACCGCTCGGAGCGGCGGCGGCGCGAGCACGAGCGCCGGCTGCCGGCGCCCGAGCCGGCGGTCCCCACCGACCTGCTCGTCGCCGAAGCGGAGCTGCACCAGCGCATCGTCCGCGCCACGCTCGAGCTGGACGAGCCGTGCCGCTCGACCGTGCTCCTGCGCTACTTCCGTGGCCTCTCGGCCGAGGAGATCGCCTCGCATGAAGGCGTGCCGGCAGCCACGGTCCGCTCGCGCTTGAAGCGCGGGCTCGACCGGCTGCGGGAGCGCTTCGCCGCCGAGCAGCGCACGGAGCGGGGCGCCTGGCTGGCGCTGCTGCTGCCTTTTCCGCGCCCCGAGTCGGCGGCGGTGGCCTCCGTGTCGCTCGTGACCGTGGGAGGAATCGCAATGAGCCTGAAGACCGTCCTTCTTTCGCTGGCGGCGATCGCAGTCGCCACGCCGCTGGTCCTGGTCGGGACCGGCCTCATTCCGCGGCGCGAGCCGACGCCCGTCGCCCTGGAGAGCGAGCCGGCCGCGCCGCCGGCCGCCGCGCCGGTCGCGGCGAAGGTGGACCCGGCGAAGCCTGCCGAGCCCGACCGCGCCGAGGTCAAGGCGGAAGCGGGTTCCGCCGCCCTTCCCTGGCAGACCGGCGTGCTGCGCGGACGCGTCCGCGAGGTGACGGGCCGTCCGCTCGAGGGGATCAAGGTCACGCTGGAGCCACTCCAGAGTTCCTCTGCACTCGAGGCGCTCCGCGACGCACATCCCGAACCCTTCGGCCAGGCCACCGCACCGTGTTCGACGGACGCCGAGGGGCGCTACGCGTTCCCCGCCGTGCCTGCCGGCGGACCCTGGTGGCTCGCCGCGGCGCGCGGCGACTACGTCCGCCAGGATCGGGTGCTCATGGTGCCGGCCGGCGAGGTCGTGGAGGCTGACCTCACCCTGGTTCACGGCGGGACGGTCGCGGGTCGCGTGGTCGACGAGGCCGGGCGCCCGGTCTCCGGCGCGGAGGTGACCTCCTATCCCGCGGGGCCAGTGTTCAGCAGCGCGGACGGCGCCTTTCTGCTGTGCGGCCTGCGGGATGGCCAGAAGCTCTGGGCGAAGAAGCCGGGGCTGGCGATGAAGCTGCCCCATTGCCGGGTCGCCGTCCGGCCGGGAGATACCCGGCAAGGCGTCGAGGTCCTCATGGTCGCGGACCGGCCGATTCGCGGCGCGGTCCACGACCAGAGCGGCAGGCCCATCTCGAACGCGAAGCTGACCTGTTACCCGTTTCCCGATGGGCGCGCCGACACCATCGGCGACACGAGGACTGACGAGTGGGGTGACTTCGTCCTGGCTCCTGTCCCGGGCCAGGGGCTCTTCGAAGTCGACGTCCAGGCGTCCGGGTATGCCACCGTCAACAAGGAGAGGGTGCAGGCGGGCGCGACGATCGAGATCGTCTTGCCTTCCGCGGGGTCGATCGAGGTGGTGCCGGTCGACGCTGAGGAGGGGACCGCAGTAAGGCCCCAGAGGCTCCTTTTGCAGGAGGCTCGCTCCGGACAGGACGGCGAGGACTTCCACACTTGTGCCTACTTCTCACCAGAGGACGCTGGGATCGAGGTTGCAGAGGGCCGCTATGCAGTGCCCTGCGAGGGGAGCGGCCGGTGCCGCGTCGTAGTGGAGGCCGATGGGCTCCGGCCCGGCTTCACGCCGGCCTTCGATCTGAACGGAAGAGAGCGGATCGGCCCGATCGTGGTGCACATGGAGAGCGGTGCCGATCTTCGGGGTCTGGTGTTGAGCGGGGCAACCGGGAAGCCGGTCCAGGGCGCACTGGTCGCGCTGCTGGTGACGCGCCCGGCCAGGGAGGCGAGCGCGCGCGTGATTCAGGGAGTGAACGTCCGTGATGACTTCGAGGCGAGGGACTTCACCAGCACTTCGGAGGCCGGCGAATTCGCCTTCGACGGGTTGCAGGACGGACGCTACTGCGTGCGCGTGTCAGGAGAACACCTCGCGGGGGTGGTGACCGAGGGGATCGAGGTGGCGCGGGACCGGAAGGCCGATGTCCTGCGCATCATCCTCCCGATCGGCGGCTCGATTCGCGGCACGGTGATTGGCAAGGACGGCAAGCCGCTTCCCGGGCAGGCCGTGGTAGCCCATCAGGCGAACGGGCTCTATGCCTTCGCGGTGACCGATGACGCGGGCGGCCTCTGCCTCGCTCCCCTCGCGCCCGGCCGGTATCGCGTCGAGCTGGGCGACGCCACGCAGAACCAGGGATTCTCGACCGGCGTCCACGTCATCGGTGACCTGGGAATCCCGGGTCCCGATCCGCGGCTCTACAGCGTGGTGGTGAACGACGGCCAGGCCACGACATGGAACCTGGATCTCCGAACCGCGTTCGCCACGGTGACCGGAACGGTCCTGGTGAGACACGATCCGCGCGAGGGCCTTTCGGTGGCCCTGCGCCGCATCATCCAGTCCGGCGCGGGCGACCAGGCGGACATGCTGGCCAAGCCGCTGCACACTCTCACCCGAGCCGGCGGCATGTACCAGATCGAGGATGTTCCGCCCGGAACGTACGATCTGACGATCTTCGCTCCAGCCTCCGGGCCTTGCCTGGCAAGGGAGCGGATCGAGCTGAAGGGCGGAGAGCAGCGCACGGTCGATTTCGATCTCGAGCTGTGCCGCGCCCGCGGGTTCGTCGTGGACGCGGGCACCGGCGTTCCCGTCGAGGGAGCGACCGTCACGGCCTCTCGGACCACAGGCGGCGACCAGCCGCGTGCTCCCACTGCCACGAGCGATTCGACCGGTGCCTTCGAGCTGGACCTCCTGGATCCCGGCGACGTCGTGTTCGAGGCCCAGACCGACTGGGGCGCGTCCGCCCGCCAGCCGGTCACGCTTTCCCCGGGATCCGAACAGAGCGTCCGTCTGCTCGTGTCGCCGGGAGGGGCGATCCGCGCGCGCGTGCTTCCCGAGGGGTGGCTGGCCTGGCAGATCCAGGTGGAGCTTGTCGAAGCGCCGGACGGCACGCCGCACGCGCTGCGGCAGACCGTGGAGGACGACGGCACACTGCTTCTCGCGGGGATCCGCCCCGGCGCCTACGAGCTGCGCGTCCGGCAACGCTTCCTCGATCGCAGCGCCTCCGCGCTCCTCACCGTTCGGGCCGGCGAGACGCTGCAAGTCGAGCTCACCCTCGCCGCCAAACCAGAGGGAAGATGAACCGCTGACGCGACGGCGCCCGCTCTTTTTCGGCCCCACGGTCCGCGATCCAGGCTATCCGAGACGTCCGTCTCGCATGGCCGGGGGTCTTTGTTCAACCCGGCGGCCTCTGCCCCAGGGAATCGTCGTGCTCCGGCGGGAGCGGTCCGGCAGGCGAGACGCCGGCCGCGCGCCTGACCGGACGGAGGGCCGTCGCCTTGCACTGCTTCACTCGTCTGCCGCTGTTCCTTTGCTCCCTCCTCTTTCTCCTCTCCGCCGCCCCCCTGGCCGCGCCTGCCGGCTTCGGCAGCCTCAGCGCCAAGAACAGCGGCGGCAAGCTGGTCATCAAGGGGGGCGATCAATCGGTCGGGTTCTCCATCGATCAGGTCGGGCTGCAGCCCGACCAGTTCCGCGTCGACCCGGACAACGCCACGCTCCTGAACGGCGGCGCGGCGACGATCATCGTGAGCGGGATCACGGATGACGTGATCATCGACCTCGGCAAGAAGAGCGACGCCTTCGGCATCCATGACGCTGCGATCCCCGGCCGCCTCAAGGCCGACCTGGAAA
This sequence comes from Phycisphaera mikurensis, assembly GCA_020723465.1. Taxonomy (GTDB): domain Bacteria; phylum Planctomycetota; class B15-G4; order B15-G4; family JADJEK01; genus JACQZJ01. Next base: position 11,569 of record DYIW01000018.1, read on the forward strand.
AGGGCGCGGACGCCGTGCAGCTTTTCAACGTCACCGTGGCGGAGAGCCTGCGCCTCGACATGGGCTCCGGCGCCAATGCCGTCCAACTGCTCAACGTCGTGTCCGGGCAGCAGACCAAGATCCTGTGCGGCAAGGGCAGCGACGCCGTGTCCCTGGGCGGCGGCGCGTCAGCGGCGGGCGGTCTGGTCGTGGATAGCGGTCTGGGCGATCTGGCGCTCAGCATCACGGGCATGCAGGTGAACGGCGAGCTCAAGGTGAAGGGCGGCGAGAAGGGGGACGCGGTCTCGCTTTCTGCCATCACGTGCACGGGCAGCTTCGCGCTGCTGCTCGCCACCGGCGACAACAGCATCACCGTCTCGAACTGCTCGATGAACGGCTCCTTCCTGCTGACCGGGGCGGCGAGCGACGATGACTCGCTGAGCATGTGGAACACGACCGTGGGAGGCGCCCTGGAGCTCTTCCTCGAGGGCGGCGACAACTTCGCCTCGGTGTCAGGGTGCTCGGCCGGCGCCGGCTTCTTCTACAACGTCAACTCCGGCGGGAACAACGTCGACGACGTGGACCTGACCGACGTGGGCTTCAACGGCCCCACGGAGGTCGAACTGGGCGGGGGGAGGAACGACCTGACCATTTCCGGGACGTCGCAGTTCGACGATCTCGAGGTCACCGGCAAGGGTGGCGAGGACGACGTCGGCGCGTTCGGCGCCTCCTTCGACGGCACGGTGCGCGTCGTGCTCAAGGACGGCGAGAACAGCGCGGAGTTCCTCACGTCGTCGGTGAACGTGAACCTGACCATCAAGACCGGCGACGGCGACGACTTCATCAACACCACCGGCTCCACGGTCCAGGGCACTCTGGTCGTGAACGCCGGCGGCGGCAACAACACCATCCTCCCGTAGCCGCTCAAACGGTCCGTCCTGCCATGACGCGCAGGTAGAGCGCGCGCGTGCACTCGGCCATGCTCGACCAGGGCCAGGCGCGTGCGAGCGCGAGGTTCGCCTCTCCCATGGCGGCAGAGCGCGACCGAGCGCCCGCCGCGGCCTCGAGCGCGCGGGCCAGGCCGCCGGCCGCGTCCGGGTCATAGAGGATCGCCCCGTCCGCGGCGACCGCCTCGCGCAGGCAGCCGATGTCCGGCGCGACCACGGCCTTGCCAAACGAGGTGGCGAGGATGGCCGCGCCTGACGAGAGGATGTCGCGGTAGGGGAGGACCACGAAGTCAGCGGCGTTCATGAACACTTGCACGCGCTCGACCTCGACGAAGCCGTAGTGCAAGACGACGCGCGGCGCCTTGCGGCAGCGCTTTTTCAGGCGCAGGCGCTCGCGCTCGTCGTGCGTCTTGCCGGCGATGTGCAGCGCGCAGTCAGCGGGCAGGTCGGCCGCGCGAAACGCGTCGATCAGCTCGAACACGCCCTTGTAGGGCCGCACGCGCCCGAGGAAGAGGAACAGGCACGCACCCTCGGCCACGCCGAGCGCGGCGCGCGCCGCCGCGCGGCTGATCTCGTTCGGATAGTCGTCGATGTGGTTCCCCTGCGGGATGACCGCGATCCTCTCGGCGTCCGCGAGGCCGCAGCAGGCGGCGACGCGCTCCTTGGCCTGGCGGCTGTGCGCAATGATCGCGTCCGCCAGGCGGCCGATGCGGCGCGTGACGAAGCGGTCGATCGCGACGTGCTGCTGCTCGTGGTTGACCAGGTTGTGCGCGGTCCAGACCAGGCGCGTCCCGCGCGCGCGCGCCGCGCGCACCTCGGCCAGGACGCGCCGGCTGCGCGCGAGCGTGGCCAGGAAGTTCTGCCCCAGAAACCAGGGATGCAGCCAATGCAGGTGCAGGAGGTCCGGCCGCCAGGAAGAGAGTTCGGAGTAGAGCGCGTCCGGCGCGCCCTCGGGCAGCGGCACGCCGCGCACCTCGATCCCTCCGGGCAGAAGCAGCTCCCGGAGCCGCTCCTGGTAGGGCGTGGCCGTGATGAAGGGCGCGAACAGGACCTTGAGGGTCCTCATGCGCCGCCCCCTGCGCGCGTGCCGCCGCGGCCCGCGATCTCGCGGAAGAGCGCGAGGTGCTCCGCGGCCACGGCCGGCAGCGCGAAGCGCTCCTTCAAGGTCAGGAACGCCGGATCGGGCAGGCCGCTCGCGCGCTCCAGCGCGTCCGCCACGGCCCGGGCCAGGGCCTCGGGCGTGTAGGGCGAGAAGGTGGCGAAGGCGCCTTCCGCCACCCGGCGGTACTCCTCGACCTGCGGCAGGGCGTGGCAGAGGATGGGCCGTCCGCTCGAGATCCAGGTGGCGAGCGAGCCCGAGGCGGAAAAGAAGCGGAACGGGCACAGGGCGAGGTCGGTCGCCGCCAGCCAGAGCGAGAGCGTCTCCTCGTCCACGTAGCCGGTGACGAGCAGGCGCTCGCTCGCGCCCGACTTGCGCGCGCGGCGCACCCACTTGTCGAGGGCGCGCTCGTTGCCCGGGCTCGGCGCGCCGGCGAACACCAGGAGCGCGTCTGGCGGCAGGAGCGGCAGGGCGTCGACCACGAGGTCGTAGCCCTTGCGCGGGGGGATGAAGCCGAGCACCGTCACCACGCGCCGCGCCTCCACGCCGAGCACGCGGCGCGCGGCGCCGCGGTCGGGCAAGTCGGCGCGCGGCTCGACGAAGTGGCCGATGACGCGCAGCTTCTCGTGGCCGTGGTACCCGAGCAGGCGCTCGCGCTCGGCCTCGAAGCAGACGAGCAGCGCGGCGCAGCGCTCGAAGAGCAGGCTCACCGCGCGGTTGGCCGGCAGGCGCCGGCCGACGTCCTTCAGCCACTTGCCGATCTTGCCGCCGAGCGATTTCGGCTGCTTGCGCCAGGCGCGCCACGGATCGCGCGGATAGACGTCATGCAGGGTGGCGACGAGCGGCGCAGCGCAGTAGTCGGTGAAGGCGCGAAGCGGCGCGAGCTGGCCGAAGCCTTCGCCCCAGAGCGTGCGGTTGTACTGCAGGTGCACCACGTCCGCTTTGGAAAGCGCCTCGGCCGCTCGCCGCGCCGCGCGCGCGTCTTCGCGCGCGCTCCCGCTGAGCGCCAGGTCCTCCTCGACCAGCGCCACGCCCGGGAAGGTCCCGGCCGCCTCTGCCAAGAGCCGCCCGTAGCGGTTCACGCCGTGGCGGCGCTCGCCAAGGTGCAGGTAGCCGACCTTCATGGCGCGCCGCTCCGGCGCCGCAGGCTTTTGCGCGCCGCCTTCAGGGCGCGGCGCGCGGTCGCGCGCGTCATGCCCGGCAGGAGCCGCGCCAGGCCGTTCACCGGCCGGTAGCCCGCGGCCTTGAGCTCGCGCCAGGCCACGGCCTCCACGGCGCACACCTCGGCGGCGCTGAGGGCCGAGCGCCAGCGCTCGACGCTTCTGCAGTGGATCGGCCCGTCCGCGCCCTGCTTCCACGGCTCGCGCGCGAGGTCCACGACCAGCTCGCGCGCGGCCTCGCCCGCGAGCATGGCCGGGTCGAAGGGCAGGCCGAGGAAGGCGCACAGCTCCCGGAGTTCCGCCTCGGGGCGCGCCACCAGGTCCTCGTAGCGCAGCACGGCCAGGCGCTCGCGTTGCCGCGGCGGCCTGGCGCGCGCCGTGGCGAGATAGCGGCGCCACACCTCGGCGTCTTTCTCCAGGCTGCCGTTCGACCAGGGCACGCCGCGCCAGGAGAGGGCCACGGCGCGCGGATCGCGCACGATGTGCACGAAGCGCGCCTCGGGGAAGAAGCGCTCGAGCGTGCGCATGTAGAGCAGGTGGTTGGGCGTCTTCTCGCCCACCCAGGGCGTGGCGCGGCGCTTCGCGAACTGGGCGAGCAGCAGCCGAAAGAGCGCCTCGATGGAGCGCGGGCCGGAACGGGCCGCGGCGCGGTAGCCTTCCGCGTCGAGGCCCATGTCGGCGAACTCGGGCAGGGCCGCGACGTCGTCGATCAGGCGCGCGAAGCGGCTGTCGTCCGCGAGGTCGCCGTAAACGCGGCGCTTCTTCCAGAAGCGCCGGATGAAGAAGGTCTCGGGCGCGATGGACACCAGCGGATGGGCGTCGAGCAGGCGCTGCAAGAGCGTGGTCCCGGAGCGAGGACAGCCGACCAGGAAGATCGGGCCGAGGAAGTCCGCGCCCGTCATCGCGGCGGCTCCCCGGCGGCGCCCGCGTAGCCGAGGCGCGCGAGCAGCGCGCCGGCCTCGGCTTCGATCATGTGGACCTCGTCGTCCGTCAGCTCCGCGCGCCAGCGGCCCACCGAGTGGCGGCGCGCCTGCTCCAGGTGAGCGAGCAGGGCGGCGCGCGAGGCCGCGGCCTCGATGCCGAGGAAGTCGAGCAGGCGCTCGCCCGCGGCGCGCGGGTCGTCGACCAGGTCCTCGTAGCGCAGCTCGTGGTAGTCCGCGGGCGGCAGGCGGCCGCCCTGCAGGAGGGCGCTCTCGGCGTGGCGGCGCCAGGCCCAGATGCAGCGGTGCAGATCGCTGGTGCGCTCGAACTCGGCGCGCCGCTCCGCTTCGACCCAGAAGCGCGCGTACGGCCCATAGCGGTAGCCGCCGGACTCGCGCTTCTTCGTGCCGGCCGCGTCCGCGCGCAGCCAGGGCTTCTTGCGATAGGAGAGGGCCGCGTCGCGGCCGTCGCGGATGACGTGCACGAACTGCGCGTCTGGAAAGGCGCTCTTCAGGAAGCCCACGAGGAAGCAGTTCTGCGGCGTCTTCTCGGCGAAGCGCAGGTCGCCGGCCAGGCGCCGGCGCGTGAGCCACCAGTAGGCGGCGCGGTAGAAGCGGCGCGCCACGGGGAAAGTCCACCAGCCCTCGTGTACGCAGCGCGCCGCTGCCTTGGTGAGCGGCGGCTCGTAGTGATAGGAGAACTCGGGCAGGGCGGCGATGGCCTCGCCCATGAAGGAGGTGCCGGAGCGCGGCGCGCCGACCACGAACAGCGGCAGGCGGATGGCCGGGGAGAGGTTCGCCAACAGGCGCCACGCGGTGAGCGGCCGCGTGCGGCTCGCATAGTGCCGGTCGTCGACCGCCCGCGTCTCCTTGAGCCACTGGTGCAGGTTCCCCCAGCGGATCGGCGTCGGTTCCGCGCTCATTTCGCTCGTGTCACGCGGCGAAACCGCGCCGCCTCACGGAATCTCGGGGTAGAGGATGGCCGCGGCGCTCATCTTCTGCACCTCGCGATAAGCGGTGATCTCCTGGTAGAGGTGCGCCATCTCCACGGCGCGTTGGCGCGAGGTGAAGCGCCGGCGCACCTCCTCGCCGCCGCGCGCCGCGCGCTCGCGCGCCTGCCGCGGATCGTCCAGCATCTCGAGGATCGCCCGCGCCAGCGCGCTCGCGTCCCCGGGCGGCACGAGCAGCCCGGTCTCGCGCTGGCGCACGATCTCGACGTTTCCGGCCACGGCCGTGGAGATGACCGGGGTGCCCATGGCCATGGACTCGCGGATGGCCCCGGTCAGGCCTTCTCCCTTGGTGGAGGCGCAGACCGAGACGTCGAAGGTCTTGAGCAGGCGCGGCACGTCCTCGCGGAAGCCGAGGAAGAGCAGGCGCTCGAGCGCCAGACCGGCCTCGGCGGCCGCCTTGCGCAGGCGCGCGGCCTGCCCCTTGCCCGCGCAGACGAACCAGCAGTTGTCGCGCTGCGCCGCCACTTCGGCCGCGGCGCGCAGGAACAGGCGGTGCCCCTTCTTCGGGTCGAGGTTGGCCACCAGGCCGATGAGGCGCGCTCCGGCGGGCAGGCCGAATTCGACGTGCGGGTCGTAGGGCTCCACGTCCGGGCGGAAACGTTCCTCGTCGAACGCGCCGTAGACCACGTGGATGCGCGCCGGATCGACGCGCGCGGTGCAGACCAGCAGGCGCTTCAAGGCCTCCGCCACCACCACGATGCGGTCCACGCGCCGCGAGCGCAGGCGCCGCGCGCGCGCCGGCGTGGGTACCCTGCTGGTGCCGACGTTGGCCACGGCGGCGACGGGCGGCGCGAAGGGCGCCGCCTGCACGAAGCGCTGCAAGGCGAGTTCGCGGTGCAGGTGCACGACGTCGAAGCCCTGGAGCAGGAGCGTGCGCAGGCCTCTGACCGAGGCGATGCTCCTGAGGCGCAGGCCGGCGTACTTGCAGCCGATCTCCTCCACCCGGCGGACCGTCTCGGAGTTGGGCCCGTCGCGGCGTTCGCCAAAGGCGAGGGTGACGCGGTGGCCGAGGCGCACCAGCTCGCGCGCCAGCAGCCAGGCCTGGATGGCGCCGCCGGAGTTGACCCGGTAGTGCGTCAACACGTGCAGGATGGAGAGCGGCCGCGCGCTCATTCCTGCTCCTCGCCGAAGAAGTCGTCGAGGGTGGCTTCCGTCTCGCCGCGCGCGAGCGCGTCCATCTGCAGGTGGTAGGCGCGGGCGTAGCGGCCGTTCCGGGCCATGAGCTGGTCGTGCGTGCCGCTCTCGACGATGCGGCCGTCGTCCAGGACCATGATGCGCGTGGCGCGGTGGATGGTGGAGAGGCGGTGGGCGATGACCAGTGTGGTGCGCCCGTCCATCAGGCGCTGCAGGGCGTGCTGCACCTGCGCCTCCGCCTCGGCGTCGAGGGACGAGGTGGCCTCGTCGAGGATGAGGATGGGGGGGTTCTTGAGCAGGGCGCGGGCGATGGCGATGCGTTGGCGCTCGCCGCCGGAGAGGCGCCCGCCGCGCTCGCCCAGAGGCGTGTCGTAGCCTTTGGGCTTGGCCATGATGAACTGGTGCGCGCTGGCGGCGCGCGCCGCGGCCACCACCGCCTCCTCGCGCACCGAGCTCAGGCCGTAGGCGATGTTCTCGCGGATGCTGTCGCGGAAGAGCTGCGTCTCCTGGGTGACGGTGCCGATGCACTTGCGCAGGCTCTTCAGGGTGTACGCGCGCACGTCGCGCCCGTCGATCAGGATCTGTCCCTGGTCGACGTCGTACAGGCGCGGCAGCAGGTCCACGAGCGAGGTCTTGCCCGCGCCGGAAGGACCGACGAGCGCCACGGTTTCGCCCTTCTTGACCGTGAACGACACGTCCTTCAGCACCGGGCAGTCCTTCTCGTACTCGAAGGTGACGCCGCGGAACTCGATCGCCTCGCGGAAGTCCTCCAGCGGCACCGCGTCCGGCGCCTCTTTGATCTCGGGCTTCTGCTCCAGCAGGGCGCTGACGCGCCCGGCGGCGGTGATGCCGCGCACGAAGTCGTTCTGCATCTTGCCGAGCTTGCGCGCCGACGCGGTCAGGCGCTGCAGGGCGACGATCACCACCGTCAGGTCGGTGAACAGGAGCGACTGGCCGATGACCGCGTGGCCGAGGTACCAGATGCAGGCCGCGACCGCCACGCCGCTGACCACGTCCACGATCGGCTCGGTCATGGAGCGCAGGCGGAAGGTGACGATCTGCCGCTTGTAGACGCCGCGCGTCGCGTGCTTGAAGCGCTTGATCTCGTACTTCTCGGCGGTGAAGGACTTCAGCACCTTCTGGTTGGCGAGCGCCTCGGAGACGATGGCGAAGATGTCGGCCGTCCCGGCCTCTTCCGCGCGGTCGCGGTGGCGGAGCTTGTCCGCGATCAGGCGGATGGGGATGAAGACCAGCACGAGGAAAAGCAGCGCGAGGGGCGCGATCCACGAGGTCTTCCAGATGATGAGAAACAGGACGGCGGCGAAGGCGAAGATCTCGCGGATCGCGCCCATGGAAAGGCTGACGAGCAGGATCTTGAGCTTCTCGATGTCCTTGATGACGCGCGCCAGGATGTTGCCCGAGTGCGTCTTCATGTGGAAGCGCAGTGGCAGGCGCACGAGCTGCTTGAAGCAGCTCTCCCGCAGGTTCCTGATCATGCGGCGGCTCACGCCCGCCATGATCACGTCCTCGATGTACTTGGTCAGCGACCCGAAGAGCGCCAGGCCGAGCAGGACCAGAACGGAGAGGTTCAGGTCGTGGCGGACGTCGCCCGTCGAGATGAACGGCGTGCGCTTGCCTCCCCTGCCCTTCCAGACCTCCCCTCCCCCCGGTCCCGGCTGGCCCTGCGGCGTCGCGCCTGCTGTCGGCGCATCCTGCGGCGTCGCGCCTGGCGCCGCCTGGCCCGGCGCCGGCTGGCCCTGCGGCAGCGGGTCCGGCTGCGCCGCCGCCTCGACGGCCGGCCCCGGGTTCAAGGCCACGAGGATGCTGTCCAGGATGGTGAGGTTGGCAAGTACGAGGCCGCCGCCCACGGCCGCGAAGACCGCCGACACCACGATCCGGCCGATGTACGGCCGGATGAAGCCGAACATGCGCTTGTAGACGCGGCGGTCCTCGCGCGAGACGGGATTCACCAGGCGCTGGAGGCGCTCCTTCCAGCCGAGTGCCGGCTTGTGCTCCTCGAGGTCGGCCGCGTCCTGCTGGGCG
>DYIW01000018.1:19870-31350 GCA_020723465.1 Phycisphaera mikurensis
CTGCTCCTCGTCCTCGACGCGCCTCTTCCCGCGCCTGCCTCCCCTGCGCGGCTTTCCGTTGCGGTCCTTCATGGAATGGCTGCTCCGTCGGGCACTGCTCCGGCTCCGGCAAGGGCTAGCCGAGCGCCGCGGCCTCGACCCGCGAGAGCGCCTCCGGCGCCTCCAGGTCCATATCCTCGTACATGCGCCGCAAGGCCCTGTCCGTGGCTGTGCCCGGCTCGAAGAAGAGGTCGCGTGCGATGGCGCGCCGGCACTCACTCTTCTCCCGCGGGTTCTCGAGGAGCCGCGGCACCAGAGTCTCCAGCTCCGCCGGGGCGGAGACCACGTCGCCCCCCTTGCGCCCCCAGGTGTCCAGGTCCATCTTCCGCTGGCGCGGGCCGTTCAGGATCTCCGGCACGTCCACGAAGACGATGGGCCGATCGCGCAGAGTATACTCGAACGCCACCGAGGAAGCGTCCGTGATCAGCAGGTCGGCCGCGGCCAGGAGCGGCACCACGTCCGAGCCCAGCTCCGCGCGCAGCCGCTCGTGCTTCCAGGCGCGCAGGCGCGCGCGCCAGTCGATCGGGCAGAGGGGATCGTCCGCGCTGTGGTCGTGCGGCTTGACGATCACGCTCACCGGCAGCCGCAAGAGCGTCTTGATGATCTCCTCGCCGTGCCGGCTGAGCGAGTTGCCCGGGTCGCCGGTCGGAGCGAAGAGGACCGCGGGCCGGGCGGGATCCAGGTCGAGGCGCAGCAGCACCTGCGCGCGGTCGAGCGAGCCGTCGACCAGGCGGTCCAGCTTGGGGATGCCGGTCATCACCAGGCGCGGGTCTCCCTCGCGGTAGAGGCCGCGCCGGATGAACGTGCGTCGGTGGTAAGGTCCCGGCAGGAAGAGGCGGTCGAAGTGGACGCTGCGGTTGTTGATGGCGCAGTTCTTGAAGGAGACGCCGTGGAAGACCTGGATCTTCACGCGGGCGAAGCGCGGGATGATGCGCTGCGAGAAGTTCGGGCTCAGGTAGATGTCGAAGGGCATGAAGCGCGCCACGCGAAAGTGCACCACGTGGTCGTGGACGCCGTGCGCGCGGAAGAACTGGTGCAGGTCGGAGCGCACTTCGTCGTCGAAACAGCGCGTGTGGCTCAGGTTGGCCGTGTGGTAGGTCCTGATGCGCGGGTCCAGGTTCAGGCGCTCGAGGATCGGCCGGTACATGACGACGTTGACGCCGTTGTTCGCCGAGCAGAGGATCCAGCGGCGGCGGCGCAGGGCAAGCGACATCGACGAACGTGCTCCAACAGCGGGGGCGCGGCCATGTCGCCCGTCCGCTTTCTTTCAAGCGGGCGATTCTAGCGTGCGTCCGGGGACGCCGGCGCGCCGGAATCGGCGGCCGGCCGCGGAACGTGCGGCGCGCCCGTTTTCCTCGCGGGGGGGCGCGCGGCCGCGGTATGACGGGAGCGTGCGCTACGAAGCCGACGCCATCGTCCTGCGGCGGACTCCCTTCTCCGAGTCCAGCCAGATCGTGCACCTGTTGACCGCGCGCGACGGGCGCGTGGCCGGCCTGGCGCGCGGCAGCCACCGCGACAAGACCACCTTCGGCGGAGCCTTCGACCTGGCCACGCGCGGCCGGGTGAACGCCAGCCGGCGGCGCTCGACGGACCTCGACCTGGTGCACTCCTTCACCATCACGTGCGCCTACCGCGGCCTGCGCCGCTCGCTCGACCGCTGGCTGGCCGCGGCCTACGTGCTGGAGCTGACCGCGAGCTGTAGTTGGCCGCGCGATCGCCAGGGCGAGCTGTTTCTGCTGCTCGCGGCCACGCTCGACGGGCTGGAGGCGGCGGCGGAGCGCGCCGTCGCCCGCCTTTGGGCCACCTCCTTCGTCGCCCGGCTCATCGAGAGCGCCGGCTTTCGGCCGGCGCTCGACGACTGCGTCGCCTGCGGGGCGCCGGCCGTGCTGGCGCCGCGCGCCGCGCTGTCGCTGGCGCGCGGCGGCCTGCTGTGCCGGCGCTGCGCCTCCGGCGACCGGAGCGTCCGCTCCGTGTCCCGGCCGGTCCTCGAGCTGGTGGCGCGCCTGCTGGCCGGACGCGCGCCGGTTGCGGCGCCCGCGGCGCGGACCGTGGACGAGGCGCGCACGCTGCTGGACGCCTACCTGGAATACCGCCTCGAGAGCCGCCTGTGCTCGGTCCGATTCCTTGACTTGGCGACGTAGACGCGCCATGAAGGGGTCATGAACGTCCTGCTCTGGCGCGTGCCGGGTCTGTTCGCGGCGCTGTGCCTCGCGCTCGGCTGCGCGAGCGTGCCCGATGTAAACGGCCGTCCGGCCACGGCGTGCACCACGGAGGAGATCCTCGCCTGGGCCCAGGACCGCTTCGAGCACCAGGAGCACGCCCGGGCCGCGGACCTGGCCGAGTACGTGCTGCGCACCGACTTCGAGCACGCGGGGATCGAGAAGGTGCGCTTCCTCGCGGCCGAGGCCCGCTTCCAGGCCGGAGACCTGGAGGAGGCCTTCGTCCACTACCGGCGCCTCCTCGAGGAGAACCGCTTCACGCCGTTCGCGCCGGACATCTCGCGCCGCGTGTGGGCCATCGGCAAGGAGCTGGCGGAGCGCAAGGGGCGTTTCATGGGCGACCTGAGCGCTTCGCGGGACGTGGGCCTCGAGGCGTTGACGTTCTATGTAACACATTTTCCTAAGGATAGTTACGCCGACGACGCGTGGAAGGAGCTGGCCGAGGCGCAGGTCGAGGACCACCAGCACCAGGGGGCGGCGGACATCTACGAGCGGCTGGTGCGGGAGTACCCGGGAAGCGAGTGGTGCGACCTCGCCCTGTACGAGGGCGCGCGCGCCTACCGCGCGCTCTCGCGCGGGAGCGCGTTCGACATCGATCCGCTGCTGACCGCGCACGCGGCGCTGCGCCGCTACCTGGCGTGCTTTCCCGAAGGCAACTTCGCCGAACAGGCGCGCGCGGAGCTGCTCGAGATCGAGGAAGAGGTGGGGCGGCACGAGCTGGAGATCGCCGAGTACTATCGCCAGCGCGGCTCGGAGTATGGAGAGCGCCTCCACCTGGCGAACGCGGCCGGGCGCTTTCCGCAGGCGGCCGCGGCCGCCGCCGCCGCGTCGCGCCTGGCCGGCCTGCCCGAGATCGAGGGGTGCGAGAGCCTCGAGCTCCTCAGGCCGCGCGAGGAACGGCCGCCCTGGCGGCGGCAGCCGAGCGCGGGAGCGGCGGATCCGGGAGCGCAGCAGAACGATCGGCGGTAGAATCGCAGGAGGAGGCCGGTTCGAAGGGCGGCGTCCGGAAGGTCGAGGGCTGATGAGGCACGACGGCAGGAGCAGGCGGGGCGCGATGCTGGCGGCGGCGGCGTTCCTGGTGCTGGCGGGTTGCGCCGGCTACCGGACCGGCACGCTGTTCCCGGCGGGAGCGCGGCGCATCGCCGTGCCCATCTTCGAGAACGACACCTTTTACCGGCAGATCGAGTTCGACCTGACGCGCAGCGTGTGCGACGAGCTGCGCTCTCGGCCGGGGATCCACGTGGTGCGAGAGGGCGAGGAGGCGGACATCATCCTCGAGGGCAAGATCACGCGCCTGGACCAGCGCGTCCTGGCGATCACCAAGCGCGAAAGCGCCTCCGAGTCCTCGGCCACCACGTCGGTCAAGTGCCGCGTGGTGAACGCCCGCACCGGGGAGGTGCTCAAGGAGTTCGACGAGAAGCAGCGCATCGATTTCGCCGTGGCCACGGGCGAGGACCTCCACACCGCCCAGCGCGAGGCCTTCTACGAGCTGGCGCGCCGCATCGTCTTCCAGCTCGAGGCGGACTGGTAGCCCGGGACCACGAGGAGAACCAGCACCGTGAACCAGGAGCCGCACCCTGACCGCGACCGGCAGCGCGGGAACGATCCCGCGCGGGGCAAGCGGCCGCGCTCCGCCCTGAGCACGGTGATGACCGTGCTCATCGTGGTCCTGGCGGTGGTGCTGGTGGTCAGCATGCTCGGCGACGAGGGCGCCTTTCTCGGTCACCGCGCGGAGATCACCCAGAATCAGTTCTTCCTGAAGCTCTACTCCGGCCGCGTGGCGCAGATCGAACAGGAAGGGGATCTCCGGCTGAACGGCTCGTATCGGCCGGGCGGGGAGCAGGGCGAGCCCGAGCGCTTCACTGTCGAGTTCCCGAGCGGCGTGCTGGCCGAGAAGTACGACGTCATCAGCCGCATGGTGTCGTCAGAGTTCAACCCGATCACGCCGGAGCGGCTGGGCCTGCTCCTCGCCGCGGAAGCGATCCGGGTGCGCGACGCCTACACCGTGGAGCGCGCGGACGGCATCTCCCTGTGCGCGCAGTTCCTCTGGGACGGCGACGGGATGAAGCCGCGGCCGACGCTCGGCTACTGGGAGGCGGCCATTACGCCCGGAATCGACCTCGAGGGCCTGCTCGCGGCCATCCAGCGCAACAACCCGAAGCTCGAGGTGGTGAACCACGCGCTCGCCAACGAGGAGGGGCTGGCCGCGACGCAGCCGAACACCTGGATGGCGCAGCTCCTCTACACGCTGGCGCCCTGGCTCCTGATCATCGGGCTGTTCTGGTTCTTCCTCATGCGCCAGATGCGCTCCAGCGGCGGCGGCGGGGTGCTCTCCTTCGGGCGCAGCCGGGCGCAGATGGTCACCAAGGAGCGCAGCACGGTCACCTTCGAGGACGTGGCCGGGATCGACGAGGCCAAGGAAGAGGTCTTCGAGATCATCGAGTTCTTGAAGAACCCGGCGCGCTTCTCGCGCCTGGGCGGGCGCATCCCGCGCGGCGTGCTGTTGGTCGGCCCGCCGGGCACGGGCAAGACCCTGCTGGCCAAGGCCATCGCCGGCGAGGCGAACGTGCCCTTCTTCTCCATCTCCGGCTCCGACTTCGTCGAGATGTTCGTCGGCGTCGGCGCCTCGCGCGTGCGCGACCTCTTCCGCCAGGCGCGCGAGCACTCGCCTTGCCTCATCTTCCTGGACGAGATCGACGCGGTGGGGCGCAAGCGCGGCTCCGGCCTGGGCGGCGGCCACGACGAGCGCGAGCAGACGCTCAACGCCATTCTGGTCGAGATGGACGGCTTCGATTCGGACGAGGGCATCATCCTGGTGTCGGCCACCAACCGGCCCGACGTGCTCGACCCGGCGCTCTTGCGGCCCGGGCGCTTCGACCGGCAGATCGCCGTGGCCCTGCCCGACGTCAAGGGGCGCGAGGCCATCCTCGCGGTGCACACCAAGCGCGTGAAGGTCTCGCCGGCCATCGAGCTGAAGCTGCTGGCGCGCGCCACCCCGGGCTTCTCCGGCGCGGAGCTGGCCGCCATGGTGAACGAAGCGGCGCTCATCGCCACGCTCCGGAACCGCGAGCACGTCGAGCTGGAGGACTTCGAGGAGGCGCGCGACAAGGTGCGCTGGGGCCGGCAGAAGAAGAACCGCGTGATGGAGGAGAAGGACCGGCGCGTGACCGCCATCCACGAGGCAGGGCACCCCGTGGTCGCGCACCTCCTGCCCGAGGTCGAGCCGCTGCACAAGGTGACCATCATCCCGCGCGGCGTGTCGCTCGGGGCGACGATGGTGCTGCCGGAGCGGGACCGCTACAACGAGAACCGCACCGAGATCCTCGGCATCATCACCTTCGCCTACGGCGGCCGCTGCGCCGAGGAGCTGTCCTGCGAGGACGTTTCCACCGGCGCCTACGACGACATCAAGCGCGCCACCGAGCTGGCGCGGCAGATGGTCTGCCAGTGGGGCATGTCCGAGAACATCGGGCCGATCGCCTACTCCGAGTCGTCCGACGCCATTTTCCTCGGCCAGGACCTGCTGCGCCAGAAGAGCCACTCCGAGTCGATGGCGCTGGAGATCGATCAGGAGATCAAGCGCATCCTGGTCGAGTGCCACGACCGCGCCAAGTCGATTCTCTCGGGCAACCGCGCGCTGCTGCAGGCCGTGGCCGACGCGCTCATGAAGTACGAGACGCTCACCGGCGCCGAGGTCGCCGCCATTGCCGCCGGCCAGGACATCGACGCGCTGAAGAGAGAAGAACAGGAGCGCGAGCGGGCCGAGCGCGCGGCGAACGCGGCCACGAGCGAGGAGACGCTGCGCGGGCACGCGCGCGCGCCGGGGGAACAAGGCCTCGAGGACTTCGGCCGGGCGCAGCCGGAGCCGGCGTGAGCGAGCAGCGGGAAGCGGGAAACGGGAAGCGGTCAGCAGTCAGCGATCAGAGGTCCATTGACAGGCGCGCGCCCGCGGCTATTGCCTTGGGCCCGGCCGCGGTGCAGGAGTGAGAACCATGCAGGCACGTAACCAGGTGATCGCCGCCCTCGTGCTGGGCGGCGTGCTGCTCATGACCCAGAAGCTCGTTTCGCAGGCCGGGGGCGAGGGGGCGCCGAGCATGGCCGAGGTGATGGAGCTGGCCCAACCTGGCGAGGAGCACGAGCTGCTCGCCACGCTCGCCGGCGACTGGGAGATGAGCTACAGCATGTGGATGGAGCCGGGCGGGGAACCCATGCTGTCGCGCGGCACGGGCACGGCGCGCATGATCCTCGGCGGGCGCTTCCTCGAGCTGCACTCCGACGGCTCGATGATGGGGATGAAGACGGAGAGCCTGCAGATCCTGGGCTTCGACCGCCGCCACGGCGAGTTCACGGCCGTGGGCTTCGACACCATGGGCACCTATTCCGTGACCGCGCGCGGCCCGGCAGGGCCGGACAGCAAGCTCATCAGCATGAGCGGCACGGACGAGGATCCGCAGCTCGGCCGCCAGGCCTTCCGCTTCGAGATCGAGATCAAGAGCGCCGACGAGTACGTGTTCTCGGTCGTGATCACCGAGCTCGGCCCCCAGAAGTTCCCCGACGGCTACAAGATGGTGGAGGTCGTGGCGCGGCGCAAGAAGGCCTGAGGCGCGCCCCGCGCCAGCCGCCTCACGGCTCGATCTTCGTGCCGAGCAGCTCCAGGAAGCTCGCCAGCCACTGGGGGTGCGCGGGCCAGGCCGGCGCCGTCACCAGGTTGCCGTCCACGTGCGCCTCGTCCAGGCCGACCTCGCGATAGCGGCCGCCCGAGGCGATGATCTCGGGCGCGCAGGCCGGGTAGCCCGTGCACGTCTTGCCCTCAAGCACCGCAGCGGCGGCGAGCACCTGCACGCCGTGGCAGATGGCGGCGATCGGCTTCCCGGCCTCGGCGAAGGCGCGCACGCAGCCAATGACGCGCTCGTCCAGGCGCAGGTACTCGGGCGCGCGTCCCCCCGGGATGACGAGCGCGTCGTACCTGCCGGGATCGACCTCGTCGAAGGTGGCGTTCAGGGCGAAGTGGTGCCCGCGCTTCTCGCTGTAGGTCTGCTCTCCCTCGAAGTCATGCACCGCGGTGGCGACCGTCTCCCCGGCGGACTTGCCCGGACAGACGGCGTGCACCGTATGCCCGACCATCTGCAGGGCCTGGAAGGGAACCATGACCTCGTAGTCCTCGACGAAGTCGCCGACCAGCATGAGGATCTTCCTGGCGGTCATGGGAGCCTCCCGCTCGGGCCGCGTGCCGGACGCAGCATAGCGCCGTTCGTCTACGCGGGAAGGGGCGGGGCCGACAGGCGGAGCGCGCGATACAGGGCAAGCACGCCGCGCCGCGTGGCCTCGCCCGGGTGATAGAACACGTCCGCGGCGGCCTGGCGGCGCAACGCCGAGAACTCGCCGGGCGCGCGCAGGCTGCGCTCGAGGGCCGCGTGTACCTCCTCCGGCGCGCGAAACGTGATCCCGATCCTGCGGCCCCAGGTCTCGAGGTCGAGCGTGTCCTGGTAGCGCTCGCTGGCGAACAGCTCCGGCACGTCGGCGAACAGGATCGGACGGTCGAGCAGGCAGAACTCCTGCGTGACGGAGCTGGCGTCGCTGATGAGGACGTCGGCGGCCGCGAGCGCCGGCACCACGTCCGGTCCCTGGTGGAGCACGACGTTTGGCAGGCCCTGGCCGCGCAGGCGCTCCGCCCAGTCGACGGCCGAGCGCTCCGGGTTGACGTGGTGGTCGTGCAGCTTGATCAGGACCTTGACGTCGCCGCGCGCCGAGAGCTCCGCCAGCAGCGCCTCGCCCATGGTCACGAGCGAGCTGTGCTCCCCCCAGGTGGGCGCGTAGAGCACGCAGGTCTCGCCCGGCCCGGCGCCGGCCTCGCGCCGCGCCGCGCCGCGGTCGACCGCGCCGCGCGCCAGGCCGTCGAGCTTGGGCATGCCGATGTCGAGCAGGCGCGCGTCCCCTTCCGGAAAGACGCCGAGCTCCACCAGGCGGCGGCGCTGATAGGGGCCCACCAGGAAGACGCGGTGGAACCAGCGCGCCCGCTCCACCAGGGAGCGGCCCTTGAAGGACACGCCGTGGAAGGTGAGCACGCGGCAGTGGCAGCGCTTGCCCGCGCGGCTGTTGTCCGGGCAGAGGTAGAGGTCGCCGCGCAGCGCCTTGGCCTCGTTCTCGCCGAGCACGTTCACCCGGCTCAAGGCGGCGCAGGCGAGCAGCTCCGCTTCGTCGTCGCGGCCGCGGTACTCGCCGGTGAAGAACAGGTCGATGCGCGGATCGCGCGCCAGCGCTTCGAGCAGCGGGCGCAGGCAGAGGACGCTGACCGGCGAGCTGGCGGAGAAGAGCACCCTGCGGCGCGCGCGCAGCCGCTGCGCGAAGGAGCGGAGCCGGCTCTGGCGCGCGAACCTCACCATGCTCGTTCGGCGCCGCCGAGGAATGCGAGCAGCCGCCGCGCGCGCCGCTCCCGGCCGAGGGTGCGCACGCGCCTGAGCGCCGCCAGCCTCAGCCGCTCGGCGCGCGCCGGGTCGGCCAGCAGGGCGGCGATGCCGGCGGCGAGCGCCTCCGGCCGGTCCGGCTCGACCAGCAGGCCGGAAACGCCGGGGCGCACGATCTCGCGCAGCGCGGGCAAGTCGGTGGCGACCACGGGCGTGCCGAGCGCCATGTACTCGAGCACCTTGAGCGGGCAGGTGAACACGCGCCACTCGCGCGAGCCTCTGCCGGGCAAGGGGTGCACCGCAACCCGGGCCTGCCGGATGAGCGCGAACAGCTCGGCCTGCGGCAGCCACGGCCGGAACTCGATCCTCTGCTCGACGCCCAGCTCGCGCGCCAGCGCGCGAAACGGCGCGAACTCCTGCTCGGTCGGCCCGCCCACCACCAGCAGGCGCGCGCCCCGGAGGTGCGCCAGCGCCTGGACCAGCACGCCCGCGCCCTTCTCGATCGAAGTCTTGCCGGCGTAGACCAGGTCGTAGGGGCGCTCTTCGTCCGCCAGGCGCGTGGCCGGCTCCAGCGGCTCGGGCGCGCCGTTCCGGAGCAGCAGGACCGGGCAGCCCGGGTCGAGGCGCCGCACGCGCCGGCACATGGCGCGTGTGGTGGCGACCACGCCCTCGAGCTCGCCGTAGCAGCGCTCTTCGTAGCGGCGGTCCCAGCGCGCCATGGCCAGGTGGCCGCGCCGCGCCACCGGGTGGCCGTCCCAGACGCGGCGCCGCTCGGCCGCGGCCCAGGTGGTGTACGGCTGGTGCGCCTCCATGAAGGTCCGGAAGCCGAGAGCGCGGGCGCAAGGCAGCAGCATGGAGGCCATGCGCACCTGGCGGAAGTAGAGCGTGCCGAAGCCCGCGGCCGCGAGCTCCGCGAGCAGCGGGCGCAGGCGCAGGCCGTAGCGCGCCGAGCGCTGCACCTCGGGCAGCGGCTGGTGCTCGATGCGGCGGAGCGTCGCCTCGGGGTAGTCGCCGGCGAGCGGGGCGAGGGCCTCGGCGACGCTCGCCTGGGCGAGCGGCGCGAGCAGGCGCACGCGCGCGCCGAGAGCGGCGAGCCCGGCCGCGGTGTGCAGCGCCTGGGTCACGTGCGCGTTTGGCCGCGACAGATCGCTCTTCAGCAGGAACGCGACCTGGTCGCGCGCGCGGCCGGCGAGCGGCCCTTGCGCCGCGGCGAGCGCGGGCGCGCGCCTCGCGCCGGCCAGGGCCAGGCGCCAGGCCAGGCGGTCGGAGGCGACCTTGAGGTCGACGCGATGCGGCGCGATTTCCCGCAGCCGGCCGCGCAGATGCAGGGCGCGCCCCAGGAAACCGCGCCGCTCGAGCGAGCCCGCGCCGATCTCGCTCAGTTCGACGCCGAAGCCCTTGACCACCTCGCGCTCGCGGAACGGCCCGCCCACGCTGAGCAGCGTGGCGCGGGTGGTGGCGCGATCGAGCGCCGCGAACTCGCGCCACAGCTCCCCTTCCAGCTCAGGCGTCGGCTCGGCGTCGACCACGAAGAGCCGATGCTGGAGGACGTCGAAGTCGAACGGCAGCGCGAACATCGATCTCCCCGGCCGTGCCGGCGTGACGGTTCAGGGCGCGCCGGACACGTGCTCCACCAGGACCAGGCGGCCGGAGAAGGCGCAGGCGACCAGCTCGACGGCCGGGTCGTCGTCCAGGTTGCCGGCCGCGAGGTGGTGGAAGCGTTCGGTGTCAGTGTAGGGGGCGACGGTCTCGAAGTCCTCACCCGCGGCCCAGAAGACGCGCACCGCGCGGTCGTAGCCGGCCGTGGCCATCTCCAGCCCTGCCCGCTCCGGCACCAGGTCGGCGAGGACCGCGCCGCGCTGGCGCAGCGAGCCGTGCAGCAGCTCCACGCGCCGGCCGTCCTCGATGAGCGAGAACACGCCGTCGTCGTCGCTCACGACCAGCCGCGTGCCGTCGGTGCCGAGGCGGCCGCGCCCCTTCTCGCGCTGGTCGAAGGTCTCGGCCTGCCAGGCGCCGTCCCGCACCTCTGCGCGCACCAGCGAGCCGTTGGAGCAGGCGATCACGAACGCGTCGCCCATGGGAATGCAGGTCTTGCCCGGCCCGGGCAGCGCCGCCAGCACCTCCTCGGTCCAGGAGGTGCCGTCGAAGGCGAGGCGCACGAAGCGCTGGTCGTAGCCCGTCACGTAGACGCGGCCCTCGTGGATGCACACGCCGTGGACCAGCCGTTCGGAGCCGTAGATCTTCTCCCCGCGCCAGCCCTCTTCGCCGCGCGAGACGAGGAAGGCCGCTCCTTGCCCGGGCTCGCGCTCCGCGCCTGCCGCCTTCCCAACGGCCACGATCTCGAGACCCGGAACGTCGGGCAGGACCTCCCCGATCGCGCACTGGATCATCTCGCCCGTGGCCAGGAACGCCTCCTGTCCAGTCCAGCCCTCGGCGCCCCGCGCCGCGACGAACACGCCGCCGTTTCCGCCCACGGCCACCACCTCGGCGCCGGGAAGCCCGGGATCCACGTCGCCGATGGCGCAGCCGCTCAGCTTGACGGGCGCCTGGAAGAGGACCTCCGAGCGCCAGTGAGGCGCCGGCACCGACGTTGCCAGGGCGCACAGGCACGCGAACACGAACATGGGTTGACTCCGCTGTGGGATGACGTGCGCAGGGACCGTCGCCGCCCGCCCGCCAGCGCGCGGCAGGAGGCGATCCCACGAGAGCATAGCAACGGCAGTGCCTGGCGCATGCACCGGGCAGGGGACGAAACGCGGGCCGGCTTCGCGTTGCCAGAAGCGGACGTGGTTACGCTCTCGTAGCAGTCCGGGGACGC
>DYIW01000018.1:31360-34838 GCA_020723465.1 Phycisphaera mikurensis
GGCGTGCGTCCCGCCGCCGCGCTTCAGGGAGTCGTGCAGGCGACCGCGTTCGAGGCCGCGGCGCCCTGCGGGCCGGCGGCATCGTCGATCCAGTACTGGAAGCAGAGGCTGACGCCCGGAACGATGCCGGAGGGAGCAATGCCTCCGAGGACCAGGCCGCCACTGGGGTCCGTGGCGAGCCCGCAGAGGATGTCCGGCGAGGGGACGAGCGTTCCCCCCAGGAACGGAAGCTGGACGCTGGTCAGGCCGAGCACCAAGAGAGCGAAGGCCTGGGGCCGGGCGTTCTCCAGCTCGAGCTGCCACGGCTCGCCCGCGAGGAGCGTGCCGTTCCCTCGGAGGCGCGGCTCGCCGGATTGGCCGGCCAGGGCTAGCCCCAAGTCGCTCCAGGGCGGGAAGAGAGTGTCGAAGGCGGCCTGCAGGTCGGGGAAGGGCCCGATGTGGCCGCCCGTGCCCTGCGGCACGCCGGTGGCCACCAGCAGGTCGCGCAGGTCTTCCGGCGCGAGCGGCTGGCCAAAGGTATCGAGCGCATGCTCTTGGATCAGGGCGCACGCGGCAGCGACGAAGGGAGTGGCCGAGCTCGTGCCGCTGAAGCCCGCGGTGTAGCGCTGGTTCTTGTCGCCGCCGTACGCCGCGTAATCGCCGTAGCCGAGCGAGAACACCCAGTCGCCCCAGCCGTGTACGTTCACGCGCGACCCATACGTGCTGAAGGAGAGCTTGTCGTGGGCGAGGTCCGCGCTGCCGGCGCCGACGATGATGGCGCCGCTGTCTCCCCAGCTCAGGTACGTGGCGTAGGGCGCGCCGTCCAGGTTCTGGTTGCCGTTCCCAGCCGCGGCCACCACGACCACGCCGGCGTCCACGCCGGTCCGGGTGACCGTGTGGATCGACAGAGAGGTCTCCGCGGGCGCATAGTCCCCGCCCGCGCCGACCGCCTGCATCTCCAGCATGACCACGTCGCCGGGCGCCGAGTTGGCGATGGCGTGAGTGATGCACGTGAGCCGCCGGTACCCTTCCTCGACCGACCTCTCGGGATAGGTGCAGACCTCGGCGCCGTGAGCAGCCCCGGAGCAGCCGTAGGCGTTCTCCACGGCCGAGGTCTCGCCGAGCGCCGCCGTGCCGTGCTCGTCCCAGCCCAGGCTCACCGTAACCGGATGGATCGTCTGTCCCGGTTCCGGGTGGCAGTCGCGATCGACCAGGTCCTCGTGCGTGTACACCCAGCCGTACTCGCAGTCGGAGAGGCGGATTCCCGCGCCAGTCACCCCGAGCGACCAGGCGTGGACCGCGTCCAGCCCCGGGTCCGGGCCGACATAGTCCTGGAAGCCGGACAGATCCGGGGTGGTGGGCGCGACGTCTCCGGGCGGAGGGACTCCGAGCGTCTCGATCTCGACGTACTCGACCGCGTGGAGCTGCTGCAGCGCGATGCCCGCCGCTTCGAGCTGCTCCGCCGTGGCGCCGGGGAGGCCGGCGTACAGCATGCCAGCGAGGTCGGGCTGAGCGCGGTTGGAGCGCGCCGCGGCACGCGCGGCCAGGTCGGCGAGCAGGCTCTCGGGCAGGCGGATCGCCGGCGCGAACGTCAGGCCGAGGCGCGAGGCGAAGCGCTGCGCCTCGCCCAGATCGGCGCCCGCGGCCGAGCGCAGCCCGCCTTCGGCCGTGGCGCGCGCCCGCAGCTCGTCCCGGAACTTCACGATCAGGCGGTGACCTGCCGCGGCGCGCGCGGGCGCGCCAGGCGGGAGCGGCAGAGCACGCACCGCGCTCTGCGCCGGCAGCGCGCGCGGCAGCAGCTCCTGGGCGAACGCAAACCCCTCCAGCGCGGCCGAGAGAACAAGCGCGCTGGTCACGGCGAGGCGCGGAAGACTCATGCTGAAGCTCCCTGGGCTGATTGCGCCTGAACGCGATAGAGAGAGTGTAGCACGAGGCAGCGGGCGGTGAGAGCGCGCCGCGCGCGTCTCATGCCTCTTCCGGCGCCGCCTGGGCCGAGGGGCAGAGGCGCGCGAGGGCGCAGTCGGCGCAGCGCGGCTGCCTGGCCTGGCACACGCGGCGGCCGTGCTGGATCAGGGCGTGGCCGAAGAAGATCCAGTCCGCGCGCGGGATCACCTCCATGAGGTCACGTTCCACCTGCTCCGGGCTCCCGGCCGCGCTCAGGCCCAGGCGCCGGGCCAGGCGGAACACGTGCGTGTCGACCGTGATGCCCGAGGCCACGCCGAAGGCCGTGCCGAGCACGACGTTCGCGGTCTTGCGCGCCACGCCCGGGAGCTGGAGCAGCTCCTCCATGGTGCGCGGCACCTCGCCGCCGTGCCGCTCCACCAGCGCCTTGCCCAGCCCGCGCAGGGACTTCGCCTTGTTGTTGAAGAAGCCAGTGGAGCGGATGTCCTGTTCCAGCGCGCCAGGCGGGGAGGCGGCATAGTCCTCGGGCCGCGGGTACTTCTGGAACAGGTCCGGCGTGATCCGGTTGACGCGCTCGTCCGTGCACTGCGCCGAGAGGATCGTGGCCACGAGCAGCTGCAGCGGGCTCGCGTGCGTCAGTGAGCAGGCCGCGTCCGGGTAGTCCTTCTGCAGCCGCGCGAGCAGGGCGCGGGCGCGGCGCGCGCGCTCCGGACCCGACGCGGCGCGCGCCCGGCCTTGCGCCGTGGTCTTCTTCTCTCTCGGCATGGCGGCGTGCTCCTCCCGGCATCGTAGCCGCGCCGCGCAGGCAGTGCACGGGCCGCGGGACTGGTAGGATGGCGCGGGCCTCTGATACCTGGAGCAGAATCATGACGAAGGTCGCGGTCATCCTTTCCGGCTGCGGCGTCAACGACGGCGCCGAGATCCACGAATCGGTCCTCATGCTGCTCGCGCTCGACCGCCTCGGGGCCGAGGTCGTGTGCGCCGCGCCGAACGTCGACCAGGCGGACGTCGTCGATCACAGCACCGGCAAGCGCACGACCGAGAAGCGCAACGTGCTGAGGGAAGCGGCGCGCATCGCGCGCGGCGCCATCACGGACGTGGCGAAGCTCAAGGCAGCGGACGTGGACGCGGTGGTGCTGCCCGGCGGCTTCGGCGCCGCCAAGAACCTGTGCGACTTCGCCAAGGGCGAAGCGGACTGGCGCGTCCACGGTGATGTGGCCCGCTTCCTCAAGGAGATGCATGCGGCGAAGAAGCCCATCGGCGCGGCGTGCATCGCCCCGGCCGTGCTCGCGCGCCTGTTCGGCAGCGAGGGGGTGACGCTCACCATCGGCAGCGACGCCGGCACGGCGGCGCGCCTCGAGACCACGGGCGCGCGCCACCAGAAGTGCGCGGTGGACGACGTCGTCGTCGATCAGGACCGCCGCATCGTGACCACCCCGGCCTACATGCTGGCGAACCGCATCTCGCAGGTCGCCGCCGGGATCGACAAGTTCTGCGCCGCCGTGCTGCGCCTGGCGCGCTGAGCGGCGGCGCCGTGTCGCTCTGAGAGCCTGAGCAGGTATCTACCGGTAGCCGCGCCGGGTCGAGGAGCGAGCAG
>DYIW01000019.1:0-10608 GCA_020723465.1 Phycisphaera mikurensis
TTCGGCCCCCCCGGCGCTCGCAACGCGGCCGCGGGGGATTCCTGCTCAGGCTCTGCCTACTGGTCGAAGTAGGAGGCGAGTCTGCCCGGGGTGGGCACGTCCTCGATGGTGTTGACGCGCAGCCCGGAGACGTTCGCCTCGAGCACCTCGATGCGGTTGTCGCCCGGGAACGAGACGTACATGCGGTCCGGCGCCCACGTGGGCCCGCCGCCGCGCGTCGGGTGCTTGCTGTTGCGGCCGCCGGCGCCGGGAGAAGGCGGAGCGTTCCAGCCGCCCACGTTCGTTTGCAAGCCGCTCGGGTTGTAGCTGAAGAAGTTCCAGGCGTTGAAGTCGCTCAGGGCCATGCCGTAGGGCACTTGGTCCTGGCCGCCGTAGTTGATCTTCTGGTTGATCGGGACGAGCGGGCCGCCCCAGGTGCCGACCACCTGGAACTTGCGGCTGAACACGCCGGGCGCGCTGAGGACCGAACCCGGTACGGGCGTGGGCGGGAACACCCCTGCCGAGGGGAGCTGCGAGGTCCAGCAGGCGCGCGTGATCATGGCAAGGCCCGTGTCGCTGTCGCGGTGCGTCACGTATACGCCGCCGGGCATGGCGCCGACCGCGGGCGGGTAGCCGCCGTAGTACGAGCCCGTGGGATGGCCGGGGTGCGTCAGGGGGTCATACCTCATGTACCGCATGTCGGAGAGAGGCTGGAGCAGCTCCACCTTCCAGCGGATGTCGTCCAGGCCCACGCCGGTCGAGCCCGTCGGGCCAGACTCATACACCACGATGTCGCCCGTGCCCTGGTTGCCGATGAAGCCGAAGTAGGCGCCGCACAGCCAGCCCGTGGCGTTGTGCCGCTGCGACAGGCACACCTGCCAGGGCTTCTTGATGGCGTTGGAGACGGTCTTGCGCACTGTCTGCGCGGTCGGGTCGATGATCGATACCGTGTTGCCGAGGAAATTGCACACGAAGATGTCCTCGCCGTCCGGCTGGACGGCGACGTCCCGCGGGCCCGCACCGACCTTGATGGTCGTGATCTCCTTGTGGAACCCCGGCGCCCAGGGATCCGTGCCGATCAACGACACCGTGTCGGCGCCGAAGTTCGACACCCACAGCGACCGCAGGTCAGGAGAAATCCCCAGTCCCTCGGGATCGGCGGTCTGGATCGTGTCGATCACCGAGAAGTTGTTCGAGTTCAGGCAGTGCACCACGCCGTTGTCGCGGTCGGTGACGTAGAGGAAGTTGCCGACCTGCTGGCGCGAGGAGTACGGCACCCCCACCGGACAGGTGCTCGGAACACCACCAGGAAGCGTGGCAAGAGTCGGTATGGGGAAGGACTGGTACCAGGGGCCGTTCTGCGCAAAGGTCGGATAGAGATCCACCGCGAGCGGGTTATACGGGTTCTGCAGGAAGAACACCCGGCTCCAGGAGTGCGCGCAGTAGGGCGGCGGCGGGAAGATGTTGGAGAAGACCTCGTCTCCCTCGATGAGGAAGGCCGGCTTCTTGAGCTTCTGCTGGCTGAAGATGATGTCCACCGGCGGCAGCCCGACCGGGAGGCGCATGGGCGGCGGGTTGGGACAGGGCGGATCCGAGATGTTGTTGCTGGGGTAGCTCCCGACGACCGGCAGGCCGCCGAGCGACAGGGCCGTGTGCAGACCGATCGGCGCGTTGTAGCCGTTCAGCGTGTCGTAGAAGAGCTTGTCGAGGAAGTCGCCAACCTGGATGTCGCCGACCGCGCCGACTGTGGGCGCCGTGGCCAGGCGCGTGTCGCCGTTGGAGTTCCGCGCCACGGTCTCGAAACCGGGCGGGTAGATGGCGAAGGGGTTGCCCTGGTTGGCCGTGGTGCCCCAGGAACCCTCGTTCACGCCGGGCACGGGGGTGGGCCCGCCCAGGGCCGCGGGATTGCCGCCGACGCCGATGACGTTGGTGCCGGTGCGGTCGCCGAAGCGGGCCGGGTTGCCGCCGAGCAGGGCCACGCCGAACGGGTCGTTCACGTCCGTGAACCAGTTCGTCAGGATGACCAGCTTCTCCACGTCCGGCGCGTTGGTCTCGAAGCCGTTCCCGTCCAGGTTGACGGCGCCCAGGCCGGTGCCCGTGAGCGGGGCGAAGTAGAGGGCCTGCGGCGCCACGGGCACGTTGGTGAACGCGCGGCTGCCGGAAAGGTGATAGCTCTCGGACGCGTCCGCCGTCTCGTCATTGAAGGCGACATTGTAGAACGACGTGGCCGCGCTGGCGATGAAGATGGTCCCCACCGGCGGCAGGGAGGTCCAGCCGGTATTGGTGTTGTATGCCAGGCCCTTGAGCGTCAAGTCCAGCTTGCCCGGCAGGTCGATCAACGGGTTGATGACGTACTGGGACAGGTTGTTCGGGTTGACCGGCCGCACGTCGAAGGGGACGGTGAACGAGGACACGCCGTTCACGGTCCCGGTGATGCGGAAGTTGGGATAGAAGGGAACCTGGATGTCCTCCGGGTTCGGCACCATGGCGCTGTTGCCGTTGTAGACCATGGGCAGGAGCGGATTGCCGGCGTTGAATTCCTTGACCTTCTCGGCGCTGAAGCCCACGGACTCCGGCACGACCGGCTCGTTGTACTCCACCACGAAGCTGGAGAAGGCGTCGACCACGAGGTTGCCGTTCACGTACTTCTGCGGCGTCACCGGGCTCTTGGCCGTGAAGGAGGCGATATTCACCGTGCCCGCGTCCACCGGCACCCCGGTGCCGTCGCCGATCTTCAGCACCCAGTAGCCGTTGACGATCACCCCCCCCACCGAGGAGAGGCGCACGCGTACCTCCTTGATGGCCGAGGTCTCGGGCGTGCCGACCGTGCCGCCGAACGCGGCGATCGAGGAGAGGTCCTGGTCGCCGAGGTCCGAGACATAGGTGAAGACCTTCTTGCCGACCAGCCGGTTCTTGCCTTTGGCATCATCCCAGCGCGGGAAGTCGGGGTTGTTCTTGACGCTCGTGCCGTTCACGGTCTTGCCGTCGATCACCGCGATGCCGGGCACGTGCGCCCCGGTCTCGTCCTGGATCAGGATGTTGGGCATGAGGAAGGACGTGGCTGACAGAGCCGCCGAGTTCTTGGCGAGCGAGTTCCGCACCTTCTTCTTGGCGATGCTCATCGGGAACTCGAGCCGGATGAACTGGTTGGCGCCGTTCGCAATCTGAGGGATGGTCGGGATCGGGGTGCTCAGGTCGAAGTTGCCGGTGGTCGAGTTGTAGGTGTAGAGCTGGTTCGCGACCTCCTCGGTCAGCGAGAAGATCGCCCCGGCGTTCGGACCGATGCTGGCCGACACCTCGATGACCGGGTCGTTCTTGCCGCCCCCTTCCTTGTCGGCGAAGCCGTACTTCCCGGCCTGCGCAGCGGGCTGGGACAAGATCAGAAGGGCGGCGGCGGGGATCAGGTGCTTCAAACGGACACCCATCGGCGGCTCCTTGCGAGCAAGCGGCTGCTCCAACAATCGTCGTTCCTGTCCCGTCGGGACATGGCGCGGCTACTGGTCGAAGTACGACGCCATGCGCCCGGGCGCGGCCAGCCCTTCGACGCTGTTGACGCGCACTCCCGAGAGGTTCGCTTCGAGGACTTCCACGCGGTTGTCGGCCGGGAAGGACACGTACATCCTGTCCGGCGTCACCGTGGGCACGATGAATCCCTGCACGATGCGGTGCGGGTGCTTGCTGTTGATGGTGCCCGCCGCGGCCGCCGGGACCGCCGGGTTCGCGGCACCGTTGGTCTGCGCGTTCTGCGGGATGGCCGAGAAGAAGTCCCGGGCGCTGAAGTCGTTGAGCGCGACGTCGTAGGGGGTCTGATCCTGGCCGCCGTAGTTGAGCTTCTGGTTCATCGGGACGAGCGGCCCGCCCCAGGTGCCCACGACCTCGAACTTGCGCTGCAGGATGCCGGGCGCGTTGAGCGGCGAGGAGGGCAGCGGCACCGGCGGGAACGCCCCGGCGGACGGGAGCTGGGCGGTCCAGGCCACGCGCGTGATCATCGCCTGGCCCGTGTCCTCGTCGCGGTGCGTGCAGAACACGCCGCCCGGGAGGTAGGTCACGCAGCCCGGGTAGGTGAAGGGATCGTACGCCATGCCGCGCAACTCAGTGAGCGGCTGGGTGAGGCTGGCCGACCAGCGGATGTCGTCCGCGCCGAAGCCGGACGCGCCGGACGGCCCGGATTCGTAGATGACGAGGTCGCCACCTTGCTGGTTGGCGATGAACCCGAAGTAGACGCCCGCGCCCCAGCCTGTCTGCGCGGTGTGACGCGCCGTGAGCACCACCTCCCAGGGTCGCTTGATGCTGTTCGTGAGGGTGTTGCGGATCGTCTGGGACTTGGGTTCGAGGATCGACACCGAGTTGCCGAGGTAGTTGCAGATGAGCACGTCCTCGCCGTCGGGCTGCACCGCCACGTCGCGCGGTCCCGCCCCCACCTTCACGCGGTTGATCTCTTTGTGGAAGGTCGGCGACAGGGGATCGGTCCCGACGATCGAGACCGAGTCATCGCCGAAGTTGGACACGTAGATGGTCCTCAGGTCGGGCGCCAGGCCCAGCCCCTCCGGATCGGGCGTCTGGATGCTCGCCACCAGCGAGAAGGTGTTGGAGTTCAGGCACTGCACCAGCCCCTGGTCGCGATCGGTCACGTAGAGGAAGTTGCCGATCTGCTGGCGTGCGGCGTACGGCAGCCCCGGCGAGTAGGTCTGTGGCGTGGGTCCGTTGTGCGGGAAGGTCGGGTAGGTGTCGCCCGCGAGCGGATTGGTCGTGTTCGGCAGGAGCATGACGTTCAGGGCGTAGGCGAAGGTGAAGACCTCCTCGCCCTCGATGACGAAGGCCGGCTTCTTCAGCTTCTGCTGGTTGAACACGACGTCGATGGGCGGCAGGCCCACCGGCAGGCGCAGCGGCGGCGGGTTGGGCATGGGCGGGTCGGCGATGCAGTTGGCCTGCAGCAGCACCTGCCCGACCAGCGATTGGTGCAGCGCCAGGGTCGGGTTGAACCACGGGTTGAGCGTGTCGAAGAACAGCTTGTCCAGGAAGTCGCC
The DNA here is from genome assembly GCA_020723465.1 of Phycisphaera mikurensis. Classification (GTDB taxonomy): domain Bacteria; phylum Planctomycetota; class B15-G4; order B15-G4; family JADJEK01; genus JACQZJ01. Next base: position 5,007 of record DYIW01000019.1, read on the forward strand.
GATCTGGATGTCGCCGGCCGAGCCGATCAGCGGCGCCTGGGCCAGCCGCTCGTCACCGTCGGAGTTGCGGCACGGCGTCTCGAAGCCCATCGGATAGACCGAGTACGGATTGTCGCCGTTGGCCGTGGACCCGGTGCTGCCCTCGTTCACGCCCGGATAAGGCGTGGGCCCGGCGAGCGCCACCGGGTTGCCGCCCAGGCCGACGGGATTCACGGTGGTCGGATCGCCGAAAACGTTCTTGTTGCAGCCGAGCAGGAACGATCCGAACGGGCAGGCGGCGATTTCCGTCGCGTTGGTGAAGATCAGGATCTTCTGCGTGGCCGGGTCGTTGGTCTCGAAGCCCTGGCCGTCGAGGTTGATCGCGCCCACTCCGGTCCCGGTGAGCGGCAGGTAGAAGATGGTCTCCGGCGGCACCGGAATGTTCGTGAAGGCGCGGCCGCCGGCGGGCGTGTGGAAGGTCGCCGAGGCGAGCGCGGTCGTGTCGTCGAACTGGGAGTTGTACAGCGACGTGGCCGCGGAGGCCACGTTCGGCGCGCCCGGGAGGCTCGTGATGTTGGCGTTGTTGGAGATGGCGAGCCCGAGGAGCGTGACGTCGACCTTGCCCGGAATGTCGATGAGCGGTTTGACCTTGATCTCGGACAGGTTGTTCGGGTTGCGCGGCGAGATGTCGACGGGAACGATGAAGAAGAGCACGCCGTTCGGCGAGGCGCCCATGGCGAAGTTCGGGTAGTACGGGACCTGCAGGTTCTCGGGATTCGGGATCAGCGCCGTGTTGCCGTTGTACAGCATCGGGACGGTCTGCGGCTGCGCGTTGAACTCGTTCACCTGGTCGCCGCTGAAGCCGACGGACTCGGGAGCCACGGGCTCCGAATAGCGCACGATGTAGTTGGAGAAGGACTCGACCACCTGGTTGCCGTTGTTGGTCTTGGGCGGCGTCACGGGCGCGGTGGCGATGAACTCGTCGATGGTCAGCGTGCCGATGTCGAGCGGAGTGCCGGTCGCGTCGCCGATCTTCAGCACCCAGTAGCCGTTGACGATCACGCCGTCGATCTCGTGCAGGCGCACGCGCACCTCGTTGATGTCCGAGGTCTCCGGCGTGCCGAGATCGCCGCCGAAGGCCGCGATCGTGGCCAGGTCCAGATCACCGGCGGTCGACGAGATGTAGACGAAGCTGTTCTCGTCGAGCAGCTTGTTCTTGCCCTTGGCATCCAGCCAGGTCGGGAAGTTCGGGTCGTTTCCCACCTTGGCGCCCAGCACGTTCTTCCCCTTGACCACCGCGATGCCGGGCACATGCGCGCCGGTCTCGTCCGTGAAGGTGATGTGCTTCGTCAGGAACGAGGTGGCCGCCAGTCCCGCCTTGTCCTTCATCAGGCTCTTGCGGATCTTGTTGGTGATCTCCATCGGGAAGCGGAGGCGGATGAACTGGTTGGCCCCGTTCGCGTTCTGCGGGATGACCGGCGGCGTCGCCGACATGTCGAAGGTCAGGCCGCCGAGGTTGAACGTGTACAGGGCGTTCGCCTGTTCCTCGGTCATGGAGAAGGTGGCGCCGGTGTTGGGGGCGATCGACGCCGACACCTGGATGATCGGGTCGTTCTGCCCTCCTCCTTCCTTGTTCGCGAAGCCGTAGTTGCCGGCCTGCGCGAGCGGCTGAATGGCCACGATCAGCCCGGCGGTCAGAAGTAGCTGATGGAGGCGGATGCCCATCGTCGTCTCCTGTCTTTGCAGCTCTGGGGCGACTCGATGCGAGGCCGGGTCCGGGCGGACCCTGCGCTCCTCTGCGATCCTATTTGCAAGCTTCGTTCCATGCCACCAGAATCTCGAAAACCTTCCGCTCGCTCGACTTATGCCGTTTCCTCCCAAATCGGCGCCGTGTGCGAACGCACGCTGGAAGGGGTTGTGAGCGGCAGCGCACGTTCTTCCCGACTGTCGCGCATCTCGGTATAACTTTCGATGGCGTGGACGTTTCGAACCGCGGCGACGGGCGGGCACGCGCTTTCCGGCGCAAGACACGGGCGTGGCGACCATCGATTTTCGCATCGAAGCCAGGGATGGAAACGCGCGGGCGGGGCTCGCGACCGTGCGCGGCCGCACCTTCCAGACGCCCGCCTTCATGCCGGTCGGGACCGCGGGCAGCGTGAAGGCCCTCGCGCCCGGCGACCTCGACCGCGCCGGCGTGCAGATCCTCCTCGCCAACACGTACCACCTGCGCCTGCGGCCCGGGCCCGAGCGCATCCGCGCGCTCGGCGGGCTGCACCGCTTCATGGGCTGGGAGGGCGCGATCCTGACCGACTCGGGCGGATACCAGGTGCTCTCCCAGGCGGCGCGTGTGCGCATCGACGAGGAAGGTGCCGCATTCCGCTCCCACCTCGACGGCGAGCCCATCCTGCTGACGCCGGAAGAGGTGATCCGGATCCAGGAGGCTCTCGATCCCGACATCGCCATGGTCCTCGACCAGCCGGTCGCCCTGCCCGCGGCGGCGCGCGACATCGCGGCGGCGGCCGAGCGGACCATCCGCTGGGCCGAGCGCGCCCTCGCCTGCCACCGCGCTCGAGTGCATAGCGGGCAGGCCTTGTTTGGTATCGTCCAGGGCGCGGCCGACCTGGAAACGCGCGCTCGCCAGGTCGAGGTGCTCGGGTCGATGGGCTTCGACGGCCTCGCTCTGGGCGGGCTCGCCGTGGGCGAATCCCGGGAAGAAACCGCCGCCACGGTGAGCCAGGTGCTGCCGCGCTTCCCGCCCCAGCTTCTGCGCTACGTCATGGGCATCGGCTATCCGGAGGACCTGCTGCTCGCCATCGAGAGCGGCGGCGACCTGTTCGACTGCGTGCTGCCCACGCGCCATGCCCGCACCGGCCAGGCCTTCACCTCGCGCGGCGTGGTGCGCCTGCGCCACGCGGCCCTGCGCGACTCGCGCGAGCCCCTCGATGCCGCGTGCGACTGCGAGACCTGCGCGCGCTTCGAACGCGGCTATCTCGCCCACCTCTATCGCTGCGACGAAATGCTCGGCCCGATCCTGGTGGCGCGGCACAACGTGCGCTTCTATCAGCGGCTGGTGCGCGCGGCCGGCGAGGCCGTGCGGCGCGGCGCCTCCGCCGCGTTTCGCGCCGAGTTCCTCGGCGCCTGCCAGGAAGAGAGCCCGGGCGACGCCGGCGGCGCGCCTACTTGCGAATGATCTCGATTCGCTGCACGTCGATGAGCGGCGCGCCGGCGATGCTCAGCACGCGGCCGCGCACGCACACCTGGAGGCCGGCGAAATCGGCCAGCCGGAGCCTGCCCGAGGAGCAGCGCAGCCACGCGGCCACGCGCGTGCCCGTTTCCAACGCGAAGGGGTGCTCGCGATCGTCGGCCCGCTCGCGCAGGAAGCCGTTCCACGCGCCCTCCTGCCCCACCTCCGGCAGCTTGCCGCCGTAGAGCTCCTCCTTGGCCGCCTTGGCCGCGGCCACGCGCTCGTCCTCGAGCCGCTGGCGCTCGGCGGCGAGCTGCGCCAGGAGCGCCGCGCGCGCGCGCTCGGCTTCCTGGAGCTGCTCGATCAGCGCGATGTCGCGCCGGAGCGCCTCGACCTGCAGGCCGACCGCCGGATCCGTGCTGCTCTCCAGGATGGAGGCGAGCAGCGCTTTCACCGGCTCGACGTCCGCGGCCGCGCCCTGCTGGCGGGCGGCGTCGAGCAGGGAACGCGCCTCCTGGACGCGCTCCAGCGCCTGTTCGGCCTGGCGCCGCGCCGCGGCGCGCGCCGCCGCCTCGCCCGCCCGGTCCTCCCAGGCCTTGCGGCGCTCGCCGCGCAGCGCCTCGAGCTGCGCCAGGAGCGCCGCGTCCGAGCGCGGGTCCCCGGCGATGTCCAGGTCCCCTTCCGCCGCCCAGAGCGGCAGGTCCGCGGGCGCGGTCACCTCGCACCAGCCGTCCTCCTCGCCCTTGCGCCCCCACACCCAGACCACCACGCCGGCGTTGACCTGGCCGATGGGATAGTCGCCCTGCGAGCTGGGCAGCGAGCGCACGTTGACGCGCGAGCTGGTGACCACGCCGATGCCCTCGTCGTCCACCTTCAAGTAGCGCGAGTGGATGTAGGCCACGTAGCCGTCCGGCACCAGCACCCGGGTGTGCCCGGGGGCCTCCCCCACCACGACCAGCAGGTGACCGGCCGGAACCTCGCGCACCACGCGGTAGTTCGGGTCCGGTCCGGAGCGGAGCGCGGCCCCTCCTGCCCCCACGCGCGCGACGAAGTGCACCTCGTGCGGGCCGACCCAGGCGAGCGGATCCTCGTCGTCCGTCTCGACCGAGGTCGCGTCCGCCGCGCTCTCTTCCTGCGCCAGGCCCGCGACCGCGCAGCACAGGGGGAGCGCCGCGCACCAAAGCGCAAGACGCCGCCATCGCCATTCCATGCCCGGCAGGCTACCATCGCGCGCCATGCGCTTCGAGGAATTTGCCTACATGCGCTGGGCCAAGACGCGCGGCCAGGAGGGGACGCACCGGCTCACCAGCAGCAGCATGCCCGAGCTTTCCGCCGCGGACCTCGGCCTCTCCGCGCAGGACCTGGTCCTCGCGCCGGACGACCACGACCGGCCCAGGGAGATCAGCGCGCGCGTCGCGACGCACTACGGCGTGCCGCCCGAATGCGTGCTGGTCACGGCCTCCGCCTCGTACGCCACGGCCCTGGCCTTCCTCGCCCTGCTCGAGCCGGGCGAGGAGGCCATCGTCGAGACGCCGTCGTATCCGAACCTGAGGATCCTGCCGGGCCTGGCCGGCGCCTCGGTGCGCGCGCTGCCGCGCGGCTTCGCGAGCGGGTTCGCCGTGGACCCGGAGGAGCTGCGCTGCTTGCTGACGGAGCGGACGCGCCTGGTCGCCTTGACCAACCTGCACAACCCGAGCGGCGTGCGCCTGCCGGACGCCGCTCTGGACGAATGCGCGCGCGTAGCCGCCCAGGCGGGCGCGCTGCTGTTCGTGGACGAGGTCTACCTCGACCTGGCCGAGGGCGCGCGCACCGCCTTCCGCGCCGGCGGAAACCGCGTGACCGTCTCCAGCGCCACCAAGGCCTACGGGCTGGGCGGGCTGCGCCTCGGCTGGCTGTTCGCCCCGCCCGAGCTGATCGAGCGCGCGCTGCGCCTGAACGACCTGTTCGTGGTGCATCCACCCTTTCCCTCGGCGCAGATCGCCTGCCGGATCTTCGCGCAGCAGGACGCGTTCCGGCGCCGCATCCGCGAGGTGATCGGGCGGGCCCGGCCGGTCCTGGACCGCTTCCTGGCCGGGCGGCAGGACCTCGACTGGGTGGCGCCGGAGCACGGCCTGCTGGCGTTTCCCAGGATCCGCGGGCTGGCCGACTGCGAGCCCTTTCTCGAACGGCTGCTGCGCGAGCGCGGCGTGAACCTGACCCCGGGCCGCTTCTTCGGCGCGCCCGCGCACTTCCGCGTCGCCTTCGGCCGGGATCCCGATCTGCTCGCCGAGGCGTTGCGGCGCCTGGGAGCCGCTCTCGACGGGCTGCCGGCCGCGGCGCGCCTCGCTCCCTGAAGCGCGGGCCGGCGCGCGGGAGCGCTACGCTCCCTGTCCCTCCCTGGCCTCGCCTTCGGCCGGCCAGAGCGGCAGCTCGCGCTGGATCGTCTCCACCGCCTGGCGG
>DYIW01000019.1:10618-24236 GCA_020723465.1 Phycisphaera mikurensis
GCTCCGGCAGGAGACCCAGGCTTCGCGCCTCCCCCTGGGGGCGCCGCCCCGCCGCCCGCCGGACCTCTCGGCCCTCTCCCCCAGCGAAAAGATCAAGCTGGGGCTGGAGCGCCTGGCGGAACGGCAGGTCCCTTTCGGCGGCGATGCGCGCCACGTCCTCGTACTCGGGCGCGGCGCGCCGCAGGCCCCCCGGGCCGCGCGCGAACTTGGTGGTGACCTCCCCCAGCGAGGTCAGGATGCGCGCGCTCGTCCGCTCCAGGCGCGTGCGGCGCACGCGCTGGCGCCGGACGCCCAGCGTGGCGGTCTCGGCGAAGATGATGCGCTCGAGCGCGTCCGCGCGCGCCTCGTCGCTGATGGCGCAGAACAGGATTCCCGGGCGCGACTTCTTCATCTGCACGGGCACGGCGTAGGCGTCCAGCGCCCCGGCCGCGAGCAGCTTGCCGATGAGGAACCCGACCACCTGGCCCGTGGCGTCGTCGAGGTTGGTCTCGAGGACGACGACCTCCTCGCACGGGTCCGTGGCCTCGCAGAGGATCAGGCGCAGCGCGTTCGGCGGCCCCCCTGCACGCTCGCGCGCGCCGAAGCCGTAGCCCACGGCCGACGGCACGAGCGAGTAGCCCGCGCCCATCCTGCTCGCCAGCGTCGCGACCAGCGCCGCTCCCGTGGGGGTGACCAGCTCGCCCTCGAGGTCGGAGAAGACCACCGGCGCGTTCTTGAGCAGCTCCAGGGTCGCGGGCACCGGGACCGGCAGCGTGCCGTGGCTGGTGGCGGCCACGCCGCGGCCGAGCGTGATGCGCGAGGCGTAGACCGCCTCGACGCCCAGGAGCTGCAGGCCCGCCACCGTGCCGACGATGTCCACGATGGCGTCGATTCCCCCCACCTCGTGGAAGTGCACCTCGCCCGGCGTGACGCCATGCACCGCCGCCTCCGCCTCGGCCAGGCGCGTGAACACCGCGCTGGCGCGGTCCTTGGTCTCGGGCGGCAGCGCCGAGCCGGCCAGGATGGTCTTGATGTCGGCGAGCGTCCGTTCCGGCGGGTGGGAGCCCTCCTCGGCCACGACCTCGACGCGCAGGCCGTCCAGGCCGCACCTCCTGACGCGCTCCGTTTTGAGCCGGAAGCCGCTCAGGCCGAGCTTGCCCAGCTCCGCCTCCAGGTGCTCCTGTTGGAGGCCGGCGTGCAGCAGCGCGCCGAGAAACATGTCCCCGGCCACGCCCGAGAAGCAATCCAGATAGGCGACGCGCATGAGCAGCGCTCCCGGCCGCGGCCCGCGACGCCGGGCCGACGGCTCTTCCGGCCGAAAGGACCCAGGGTAGCGGGCGCCGCGCGCCAGCGCGAGCGGCGACTGCCGCCGGGCCGACCGACCCCAGTTGCGTGGGCCGCCGCGGCGACCCGACGTAATCGGAGGAACGCTGGCATGAAGGGCGGCCCGCCGGACAGTACGATAAACGCGCGCACGACCGTGGCGACGGCCGCGCGCGGCCGGTCACTTGCGAACGGAGTCCCCGATGAAGAGGTTGCGGTTTCCTCTGCTGCTGCTCGCGCTCCTGCTCCCGGCCGCGACCGCGACCGCCCAGGCGCCCGCTGCTCCGAGCGCCCCGGGCGTCAACGAGGAGCAGCCCGACAAGGATGGTCTCACCCATCCGGGCAAGGGCCCGCAGATCCCGTTCGACGAGACGCGCTGGGAGTTCTGGTGGTACTACAACCGCGAGCCGCTCATCGGACTGCGCCGTGCGCTGGTGGCCGGCGCCGCCGCCACGGTGGACGTGGACGAGCCCTTCCAGGCGGTCACGGCCCGGGATCGCGAGCACTCGCTCATTCCGCACGTGGTCAGCGCCCTGCGCGACGCGAATCCCTTCGTGCGCATCTCCGCGGTGCACTCGCTCGCCAAGACGCGCGATCCCGGGGTGCGCCCCTCCTTGTTCCAGGCGCTGCGCGACGAGCAGTTTCTGGTCCGGCTGCACGCCATCCTCGCGCTCGGAGTGTGGGGAGAGACGGTGTCGCTGCCGCGCCTCGAGGAGCTGGTGCGCGACAAGAAGGCGGAACTGCAGGAGCGCATGTACGCCGGCCTGGCGCTCGGTCTGATCGGCGGGCCGCAGGCCGCCGAGTGCTTCCGCGGGCTGCTGTCCCTGCCGGCCTTCCTCGAGTTCCCGACGATGGTGCAGGCCGGTCTGGCCTACGGCGCGGGGCTCGCCGGCGGCGGCGAGAACGCCGTGCTGGTGCGCGGCCTGCTGGCGGAGCGCGCGCTGCAGGACTACGTGGTGCGCTCCTACCTGCTCCTGTCGCTCGGGAAGTGCGGCGAGGCCAGCGACGCCGCGCTGCTGCTCGTGGAGCTGCGCGGCAACGAGACGCAATTGAGGCGTTCGGCCGCGATCGCGCTCGGCTCGCTGCTGCGCCGCGGCGCGGACGAGCAGGCGGTGGCGGCCCTGGCCCAGGCGGCCCACGAGGACGCGGACGTCATGGTCAGGAACTTCTCGTGGATCTCGCTGGGCTACATCGGCGGCGACGCCGCGGTGCGCCTGTTGCGCGCCGACCTGGAAGCCGAGACCAAGGGCTACCGGCCCTTCATCGCCCTCGCCTTGGGCCTCGGCGGCGACCCGGAGAACGTGCCCGTGCTGCTGCACGCCTTTACCGCGGAGAGCGACAACTCCTACCGCGGCGCGCTGGCCGTGGCCCTCGGCCTGCAGCGCGACGGGCGCGCCGCGCCGGCCCTGCGCGAGGCCTTCCAGACAGCCGGCGAGCCGGTGTTCCGCGGCTATGCCGCGCTCGCACTGGGCATGATCGGCGATCTGGAGTCGATTCCCGACATCGAGGGAGTGTTCGCCTCGGCGGGCGACGTGGAGCTCATGGCGAACGCCGCGACCGCGCTCGGGCTGCTCGGGGCGCGCGCGGCGGCAGGCCGCATCGCCGCGCGCATCCCGCAGGAGAAGAACGAGTACGTGCGCCAGAGCCTGCTCTACGCCCTCGGCCTGATGGGCGACCGTGCCGCCATCGACCCGCTCGCGGCCGTGGTGCACACCAAGGAAGAGGTGGCCTACGTGCGCGCCTACGCCGTGACCTCCCTCGGGCTGCTGGGCGACGCCGAGGAGGTGCGCGCCATCGCGCGCGCCTCGCGCGACTCGAACTACACGATCGTCTCGGACTTCCTGACCGAGGTGTTCCGTACCCTGTAGGACGGCGCCCGGCCGCCCCGCACTCATTCGCCGCGCAGGCCGAGGTGCAGCGGGTCGCCGCGCGCGCCGTTGAAGTGCTTGGCGGCCGATCCCGAGTTCACCGCGATCTCCAGGAAGCCGAAGGAATCGACGATCGCCAGCGGCGCGCCGCGCTCGACCGAGGCGTAGGACTCGACCAGCCGCCCGATCTCCTGGCCGCGGAAGGACACCACGCGCGCGCTCTCCGGCAGGGCGTCGACGTCCTCCTGGCGGATGTTGGAGATGAGGTTGCCGAACTGGTCGATGTGGATGATCGTGCCCAGCAGGCAGCCGCTGCGCTGGCGCATTGGCTGGGGCAGGTCGAGGAGGACGGGATCGCTCACCAGGGCGCCCACGTCGGCGAAGCGCGCGCCCTGGAGCAGGCGGGCCGCCACCGGCGCGAAGATGTCGCGGCCGTGGAAGGTGTGCGAGATTGGTCCGCCCAGGAACAGGCGCTCGTTGGTCACCTCGCGGATCTCGTCGCCCAGTTGGAACACGCCGGTGAGCACGCCGTTGTCCGGCGCGAGGAAGGTCATGCCGCGCGAGCGTGCGCACAGGATGCGCCGGGTCGAGCCCACGCCAGGATCGACGACCACCACGTGGATGGTCCCGGCCGGGAAGTAAGGGAAAGCGCCGTGCAGGGCGAAGTTGGCCTCCATCACCTCGCGCGGCTCGACCTGGTGCGTGAGGTCGACGATGCAGGCCTGCGGGACGATACCGAGGATGACGCCCTTCATGACGCCGACGTAGGGCTCGCGCGAGCCGAAGTCGGTGAGCAGCGTGATGATCCCAGGCTCCTTCATCGAACCGGCTTCCCGAGGAATCGGATCACCTCTTGTTTCTTCTGTTCGTACAGCGACGGGTCGGTGGCCTCGAGGTTCAGGCGCAGGAGCGGCTCGGTGTTCGACTTCCTGACGTTGAACCAGTACCCGGGGTAGGTGACCGTGATTCCGTCCAGGTAGTCGATCTCGGCGTCCGCGTAGCGCGCCGCGATGGCGCGGATCATGCCGTCCTTGTCCTCGACCTGGAAGTTGATCTCGCCGGTCGAAGGGTACTTGCGCAGCTCGCGCACCACCTCGCTGAAGGGGCGCGCGTCGCCGGAGAGGATGTTCAGCACCTCCACCAGGGCGATGATGCCCGAGTCGGAGTAGTAGTTGCGGCGGAAGTAGAAGTGCCCGGACAGCTCGCCGCCGAACAGCCCCCCTTCGCGCCGCAGGAGCGCCTTCATGAAGGAGTGCCCCACGCGCTCGCGCACCGGGCGGCCGCCCAGGCGCGTGATCTCCTCGGGCACGACGCGGCTCGAACGGATGTCGTAGACCACGGCGGTGCCGGGCTCGGTCGGCACGAGCGAGCGCGCGATCAGCGCGGTGATGATGTCCGAGGGCACGCGTGCGCCGCGCTCGTCGACGAAGGCGCAGCGGTCGGCGTCGCCGTCGAAGGCGGCGCCGAGATCCGCGCCGGTCGCGACCACGCGCCGGCTCAGGTCGGCGATGTTCTCGTCCTTGAGGGGGTTGGCCTCGTGGTTGGGGAAGGTGCCGTCGAGCTCGTCGAACAGGCAGTCGCAGGAGAGCCCGGTGCCCGAAAGGATGCGCGGCAGCAGGTACGCGCCCATGCCGTTGGCGAAGTCGATGACGATGCGGCAGGAGCGCCACGGCCGCATGAAGGAGCGCACGTGGCGCTAGGCGCCGGCCACGTCATGCGGTTCGACTCGCCCCGGCGGTCCCGGGGCCGGAGCGACGCCGCCGGCCACGAGCCGCTCGATGTCCTTGATCCCTGCGTCCCCGGACAGCGGGATGGCCTGTTCGCGCACCAGCTTGAACCCGGTGTACTCGGGCGGATTGTGCGAGGCGGTGACGGCGATGCCGCCGTCCGCGCCGAGGTGGCCCACCGCGAAGTAGAGCAGCGGCGTTTCCCCCAGGCCGCAGTCGAGGACCGTGACGCCCTGGCTGGTGAGCCCGGCGACCAGGGCCGCCTTCACCCGCGGGCTGGAGGAGCGCATGTCGTGCGCGACGGCCACGCGCCGCGCGCCCAGGAAGCGGGCGTAGGCCGCGCCGATTGCCTCCGCCGTCTTCAGCCCGATCTCCTGCCCGAAGACTCCGCGGATGTCGTACGCCTTGAAGATCGACATTGCTCTAGCTCCCTGCCTCGGCCAGAGCCGCGCGCGCGGCCTGGATGGCGCGCTCCACGTCCTCGTCGCCCACCTCGCGGTGCGTGACGAAGCGCAGGCGGCGCGGCGCCAGCGCGATGGCGAGCACGCCGCGCTCGGCCAGGCGCCGCGCCGTCTCGGCGGCGCGCGGCTCCGCGAACGAGACCATGACGATGTTGGTGCGCGTGGCCGCGAGGTCGACCGTGACTCCGGGCAGCGCGGCGAGAGCGCGCGCTAGGCGCGCGGCGCGCGCGTGGTCCTCGGCCAGGCGCTCGATGCCGCTCTCGAGGCCCACCAGGCCGGCCGCGGCGATGATGCCCGCCTGGCGCATGCCGCCGCCGAGCTGCTTGCGGATGCGGCGGCAGCGTTCGATCAGCGCGCGGCCGCCGCACAAGACCGAGCCGACCGGCGCCGAGAGCCCCTTGGAGAGCGCGAACCAGACCAGATCGGCGCGTGCGGCGAAGGCGCGCGCCGGCACGCCCTCGGCCACGGCCGCGTTGAACAGGCGCGCACCGTCCAGGAAGAGCGGGACGCCGTGGCGCTCCGCGACGGCGCGGAGCGCGTCCAGGGCGGCGAGCGGCACCACCGCCCCGCCGGCCAGGTTGTGCGTGTTCTCCACGCAGATGAGCGCCGTGCGCGGCGCGTGGATGTCGTGCTCGCGGATCTTCTCCTCGACCTCGGCCGCGTCCATGACTCCCTGGAGGCCCTTGACCGGCCGGCACTGCACGCCGGAGATCAGCCCGATCGCGCCCGCCTCGAAGGTGAGCACGTGGCTCTGCTCCTCGGCGATAATCTCGTCGCCGGGCTGGGTGAAGACCTTGACGCCGATCTGGTTGGCCATGGTGCCGCTCGGCACGAACAGCCCGGCCTCCTTGCCCAGGAGCGCGGCCGCCGTCGCCTCCAGGCGCTTGACCGTGGGGTCCTCGCCCAGGACGTCGTCCCCCACCTCGGCGCGCGCCATGGCCTCGCGCATGGCCGGCGTGGGCCTCGTCACCGTGTCGCTGCGAAAATCACTGGGCGGCAACGGCATGGCCTCAGCTCCTGCACCAGGAAGCCACGAAGTCGGCGAGGTGATGCGCCGCGTCGCGCGTGAAGCGCGGCAGCGGGTCGTCCAGCGGCCGGTCGCAGACGACCGCGAGGCGCGCGCCGAAAGCTTGCGTCTCGATGCGCTCCCCGGAGTCGCCGATCACCTCGATGGAGGGCAGGTGCGCGCTCTTCCAGGACTCGACCAGCAGCAGGTCCGCGGCCGGGAGCCTGGCCTGGATCTCCTCGATGGTCGGCTGGCGCGCCAGGGTCTCGACCTGCATGAGCTGGCCGCGCGCGAGCAGCACGACCGCGTCCGCGCCGGCCTCGCGCAGGCGGTAGCTGTCCTTGCCGCGGCGGTCCACCTCGACGCGCTCGTGATGGCTGTACTTGAGGGCCGCGACCCGCAGGCCGCGGTCCTTGAGCAGGGGGATCAGCTTGACCAGGAGCGTCGTCTTGCCCGAGCCGGAGCGCCCGACGATCGAGAGGATGCGCATGGCGGCACCACTATAGGCGCGGGCGCCGCCCCGCCCAGGCCCGATTTCGCAAGTTCGGCGCGGCGCGCGGGTACACTTGGCCGGCCATGTCCGCGTCCAGGAAACCGGCCGCCGCCGAGGCGCGCCGCCAGCTCGAGAGCCGCATTCGCTTCTACCAGGAAGCCACGCACGAGCTGCGTACTCCGCTGCAGGGGATCGGGCGCGTCATCGACTCGCTGCTGGCCGGCCGCTGCGGCCGCCTGGCGCGCGCGCAGCGCCAGCGGCTCGAGCTGGTGTCGCGCGCCGCCGCCTCCGTCACCGAGCTGGCCGAGGACCTGCTCGAGCTCGAGCACCTCGACCTCGGGCGCGACCTGCTCGAGGTCAACCGCTTCGACGCGCGCCCCCTGGTGGACGGCATCCTGCCGCTGGCGCAGGGCCTGCTCGTAGGGAAGCCGGTGCGCCTCGAGGTCGACTTCGCCGGCCGCATCCCCGCGATCCACGGCGACGCGCGCCGCGTGCAGCAGGTGCTGATGAACCTGCTGGCCAACGCCGCGCGCTTCACCAACGAGGGGCGCATCCTGCTCAGCGTGCGTCGCGCTGGCGAGCACGTGCGCTTCGAGGTCGCGGACACCGGGATCGGCATCCCGCCAGAGGAGACGCAGGCGATTCTCGCACAGTTCCACCGCGCCGGCGGCTTCGTGTCACCCGGCTACGAAGGCAGCGGCCTGGGCCTGTCCATCTGCAAGCGCATCGTCGACAGCCACCGCGGCGAGATGGGTGTGAACAGCGAGCAGGGCCGCGGCAGCGTCTTCTGGTTCACCATTCCCACGGCCCAGTCCGGCCTGCTGCGCGTCACGCGGCGCCGGCGCGCCAAGGCGGCAGGCCGGCCGGGCCGCGCCGGTGAGGAGCAGGCGCTGCGCGCCCCCTCGCTGCTGGATCTCTACCGCGGGCCGGACGGCGTGCATACCCCGGACGCGCCCGCGGCGCGCGCGCTCGTCGCGCCCCTCCTGGAGGCAGCGCGCGGCGAGGGCGAGTGCATCCTGGTGGTGGACGACACGCCCATCAACCTGGCGATCCTGCGCGACCTGCTCGAGGACGCCAGCTACCGCGTGCTCACCGCCAGCGACGTGCCCAGCGCCCTCGAGACCCTCGGCCGCGGCAGCGTCGACCTGGTCATCACCGATCTCTGGATGCCGGGCAAGTCGGGCTTCGATCTGGTGCAGGCGATGCGCGCCGACGTGCGCTTCGCCCCCATCCCGGCCATGATCCTGTCGGCGCGCCGCCACAAGAGCGACATCATTCACGGCCTCAACATCGGCGCCGACGACTACATCCTCAAGCCCTTCCTGCCGGAGGAGTTCCTCGCCCGGGTGAAGGGGCACATGCGTCTCCGGGCCGCGAACGAGCAGCTGCGCGCCTTCGCCCGCGCCCTGGAGGAGAAGGTCGAGCGCCGCACGCGCGAGCTGTCCGAGGTGCGCGAGCACCTGCTCCTCTCGGAGCGCATGTCCTCGCTCGGGCAGCTCACCGCCGGCATCGCCCACGAGATCAACAACCCCATCGGCTACGCGCTGTCGAACATCGACATGCTCGCCGCCGACCTGCCGCGCCTGCTGCGCGGCGCGCTCCTGGCCGAGGCACGCGCCGCTCTCGAGGCGCTGCCGGCGCGCCGCAGCCCCCTGCCCCTGGTGAAGCGCACGCTCGCTGCCCTGACGCGGGACGACGCGCTCGCCCGGGACGTGGCCGAGTTCCGGCGCCTGGCGCGCGGCCGGCGCGGCGCGCGCCTGGCGGCTGAGTTCCGCACCTTCCTCGACTACATGCAGTCGCTCGAGCAGGACAGCGCCGCCCGCCTGGACGAGGCGGATGAGCTGCTCGCCGCCTGCCGCGACGGCCTCGCGCGCGTGCGCGACATCGTGCTCGAGCTGTCCGCCTTCGCGCGCCCGAAGAAAGGCGGCGCCGGCGGCGGCGTGGACCTGTCGGTGTGCGTGGAGCGCACCCTGGCGATCGCGGGGAACGCGCTGCGCGGCAAGCGCGTGCACGTCCGGAAGCGCCTCGGCCTCAAGCGCCTGGTGCGCGGCGACCAGGCCAAGCTCGAACAGGTGCTGCTCAACCTGGTGCTGAACGCGGTGCAGGCGCTCCCCAAGGACGGCGAGCTGCGCATCGCCACGCGCGAGGCCGGCGACCTGGCCGTGCTCGAGGTGAGCGACAACGGCCCGGGCATCCCCGCCCACCTGCAGGACCAGGTGTTCAACCCCTTCTTCACCACCAAGCCGGTCGGCCAGGGCACCGGCCTCGGGCTCTCGATCTGCTACCGCATCATCGCCGACCACGGCGGGCAGATCTCGTTCCAGAGCCTCGAGGGAAGAGGCACCACTTTCCGGATCACCCTGCCCCTGGCGCGCAGGGCCCCGAGCGGAGGCAAGGCATGAGCAGCTACGGCCAGTATCGCAAGAAGCGCGGCAAGGCGGCCGCGCGCTCCCGGCCGGCGCGCGCGGCGCGCGCAGCGGCGCCGCGCAAGCTGACGCTGCTCGTCGTCGACGACGAGGAGGAGATCCTCAAGGTCCTGGAGCGGCTCTTCCGCCGGCACTTCCGCGTGGTCACGGCCGGCGGCGGCAGGCGCGCGCTCGAGGTGTTCCGCAGCGAACGGCCGGAGCTGATCCTCTCGGATCAGCGCATGCGCGACATGACCGGCATCGAGATGCTCAAGGCGGTGAAGGAGGCGGAGCCCGGTACGATCCGCATGCTCATCACCGGCTACAGCGACATCGAGGCCGTCATCCAGGCGGTGAACGAGAAGCTGCTCGACCGCTACATCACCAAGCCCTGGGAGAACCAGGAGCTGCTCAAGCTGGTCCTGGAGGGCGCCAGGAAGTACCTGCAGCAGGCCGGCGTGCGTCCCGGCGACGAGTCCATCTACTTCTGAGGATCGGTCATGCCCCGCCGCAAGCTCGCAGCAACCTCGCGCTCCGGCCGCTTTCCCCGGCGCGTGGGCGAATACACGCTCGAATCGTACCTGCTCCACATCGCCGACCCGCAGGGCAGCGGGCCGATCGTGCCGAGCATCCCGGTGGCCGCCACCTATCGCGCCGCGGACGCGGCCCACCTCGCCGGACTGTTCGGGTCCATTCTCGGCGCCGATCCGGCGGCGGAGCGCGCCGTGCCCGAGGGCGCGCTCGCCATCTACCAGCGCCTGGGCAACCCGGTGGAGTGGCTGCTGGCGAAGGCCTTCGCCTTGGCCCAGGGCGGCGAGAGCGCGATCGTCTTCTCGGACGGCATGCGCGCCATCTCCGCCTGCCTCTCCAGCCGCAGCCACGCCGGCGCCGAGGTGATCTGCGGCGTGCCGGTCTACGGCTGCACCGACAACCTCTTCACCGGCGCGCTGCCGCGCGACGGGCGCACCGTGCACTTCGCCGACCTGCGCGACCTGGCGGCCACGGCGCGGCTCCTCAACCGGCGCACGCGCGTCATCTACTGTGAGACGCTGGCCAACCCCAACCTGCGCATGGTCGACCTGGCGGCCTTGAAGCGCCTCCTCGCCCAGGAGAACGCCAAGCGCCACGACGAGGAGAAGGTCACCCTCATCATCGACAACACCTTCGCCACGCCCTTCTGCTGCTGGCCGCACGACTGCGGGCCCGAGCTCGAAGAAGTGATCGTGGTGCACAGCGCGACCAAGGGCATCTCCGGCTTCTCCACCGGCCTGGCGGGCGTGGCCGTCATCCCCTGGAAGTTCTGGATGCAGCTCTTCCTGCACCGGAAGGACACGGGCGGCAGCCTGCCGGCGGTCGAAGCGCACTCGCTGCTGGTGCGCTCGATGAAGACGCTGGCGCTGCGCCTGCGCCGCCAGGTGGCCAGCGCCTGGCAGGTGGCGCGCTTCCTGGAGTCGCACCCGGCCGTGGCGCGGGTGCTCTACCCCGGCCTGCGCTCCTTCGAGGAGCACGCGCTCGCGCGCCGCCAGCTCGTCGACTGGGACGGCAACTTCTCGCCCGGGCACATGATCTCGTTCATCTTGAAGGGGCGCGGCCCGGAGGAGACGGAAGCGCGCGGCCGCGCCTTCCTCGACCGCGTGAACGCGGCCTCGCGCGTCATCACCCTGGCGGTGTCGCTCGGCTACGTGGGCACGCTCATCGAGGAGCCGAGCAGCGGCACGCACGCGTCCATGCCGGACGAGGAGCGGCAGAAGAAGGGCATCCCGCGCGGGCTCTTGCGCATGTCCGTGGGGCTGGAGGAGCCGCGCGACTTGATCCGCGACCTGGACCGGGCGCTGGCGGCGCGGCGCTGAGCGGCGCCGCTCACTCCGCCGGGACCGGCTCGCCGCTCAGCACGGCGCGGGCGCGCTCGACGATCTTCATGGGCGAGAAGGGCTTGGTCCAGTACTCGTTCACGCCGAGAGCGAGCCCCTTGACCCGGTCCGCCTCCTGGCCTTTGGCGGTGAGCATGATGACGTAGATGTCCTTGAGCGCGGGGTCCGACTTGATCTCCCCCAGCACCTCGTAGCCGTTCTTCTTGGGCATCATCACGTCGAGCAACACGAGGCCGGGCAGCTCGGCGCGGATCCGCTCCAGCGCCTCCTCGCCGTTTCGGGCCTCCGAGACCTCGAACCCCTCCTTGCGCAGGACGAAGGTCAAGGACCGGAGGATGAACGGCTCGTCATCGACCACCAGGACGCGTTTTTCGCTCATGCCACCGCCCCACGACGTGCCTGCCGCGGGCAGGCTTGGGAGCTTCTTGCTGTCTATCGGGCGCGCGCCGGTTCCGACTTGACCTCGCGCGTGCCGCGCCGTTCCAGGAACAGCACGTTGCAGCGCCCGCGGCGCGACCAGCGCACGCGGTCCATGGTGCGCCGCAGCAGGTAGAGCCCGTAGCCGTGCTCCCGCGGCCGCTCGGGGTCGGGCGCGGGCACGGCCTCGGGATCGAAGGCCTCGCCCCAGTCGCGCAGGCGCAGGCGGCAGCGGCCCCTTCTGATCCAGGCCAGCAGCTCCACCTCCGCCTCGCGCTTCTCCTGGCAGGCGTGGCGCGAGGCGTTCGACACCGCTTCCTGCACCGCCAGCAGGATCTCGGCCACGTCCTCGCGCGTGAAGGCGCCGGAGGGGTCGCCCGCGAGCAGGGTCTCGACCAGTGCGCAGACGCGCGCCAGGCTGCCGCGCACCGCGCGGAAGCGCACGCGCAGGGAGAGATCGGTCGCGTCCATGATCCTCGTCAAGCCGCCGCGGCCTGTTCCCAGGCGGCGGTTTGGCCTCTCTTCGGCCAGCGCCTGGCCGGTTCTTGACGCCAAGCGCCGCTCGCGCGCGAGCCGTCTGCTTTGTTGACAGGTCGCCGGTGCGCGGGCGCTACAATCCGCGCCGCCGAAACCGGTGTGCGAAAGGCGCGCCGATGCTTCCATTCCTGCCCCCGCCAGGGCGCGGGGGCCCGCCGAGGCGGTGCGGGCTCCCGGTGTGGTTTCTCTGTCTGGCTCTGCCGGCGCTCGCGGCCTGTGCGAGCGCGGACCAGGGCGTGCCCCCACGACCGCCGCTCGAGGAGCGCCTGGCCGCGGCCGATCGGCTGCGGCTGGAGGGGCGCGCCGCCTTCGCCCAGGAGGAGTACGAGAGCATCCTGGCCGATGAGACTCTGCCCGCGGACAGCCTGCGCGCCATGCACGCGCGCGTCGGCTGCGCCGACTGCCGGGTGATGCGCGGCGACTTCGTGCGCGGGCGGCTGGACGCCGGGCTCGCGCTGGTCGAGCTGCGCGGCGGCCAGGGCGACGATGCGGCGCCGCGCGACTTCCTGGCGTGCGAGGCGGAGCGCGTGCTCGGCGACGCGGACCTGTCCGAGCGCCTCGTCGCCCAGGCCGAGGACCACTACCAGCAGGCCCTGGCCCTGGCCGACTCCTTCGAGGCGCGCGACCTGCTCCTCTACCGGCTCTACCTGTGCGACCGCTTCGCCGGCGGCACGGATCTGGCGCGGCGCCTGCGCGAGCTGCGCAGCCACGAGCGCGAGGAATACGCGCTGCTCACCAGCCGCTTCGTGACGCGCCAGGCGCGGCCCGCGCCGCCGGCGCCCGTGGCGCGCGCCCCGGAGGGGCCGCAGGTGCTGCCGCGCGCAAACTGGGGGGCGCGGCCCACGCGCTCCAACAAGGACCCGATGACGGACGTGTTCCGCGTCACCGTCCACCACAGCGGCGTGCGCTTCACCGCGCTCGACGCGGGCGCGGCCGCGCGCCAGATCGCCGCGATCCAGCGCGGCCACTTCGCGCGCGGCTGGGCCGACATCGGCTACCATTTCGTGATCGACCCGGCGGGGCGCGTCTGGGAGGGGCGCAGCCTCGCTGATCAGGGGGCGCATGCCGGCAACTTCGCCTTGAACCGCGGCAACATCGGCGTGTGCCTGCTGGGCGACTTCACCAGCCAGCCCCTGCCGGCGGCGCAGACCTCCTCCCTGCTGCGCTTCCTCGAGTTCCTGCGCGCCGAGTACAAGATCCCGGCCGGGAGCTTCTACTCGCACCGCGAGCTCAACGGGACGGCCTGTCCCGGCCCGCCGCTGGCCGAGGCGGTGCACCAGTTCCGCGCCTCGGTCGGGCAGTCGGTCATGGCGAGTCCTTGACCCGGCGGCGCGCGTCCGCGAGCACGTCGGCGAGCGTCTGCTCGAGCGAGATGCGCGGCGCGAAGCCTACGGCCGCGCGCAGGCGCTCCGCGCTGCCCACGAACACCGGCACATCGACCGCGCGCAGGCGCTCCGGGTCGACCTGCAGGCGGAGCGGCCGCGCCGCGGCCCGGGCCTATTTTTTTTCCGGCGTCGGCGTCGCGGCCCTG
>DYIW01000019.1:24246-34828 GCA_020723465.1 Phycisphaera mikurensis
TGATCCCGACCAGGTGGATGATGGCCTCCTGGCCGGCCGCGGCCCGGGCCAGGCGCTCGAGCAGGTCGCCGACCTGCACGCCGCTGCCGGAGCAGACGTTGTACGCGGCGCCCGGCTGGAGCGCTCCCGGCCGCGCCGTGAGCACGCGCTCGTAGGCCTCCACCACGTCGCGCACGTCCAGGAAGTCGCGCACGGCCTCGAGGTTGCCGTGGTACAGCACCGGCTCGCCCTCCTGGCGCTCGAGGCGCGCCACCTGGTGGGCGAAGGAGGACACCACGTAGCTCTCCGCCTGGCCCGGGCCGATGTGGTTGAAGGGGCGCAGCACCACCACGTCCTGTCCCTCCTCGGCGCAGGCGCGCGCCACGTGCTCGGCCGCGGCCTTGCTCGCGCCGTAGAGCGTCGCGGGGTGCAGCGGTCGTTCCTCGGTGAGGGGCATGTCATTCGGGTCAGCCGTCTTGCCGTACACCTCGGAGCTGGAGACCACCACCACGCGCGCCCGCGGTACCGCGGCCTGCGCCGCCGCCAGCAGTGTGAGCGTGCCGTTGGCGTTGATCTCGAAGGCGCCGCGCGGATCGCGCCGCACCGCCGGCAAGAAGGCGATCGCGGCGAGATGCAGGAGCGCGTCCGGCCGCGCCGCCTCGAGCACGCGCAGCACCACGTGGTGATCGCGGATGTCCGCGCGCCAGGCGGGCACGCCGTCGGGCGAGCTGCCGTCCTCGGTCATGGCGACCACGTCGTGGCCGGAGGCGACCAGCCGGCGCACGGCGTATCTGCCGGCGAACCCGTCCGCGCCGGTGACCAGGATCTTCATGAGCGCGCCTCCGTGTCAGGCGCGCGCGGCCAGAACGAAGGCCGCGAGCGCCAGCGGGAACACGTACCAGGCGAAGGCATAGAGGCGCCCGCGCCTGAGGAGCAGGGAGAGGAGAAAGAGCGCGGCGAGCCCGGAAAGGAACGCCGCGAGCGCGCCGGCGAGCAGCGCCCCGGTCTCTGCCGGCGGCCCGGACGCGATCTCCGGGGTCTTGAGGATGGCCGCCCCGGACACCACCGGAATCGCCAGCAGGAAGGAGAAGCGGCCGGCTGCGGGCCCGCGCAGGCCGAGGGCCATGCCCGCGACGATGGTCGAGCCCGAGCGGGAGATGCCCGGGACCATCGCAATGGCCTGGGCCAGGCCGATCAGGAAGGCGCGCCCGAGCCCGATCTCGGCCGCGTCGCGCGCGCCGGCCGCGCAGCGGCCGGAGAGGGCCAGGAGCACGCCTGTGATCAGGAAGCCGCTCGCGACCGCGAAGGGCGATTCGAACAACGCCTCGATCGCGTCCTGGAAGAGCAGGCCGAGCAGGGCCGCGGGGAGCGTCGCCACGGCCAGGGCCGCGACGAGCCGCCGGGCCGGGCGGCGCTGCTCCTCGGGCACGCGCGCCGGACGGAACAGGGCGCGGCCGAGGAGCAGCAGGTCGGCGCGCAGGAACACCAAGACGGCGAGCAGGGTTCCGGCGTGCAGCACCACCTCCACGGTGGCGCCGCGCGCCAGCTCGGCGTCCAGGCCGAGGAACTTCTCGCAGAGCACGAGATGGCCGCTCGACGACACGGGCAGAAACTCGGTCAGTCCCTGGATCAGGCCGAGGAGCACGAGCTTTATGAGGAGGATCAGGTGACGACGCTCCTGTCACAGCAGACCGAGCAGGTGCAGCACGCGCTGATGGACGTCCTGCAGGTCGAGCGGCTTCTTGATGAAGTCATCGATGCCCTGCCGCAGGACCTCCGCGATCTGATCGTCGTCCAGGTAGCCCGACATGCAGAGGATCCGGGTCTGCGCCAGCGCGGGGTTGGCGCGCACGGTCTGCGCCACCTCCACGCCGGTGATGTCGCCCAGGCTGTAGTCGATGAGGAGCAGATCGGGACGGAAGGACACGGTCTTGGCGCCGGCCTCGTAGCCGTTCACCGCGGTCGCCACCTCGAACAGGGGGAGCTGGCGGAAGAAGGATTCCAGGATCTCCACGATGGGCGGATCGTCGTCCACGATGAGGATGCGCCGGCGGCCGCGCGTGCGCTCGAGCGGACCGAGCGGCAGGTCGTGCGCGGTCATGAACTCGACGAGGTTGGCGCGCGGCACGCGGCGGTCGCGCGAGCCGGGGATGCGGTAGCCCTTGAGCGTCCCGGAATCGACCCAGCGGATCACCGTGCGGATGGTGACGTTGCATAGCCTCGCCACCTCGCCGGTGGTGAAGACCTCGCGCTCGGGGCCGGGAGGCCAGGCAGCATTCCCGCGACGCGCCATCGAACCTCTGCCGGTGGACCCGGCGTACACCCAGGAGAATCCGCGCTCGTCCGGCAAGGCCCGTCTTGCGCCGGCAGAGCCCTCCAGGCCGCCCGACCCGGACGCGCGAGCGGAGCAATCCTACGCCCCGGCCGGGGCGATGCCAGAAACCCTTGCGCTTTCGCAGGCGGTCCGCCGCCGCTCCGGTGCAGGCGCGCGGATTCCGCTTGCGGCGGGCCCTTTCGCGGCGCTACAACAGCCCGCGCAGCGGCGTGGGCGATTAGCTCAGTTGGCTAGAGCACCAGCTCGACAAGCTGGGGGTCGCTGGTTCAAGTCCAGCATCGCCCACCACTTCGCCGCTGGCGAAGACCCTCCGCACGCAGCCGAGCCAGAGGAAACGTCATGCGCCTGCCCATCGCTGCCTTCGTTTTCTCCGCCACCGCCCTCCTCGCCCCGCTGTGCGCGGCGCAGGAAGGCTTCATCACGCTCAAGGACGGCTCCGAGGTCCACGGCCAGCTCCTGAGCATCGACGACCTGCAGGTCACCGGCGTGGTGCATCCGGACGGCGAGGAACGTACCTACAAGCGCGAGGAGCTGACGCCGGGAAGCTGGTACATGGTCCGCTCGCGCACGGTGGGCGACGACGCCAGGGGGCGGCTGGAGCTGGCGCGCTTCTGCGTCGAGAAGGGGCTTTTCGGCAACGCCAAGGCCGAGCTCGAGCAGGTCTGGGACCTCGACGAGTCCTTGCGCGACCCGGCGAAAGAGCTGTGGCAGCGGGCCAACGAAGGCGGAGCGACCAGCCTGCTGCAGATCGCGGAGAACGCGCTGAAGCGCCGGCAGTTCGCCAACGCCAAGCGCCTGGCCTCGCTGATCCTCACCGAGTACCAGGACACGGCTGCGGCGCAGCGGGCGGCGGAGATCCTCGACGAGCTCCACACCAACGAGGAAGCCACGCCGAGCATGCAGCAGCAGGTTCATCAGCCCCTGACCGAGGCGCAGGTCGACAAGATGCGCGAGACCGACCCGCGTGCCGTCGAGGCCCGCAAGTTCCTGGAGCGGGCGCGGGAGCGCAACCTGAAGGGACTGAAGGAGAAGTCGCTGTCGGCCGCGGTGGCGCAGTACGAGGGGTCGGTCGCCGACTTCCGCAAGGTGCTCGAGATCGCGGACCGCGTCCTGCTGGAGGAGAAGGACGAACCGGTGATCGTGGAGCGCGTGACCAAGCTCAAGGGCACGATCACGGACGAGATGGTGGAGGCCTACATCAACTGGGCAGGAGTGCTGGCCACGCGCGGCTCCTATCCCAACGCCGGCGAGGTCATCGATCAGTGCTTGACGGTCGTCCCCGACAGCACGCGAGCCAAGAAGTACCGCGAGCACATCCAGTTGCTCGCCGCCGTGGCCTCCAGCGAGAAGTGGCGGTCCTACCGCTGATCAGGCGGACGCGCCGGGCGGCGCGTCAGGGCTGGAAGCGGGTCACGGACCCGCACGGACTCCTGGCAGACGTTTCGGAAGCCGCGCGACCGCCGCGCGGCGCCTCCTCCCACCCGCCGAAGAGCGGCAGCCTTCGCCAGAGGCGCGCCGGGCAGCGCTGGTGGGCGAGGCGCGTCTTCAGGTCCACGTAGCAACTGCACAGCTTGCAGCGCCGGCTCCTGCCGTCGAGGTGCGCGCAGCTTCCGCACGCCCGCACGCGCGCCAGGGTCACCTCGCGCGGCGCGATCGCATTCCCGCGGACGACGAAGTACAGGAGGTGGAGGGGCGCCGCCCCCATCAGCCCGAAGACGTGGTGCCACTTGTAGAACACGACGGTTCGCCTCGCTGCAGGGGCGGCCCTCCCTGCAGACCTCTGGCAGGCAAGATAGCGCGGAATCGGCGAGGCGCTTGCGTCTTCCGTTCAGCGCGGGGACATTCCGTCCGGGAACTTCTGCAGCTTCACGCCCGTGGCTCCGCAGGGCACGGACACCCCGTACACGGTCAAGCAGCCTTCGGCCGGCAGGCCGTTGATGCTGAACTCGCCGCTCTCGTCCGAGTTCACCTTGAAAACCCGGCCTTCGCTGTCCCGGAACTTGACCAGTCCGTGGTACGGCCCTCCCTTGAGTCCGTCCTCGACCGTCCCGGAGATGCGCGAGCCCGCGCCCAGGAGCAGGGTGACGGAGCACGGCTCTGTGACCGCGGCGTTCATCTCGCCCCAGAGGGAAGGGTGGTCGCGCGCGGCGTCGAAGTCGTTGTTCGAGGCGCTGAACACGTAGTTGCCCGCGGGCAGCCGGAACGGCGCGACGATCTCGCCGCCGGCCATGCGCGCACGGGCCTGCGTGAGCCCCTCGCCCTCGCGTTTGGCCCAGACCGTGAGCCTTCGCTCGCTCTGCTGGAGCGGCGGGATCACGACGCGGACGTCAACCACGCCCGCCGCGGCCGTGAACGCCACCTTGACCTTGCCGGGCGCGCGCACGTGCGGGTCGTACAGGTCTTCTTCGAGCAGGGCGAATCCCTCCTTCAGGGGCGGCCAGCCCTCGAGCGGCTCGTCGGCGCTGACCACGTACTCTCCCGCAGGGATGTCGTGGAAGCGGGTCACCCCCGGGCGCACCGTGAGGACCTCCGATACGACCTCGGACATCGGCACGTAGGTCGAGGTGAAGACCGTGAGCAACACCGTGGTGGGCTCGGTGAACGGCTCGACCGGTGCGCCGTGCTCGTCCTCGAAGGCCACCTCGATCTCCAGGCACGGGTCCTCGTGCAGCACGATCGCGCCGAGGTCCTTGATCTCGTCCTGGGCGAGAGTGAACACGCGACGCGACGTGTACACGTCGCCGCCGGTCTGGCGCGTAATCGAGAGCGCCTTCTCGGTCAGGTGCGTTTCGCCGCTGGCGGTGAAGGGCTGGCTGGCGCGGATCCCGGTGAGGCGGAACGAGCCGTCGAACTCGCCGTCCACGTCAGCGAGCCAACTGTCGTCGAAGTCCGTTCCCGCAGGAGAGACCCTCACGTGCTGGGAGTTGAGGCGCAGGCGGAAGCCCTGAACGGGCGCCCCGGCCTGGTCGAACACCCAGCCCAGGACCAGGCAGATGCCACGCTGCATGGTGAAGGCGGTCCCCTCCCCCCAATGGACGTCGAACTCCGCGGAGGTCCTCGACCAGCCCTCCTCGAGCTCAGCCGACGGATCGGCAGGCGTCACCGGAAAGACATGTTCCGAGACCAGTCTCCAGCGATACGTGCCGTCCGGCAGCTCCTGCTTCACGATCCCGGCCTGGTCGGACACGCAGGGGAAGGTCTTCGCGCCGTCGAAGATCTCGACCTCCACGCCGGCCACGCCGTTCTCGCCGTCCAGGAACTCGAGCACGAGACTGCCCGGGCCGGAGGGGATGGGCGGAGCCGACGGTACGGGCGGAGGTGAGTCCGTCTCCTGGACCCTCTCGGCGGGCGCGTCTCCCACGACCACGGGCGTCGGCTCGGGCGCATGCCTCACGAGCAGCACGACCGCCGCGGCGAGGACCACGACGACCAAGGCGATCTTCTTCATCGCTGCCCCTTTCAAATCGGGTCAGTGCGTCTCCGTCCCGAGTACCGCGCCGCGCGTCACGCCCTCAAGGCGCCTCTCCCCGCGCGCCGCGCGTCGTCACTGAATCGTGAGCTGGAGACCGTTCGTGTTGGAGAAACCGGGCGCTCCAACCGTGTCCTGGATGAAGGCTTGGATCATGATCGTCCCAGCGCATGCGGACCAGGGCACAATCGTCTCCACCGTCAAGTGGCCTGCTCCCGGAGCCGTGTGGTAGAGCTTCCCCAGCAGGATCGGTCCCATCGCGGGAGACACGTTGACGAAGCAGGCGCCGCCGGCCGGCAGCGCGGCCGTCTGCGTGCCGAAGAACAGGAACGCGAAGGCACCCCCGAGGCCACCGGTGATCTCGACAGAGACCCCGGCCCCACGCGCCAGGCAGCCGTACGCCGAAAGAGACGGTGTGAAGCCTCCACTCCCCGGGCAGCCACAGCCGTATGCCAGTACCGTGCCGCACGGACTGCCCCGAAACACGCGCGCGCTGCCCGACTCCGTGCCGTTGTCATCGTCCCAACCAGCGCCGGCCATGAAGTCGGCGAATCCGTCGCTGTCCACATCTCCAGCCCCGCTGACCGACGAGCCGAACCGGTCATAGGCTGAGTCGCCGTAGCAGCTGAACAGGACCGCACCATTCATCCCTGAGAAGACCCTTGCACCCCCGCAGTCAGTGCCCTTCTTGTCATCCTGGTGCATGCCAACCACGAGATCTGCCCGACCGTCTCCATTCACATCCCCGGCGCCGCTGACCGGCATCCCGAAAGTATCCAGACCGGATTCGCCGTAGAAGACGTAGAGGACGGTACCACCCACGCCGGAGAAGACCCAGGCACTTCCGCAATCGGTCCAGACGTTGTCGTCATAGGGAGCGCCAACGATGATGTCCGGCACGCCGTCGCCACTCACGTCCCCCGCCCCGCCGACCGAGTAGCCGAACCAGTCATTCGTCGAGTCACCATAGATCGAATAGAGCGAAGATCCAGTCTTGCCACAGTACACCCTTGCCATGCCGCAATCGGGTGCGACGTCATCGTCGCGGTTGGCTCCGGCGACAAGGTCGTCATGGCCGTCATTGTTCACGTCGCCCGCGGCGCCGACTGAGTAGCCCAGTTGGTCGAACGCTGAGTCCCCGGCGAAGACGTAGAGGGTTGCTCCGTCCTTGCCGGAGAAGACGGTCGCGCTGCCGGAGTTGCTTCCGGTCTTGTGGTCATAGACCGCGCCGACGATCAGGTCGGCGAAGCCGTCAGCGTTGACGTCGCCGGCTCCGCTGACCGACCAACCAAACCGATCGTAGGCCGAGTCGGCGTTGAGAGTATGAAGAGTGGCACCGTTCTTTCCTGAGTATACGCGTGCGCTGCCGGAGTCTGGTCCGGCGTTGTCGTCATAGGGAGCGCCCGCGATGATGTCCGGGAATCCGTCATTGTTAGCGTCCCCAGCCTTGCTGACCCAGTAGCCCAGCCAGTCGCCGGCGGAGTCGCCGTAGAACGTGTAGAGGACGGAGGCGTCCTTTCCCGAATAGACGCGAAGGCTGCCGCACTCGGAGCCGTTGTCGTCGTCCTTGTGGGCGGCGGCGACCACGTCGTCGCAGCCGTCGCCGTCGACGTCACCTGCTCCGCTGACCGAGTGGCCGAGATGGTCGTCGGGGGAGTCGCCGTAGACGGTGTAGATGACCTGCTGGGCCAGGGCCGCGCCTGGCGCGCTCAGGGGAAGCGCAGCCGTGAGGAGGGCGAAGAGTAGCCTCTCGGACATGGTGGTTTCCTCCTGGATCACCTTCTGCGGCAGGCGGCTGGGACACGAGCCCGGACGCAGTACCGGCAGAGCGGTCTTTGCGCAGAGGGATTCTAGCACCTGGCGGTGTTCGCTACGGAGGAGGCCGCGCCTCGTGGCTGCGGGTGCGGGGAAATGGGGACGGGGCGCAGGCCGCGTGGCTGGCGTGGTGTGAGAGGTGTGCAGACGTGGGTCGGGTCGCCTGGAGCAGGAGGCCGACGCTCAAGGATGGCGGCGACGGGACAGCGCGCTGGCGTGCCATCTTGCGTGAGGGGTGTTTGCACTGGCCCGAGACCGGGGTCGCGCCGCGGGGACAAGCGGGTACCGTACGCCGCCGGGATCCATGCGGGTGCAGGCGGTTCTCAAAATACTGTGGCATAAGCTCTTGTGGAAGAACTGCACTTTGGTTCCTGCGTGCCCTCGGAGCGCCTCGTGCGGTTCGTCAGATCGAGGACGCTGGTTCCCCGGAGTCCACTCGTTCCGGATCCGGCGTTTGGTGATGGTTCGTCGGGAGTGGCCGCCGAGTCGGGAATCGGGTTGCGTGGCCCGGCGCCGTCCGTCGCCCCTCTCGATCCGCGAGTGACGGGCCGCGGCTGGGGACGCCGCTCAGCGCCGCTCAACACGCGTGATTCCCCGCGCGTAGAATCCACCCGCTGAGCGCGCGCGGGCGCGCGGTTCGGGAGGTGATGACATGGTCCGACGCATCCTGATCCTGGGAGCGGCCGCGGCGCTGGCCGCGGTCCCGGCCCTGGCCGCGCAGTCCGAGGCGCAGAAGCGGCGCGTCACGCCCATCGTCGAGGTGGTGCAGCGCGTGGGCCCGGCCGTGGTCAACATCAGCGCCACCTTCGAGGCGCAGGTGCGCGATCCGTTCTTCCACGCGTTCTTCGGCGGCGGCCAGCGCTCGCAGAGCCTGGGCTCGGGCGTGGTCATCGACCCGCGCGGCTACGTGGTCACCAACGGCCACGTCATCCAGAGCAGCGACTCGGACGTGACCGTGCGCATCGGCAAGTCCGAGCCCGTGGCGGCCGAGGTGATCTGGATGGACCGCGGCAACGACCTCGCGCTCCTGCAGATCCGTGGCGGCGGGTCCTTCCCGAGCGCGCGTCTCGGAACGTCGTCGGACGTGATGATCGGCGAGACCGTGATCGCGCTCGGCAACCCGTACGGCTTCGACAACACCGTGTCCCAGGGGATCGTGAGCGCCACCGACCGCGCGCTCAACACCCCCACCGGCGCCTCCTTCGTGGACTTCATCCAGACCGACGCCGGCCTTCACCCCGGGAACTCCGGCGGGCCGCTGGTGAACATCAACGGCGAGGTCATCGGCATCAACACGCTGGTGCAGACCGGCACCGAGGCCATCGGCTTCGCCATCCCCGTGGACCGCGTCAAGCGCGTGCTGCTGGAGCGCCTGACCAACTACGCGCAGATCCGCGGCGTGTACCTGGGTGCGCGCCTCGCTCCGGGCCCGGCCGAGGAGGCGCTGGTGCGTTTCGTCGAGAAGGACAGCCCGGCCGAGCGCGCGGGCCTCTGCCCCGGCGACGTGATCCGCACGGCCGGCGGCGAGGAGGTCGCCACGCTGTTCGCCTTCAACACGCGCATGCTCCGCACGCAGCCGGGCCAGGAGCTGCGCCTCGAGGTGGAGCGCGCGGGCAAGCACCAGGAACTCACGGCCACGCTCGAACCCTTCAACACCGACGCCGAGGACGTCCTCTGGCAGCGCCTGGGGCTGCAGGTGACCGACCGGGACGCCTACAACCGGCGGTACAAGGGGGTGCACGTGCTGCGCGTGCAGCCGAACGGCCCGGCCGAGCGCACCGGCTTAAAGCGCGGGGACTTCATCTACCGCGCCGCCGGCGTGGAGATCGATTCGTACGAGAGCTTCTACTACACGGTCACCGAGTCGACCGCCGAGACCTTGGCCATCGACGTGATTCGCGGCCGCGAACGCTACGAGGGCGAGATCCGCCTGCGGCCGCTCACGAACGAGCATTGAGCCGGGCGCACGTGTCCGCGAGCGAGCGCACGGCGGCCAGGGCGCGCGCCGCCTGGTTGCCGTCGAGGCGCGCGGTCGCGATCCCGGCGCAGGCGCGGAGCAGCGTCTCGTCGAAGACGGCGCGCGCGCCGGGCCTGAGATCCAGGAGCGCGGCGCGCCCGAGGCCCGCGGCGATCATCAGACGGTCGACCGCTCCCACCTTGCCATCGCGGCCCAGGCCGCTCGCGAGCGCTGGCCCGTAGAGCACGCGGCTGGCGAACTCGCCGTCCTCCCAGCGCGCGTCGTTCACCAGGAAGTCGGCGGCGCCGCCAAGAGCCAGGCGGCTGCGCTCCTCGCCAAAGCGCAAGAAGTGGCGGTAGAGCGCCTCCATCGTGATCCCGGCCGTGACCCAGGGCGCGGGCGCGAACTCCGCGTCCGCACGGTCCGCCGAGCGGTCGATGCGAAAGAAACCGCGCGCGTCCTGTTGGCCGATGAGCCGCGCGGCGAGGTCGCGCGCCGCGGCCGCGGCCTCGGCGTCTTCCTCGATGAGCAGCAGGTCATGCAGCGCGAGGAGCGCCCAGCCGTAGGAGCGCTCGTCCCGCAGCTCCCCTTCCTCGCGGGCGAGGACGGCCAGGGAGTCGCGCAGCTCGAGAGCGGCCGCGCCGTACGGGCGGTCGCCGAACAGGAAGCGGCCGAGCACCAGCCCCTCGGCCCAGACGTGCCCCAGCTCGTGCTCGAACGAGCGGTGGTCCCGGCCGTGCATCCAGGGAAAGCCCGCGGGCGCGCCGATCTCCCCAGCGGAGCGGTCGTAGCGCAGCCAGTGGTCGAGCATGTCGCGGGCGAGGAGCGCGTGGCGCAGGTCGCCGTCCCCGAGGAAGCTCAGCAGGAAGGCCGCGGCCGGGTCGTACTCCAGGTTGGCCCAGCCGCCGAGGTGGCGGTAGTCACCATAGTCGCGGAAGCCCACTTCGCGCGACACGGCGGTGTCCATGGCCGCGAGCAGTCGGCCGAGCGGCTCGTCTGGCACGCCGAGCGCGCCGGCCGCGAGCGG
>DYIW01000383.1:0-690 GCA_020723465.1 Phycisphaera mikurensis
GGCTGTTCGGTCTCGACATCGAGCTGCTGCGGCGCACCCCGGGCGGGCTGCCGGCCCGCGAGGACTTCCACTACTTCTCGGTGGCACGGGAAGGACCGTACTGGAATGCGGTGGAGCGGTCCAAGGAGCTGGCCGTGGCGGGCGGTCTCGACGCCAGGCTGAGGTTCGTGGTCTACATCGTCACCCGGCGAGAGGGCGGCACGGGCCGCGAGTGAGAGGCGCACGATGGACACCGTACGCGACTACACGACGCAGATCTTCCGGCAGGCGTCGCCGCTCTTCCTCTTCCTCGCGGGCGTCGGCATGGCGATGGCGATGACGAGCGCGCTCGCGAAGGGGAAGAGCCGCGACGAGACGCGCCGGACCGCGCTCAAGCGCGGCTTCCAGATCTTCCTCGCCGCGCTCGCCTTCCGCCTGCAGTGCTACCTCCTCGGCGGCGGCTCGCCGGTGAACATGCTGCGGGTCGATATCCTGAACTGCATCGGGGTCTCGATGCTGATCGCGGCGGCCTGGCTCTGGCCGAGGGAGAAGGGGCTCTGGGCCTGGCGCGCGATCGGCGGGGCGGCGATCGTCGCCGCGCTCACGCGGTACGCCGTGACCCTCGACTGGCCGCGCAGGCTCTGGCCGCTCACCGACTACGTCTACTCGCCCTCGGAGGTGATCTTCTCGCTCCTGCCCTGGGCCGCCTAC
>DYIW01000383.1:700-4502 GCA_020723465.1 Phycisphaera mikurensis
TACCTCTTCGCCGGGCTCGCGGCGGGGATCCTCTGGGCGCGCGGTGCGGCGCCGGCGTCGGAGGGCTACCGGCGCTGGCTCATGCCCGCGACCTTCCTCGCCGGGATCGCCGCGGTCGCGACGGGCTTCCTGCTCTCGGGCAAGCGCAAGCTCCACTACCTCCTGCTCGGCGGGTCGCGGCGCGAGGAGCCCGGCTACCTGCTCGCGCACCTCGGCTGGACCGGGATCGCGGCGGGCGCGGGCTTCGCGCTCCAGCGCTGGGCCACGCCGGAGCGCTTCGGCCCCGTGCGCCAGCTGGGCCGCACGAGCCTGCTCATGTACTGGGTCCACATCGAGATCGTCTTCGGCCACCTCTCGGGCGGCTACCTCCTGAACCTGAAGAAGCAGCTCAGCTTCGCGCAGGCGAGCGTCGGCTGGCTCGTGCTCTCGCTCGCGATGCTCCTGCTCTCCATCGCGCGCACGCGCTACCTCGGCGCGTTCCGCGCGGCCGCGCTCTTCGAGCACCTCTGGTCCGAGCTCACGGGCTTCATCCGCGCGGCGTGGCGGAAGAGCGCCGCCGCGCGCGGCCGCTCAGCGTCGCCTCCGACCGAGATACGCGAGCCCGAGCAGCGCTAGCACGAGCAGGTCCGGACAGGGCGCGCTCGCGAGCGCGCAGCCCCCGTGCAGCGCCTCGCCGGAGGCGAGGTTTCCGTTCGGCCTCGCGGGGGGCGCCCCCGCCTCGGCGCGCTCGATCGGGATCGTCCCCGCTGCGTGATCGGGCGCGAGCGAGTCGCGCAGCGAGGAGACGCCGTCGGAACGGCGACGGTCGGCGCCCAGATCGGGGAGCGGCGGCGACTTGAGGTCCGGCTTCGGCGCCGGCTTGAGGTCCGGTTTCGACGCGGGGCCGAGGTCCGGCTTCGGCGCGGGGCCGAGGTCCGGCGAGGGCGGCGGCACGGTGCAGCCGAGCTTGCGGCGGCCGATCCCGTCGATGCTCGAGACGCTCCGCCAGCTCTGCAGCTTGAGCAGCATCACCTTGTTGTTGACGTTCCCCTCGACGGTGAGCAGCGTCGTGCCCGAGACCTCGCGCACCATTCCGCTGTGCCCGCCGCTCGAGTTGTTGTAGCGGATAAAGTCGCCGGGCTCCGGCGTGAAGGTCGACCAGCTCGCCGAGCCCTTCGCGACCCACTCGCTCTGCTTCTGGAACCAGGTGCGGAGCGAGACCGAGTCCTTGATCATCCAGCCGCCCTGCGAGCCGCCGCTCAGCGGATAGCCCGCGGCCTTGTAGACCCAGGAGACGAACTCCGAGCACCAGGCCTCGCCGGCGCTGAGGTAGCTCGAGAGCTTGCCCGGGTAGCCGGTGAGGTCCTGGCCGACCGCGCTCGGGCCACGGTTCTCCTCGGCGACCGCCAGCGCGACGATCTGATCGCAGGGCGACGCGGCGCTCGCGCGGGCGCGCGAGCCCGGTCCGGGATCGCGGCTCGCCTCCGAGGGGTCGTGCGCGAAGCCGGGATCGTCGTCGAGCTCCGCCGGCGCGCAACCCACGAGCAGCACCCACACACCCAGCCAGCGGCCCATGCCCCTCGAGCTTTCAAGCCGCGTACCAGGGCGGACGCCCGCGGTCTCACGCGCTTGCCCGCAGCGGCGGCGGCGGCCTTGGGGGAGGCGCACCCCAAGCCTGAGGAGCGCGGCCCCGCCGGCGCGGCCGTTGTGCGGGTCCGCCGCAACTGGCATCATCGGGCCCCACAAGGAGGAGCTGATGGAGCGGAGGAGATCGGGGATCGCGTTGCTCGCGCTCGTGGCGGCCTCGTGCGGCCCGCCCTGGCAGGTCGTGCGTCAGGCCATGCCGAACCCGATGCTCGGCCAGCGCGCGTTCGTGCTCGCGCCGATGAGCTTCGTGAACCTCGTCGTCGGAGAGAAGCCCGAGGCCGCCTACCTCGCTGAGAAGGACCCCGGGCAGCGCGGCAGCTGGGACCAGGACAAGAGCGCGATGGCGCAGATGTTCCTCGACGGCGTCCGGGGCACCGCCGAGGGGCTCGCGATCTCGCCGCGCTCGAGCGGCGGCTTCACCGTCGAGCCGCACGTGACCTTCATCGAGCCCGGGTTCTACGTCGGGCTCGCCGCGAGGAGCTCGGAGGTCAACATGACCGTCCGGATCCTCCAGGGCGGCACGCTGCTCGACGAGATCACGATCGGGGTGACCGTCCCGGCCGATCTCGGGAACCCCTCCGTCGGCGGTCGCCTGCGCGCGGGCGCCTCGCGGCTCGGCGGGATCCTCGGCCGCTATCTGGTCCACCGCACGAGCGGCCAGGCGCCCTAGCCGCTCACCACAGGCTGTCGTGATCCTCGCAGACCCCGAACAGGTCCTCGATCGCGATCCGCTCCTCGCCGAAGCGCACGTGACCCGCGAAGGTCCCGTGCGGCTGGTGGAAGACCGAGCGCACGAGCCCTAGCCGGAGGTTCTCGCTCCGCTCGCCGCGCGGCGTGAAGGTGAGCTCGACCGCGCCGTCCTCGCTGCCGACGCGCCAGGGCGCGAGCACGTGCGCGCGGTCGAACTCGAAGCGCGCGGGGCCGACGTGCTGGATCTGGCCATCGAGCCAGAGGCAGTTCTCGTTCACGCGCGCGTCCTGGCGGTTCACGTTCTTGGTGAGGTTCGCGGCGACGAGCCTTCCGCGGCGGTCGCGCCCGGCGAAGGTCGCCCAGCGCCAGTAGGTATGTCGCGGGTAGAACGCCTTGTGGACGTCGAGGATCGCGAGGCCGCGCTCGGGGTCCACGCTGCGCTCCCGCTCGCCGATCGCGACCCGCCCCTCGGCGAGGAGCGGCAGCTTGACGGTGTAGACCGGGTGCGCCTCGCTCCCTGCCGGCATCACCACCGCGAGCGGCGTGACGGACGCCGCGTGGCAGAGGAGCTCCGCGCGGACGGAGGGTCGGCCCCGGCTGGCCTCGATCTCGATCCGGAGCCGGTGGCGGCTCGGCGCCTCGTTCTCCACGCGGAGCTCGAAGCCGCGCGCGGCGACGTGGCTGCGGTCGCCCGAGAGGTCGCGGGCGACGCGCAGATCGAGCGCGATCCCGGTGCGCTTGTGCTCGAACGCGCGGCCGGTCGAGCGCTCGACGACATAGCACCAGGTGGTCTGCAGGAAGCCGGCGTTCACGATCGCGACGCCGAGGTAGTGCTCGGGCAGGAGCAGCGCGAAGTGCTGCCACTCCTTCAGGCGCAGACGCGCGATCGCGTCCGGGAGTGCGACGCCGCGCACGCGGAGGCGGAGCTCCTCGAGGTTCGCGCGCCGCGCGACGCCCGCGAAGACGCCGAACCGGATGAGGCGGCCTCGCTCGTCTACCAGGCGCTCGGGCGCAGGCTGGATCTCCATGGCCCTACTGTTGCCAATTCCAGGGCCGTACACAATACTCGAAGGCGTGCAGCAGATCCCGAACCTCACCCTCCCCTTCTCTCCCGAGGGTGCGAGCGAGCGGCTGACGGTCCGCGCGATCTACTTCTCGGGCCAGCTCGACCTCAAGGCGTACCGCGCCAAGCACCTGCACTACCCGGTGCTCTCCGCGGACCCGCTCGTGATCGAGCCCGTGCGCGGCAGCATCGCGGTGCTGGTCAAGTTCGGCGCGATCGTCTTCTGGAACTGCGGCGCCGCCGTCGAGGAGGAGATCGTCACGGGCGCACGAGCGATCCCCGGCGTCGCCGGGGTCGACGCCGCGCTCGACGACAAGCTCGACGTGATCGTCGGACAGGCGGAGAACCGCGTCACCTTCCACGAGATCGAGCTCAGGCGGCTCACGCTCGACAACCTGAAGATCATCTCGCTCGGGCTCGCGC
>DYIW01000384.1 GCA_020723465.1 Phycisphaera mikurensis
GGTCGCGTCCTGCTTCGGCGCGCTCGCGTCGAGGATGCGGACGACGGTCCACGGCGCGCCGGCCTCGGCGCGCAGGTCCGACAGCTTCGAGAGATCGCTCGTCGGCTTCGAGCCGTCGGGGTCGCACAGCAGGCTGCCCGAGCCCAGCCCGAAGAAGGCCACCAGGGCCACGACCGGGGGCGCGGATCGAATTCGGCGGTACTGCTCGACAGCCATCACGTTCCTCTCCTCGACTTGGGGTGCGAGATCATAGATGCCGAGAAAGGCCCGCGCAAGCCGAGGGGCGGAGTTGGCCCGCGCGGCAGACGCGGGCGCCGCGGCCTCCGGCACGCCGGCGCTCGCGGCGGCGACGATCTCACCTGTGGTGCGGCGACGGGAGGATCGGCAGCGCGCGGCGGGGGCTCTTGAGCTTCTTGATCGGCACGTCCGCGAAGAGCAGCGCGGGGGTCACGAGCGAGGTCGGCATCGCGGGGAAGCTCGCCGAGGTCCAGCGCCCGCTCCCGGCGACGCTCTGCACCGTCGGCTGATCGCCGGCCGCGAGGATCTGGCGGAGCGCGGTCACCGGGATCTGACCGAGGCGGAGGCCGCGAACCGGGACCTCCTTGCCGTCGAGGCCGAGCTTCGAGGCGACGCGGATCCGATCACCGCCGCGACAACCGAACGGCGTGCAGGTGGCCGAGCTGAGCTGGCGGACCACATAGGCGTGGGGCTCGCCCCGCTTCCGGGCCTCGGCGAGGAGTCGCCGGATGAGCTCGCGCCTGGGGACGCCCTTCGCGCTCACGAGCAGGTTGCTGATCGCCCCCACGTGGCCGAAGCCGATGTGGCGCGCGTGCCCGTTGGAGCGGCTGAGCCCCTTGCGGGGGGTGCGCGACATGAGGAAGGCCTTGAGCTTGCCGCGCTCGATGAGCGTCACGCGCTCGCCGACGACCCCCTCGTCGTCGAAGTGGTAGCGGCCGACGAGCGGGCTCTTCTGCCAGCGCTCGAGCGTCGGATCGTCGACGACGGTGAACGCTGGCGAGAGCACGAGCCGGTCCGTCAGTCCCTCGAACGCCGAGCCCCCGATGGCCCCGCCGAGCCCGGACGGAGGGGGCGTGCCCGAGAGCTGACGCACCAGCACGGCGCGGAGCACCTGCGCGGCGGCCTCGCCCTCGAAGAGCACCGGGCCCGTGTAGTCGTCGCCGACGGGCGCGGAGCGGCGCGCGACGAGCTCCCGCAGTCGCCGGCGAACCTCCGCGAGGAGCGCCTCCTCGCTCGGCAACAACTCGGCGCTCGGCACGACGATCGAGCCTCGAGCCCAGAGCACCATGCCGTCCTCGGCCTGGACGCGTGCGTTCAGCCCGAGCGTGACGATCGAGCGGGACTCGTAGGCGAGGGAGCCCTCCGAGGAGACGAGGTGTCGCCGCAGGATCTGGCCGCCGAGCACGAGCTCGCCCGCCTGAACCTCGGGGAACTCGCGATAGGCCGCGCTCAGGCGGCGGAGCACTCCCTCCCAGCGCGCGGGATCGGGCAGCGCGCCCGCGAGCTCCTTCGCGCCGCGCGCCGGCGGCGCGGGCGAGAAATCCCCCGGGTGGTCGGTGTCGCGCGGGTGGCTGGCCAGGTGAGCGCGTTTCTTGAGCAGGATATCGACCGCGCCCTTGTAGGCGTCGTCGGTGCCGAGCCAGAGGCTCCGGCGCAGCGCGGCGCGATCGTCGTCGAGGGGGAACCACCTCTGGTGCTGGCGGAAGAGGAAGGCGCTCGGGTGGAAGTACATCGAGTTGTCGACGCGCGTGTCGCCGATGCGGAGGTCGATGCGGAGGTGCCGCTGCCGGTTGCGGCTGCTGTGAAGGAGGCCGCCGAACTCCGCGCCGATCGAGAGGAGGTCGCTGTCGAGGACGGTGTAGGCCAGGTAGTGGGGCCTGGGCGCGCCCGGCAGGACGAGCTGCAGCGAGCGACCGAGCTCCTCGCGGAGCGCACGGGTGAGCGTGAGCTGCTCGAGCTCCCGGGCCTGGCCCGACGACGCGAGCGCCACCGGCAGCATCGCGAAGAGCAGGAAGAGACGAGCGCGGCTCATCGCTCACCTCCCGGGGCGGGCAGCAGCGGGAGCTTCTCGTGTCCCGCGGCCCGGCGAGAGACCTCGAGTCGCGCCACGAGCAGGCTCGGGCTCGCGAGCGAGACCGGCACCAGCCCCGACTCAGCGCCGCAGCTGCCGTTCTCGACCGCGAGCCGGTCCGACGCGGCCAGGATCTGCGTGAGCGAGATGAGCGGCGTCCCCTCGATGTCCGCGCCGCGGATCAGCTCCTCGCGCCCGTCGGGGTGAACCCGGTAGACCATCACCGGTCGCACCTTGAAGGCCTGGATCCCGTACGTCCCGGTGCTGGTGGCCCCGCCCTCGGCGAGCCGCAGCCGCAGGCCATAGGGCTTTCGCTGCCGCGCGACCTCGGCGAGGAGTCGACGCTTGAGCGACGCCTCGTCGACCGTCTCGGTCGGATGCACGATCAGGTTGCCCTGGCGCGCGACCGGCACGTGGCCCTCCTGGCTCCGACCATGGCCGTTCGAGCGCGGGAAGCCACGGACCGGCGAGCGCGCCATCAGGAAGCCCTTGAGCACGCCGCCGGTCACGAGCGGCACGCGCTCCGCCGCCACGCCCTGCTCGTCGATCCGATAGAAGCCGTTGAGCTCGACGCCGTTCAGCCGCCGGATCGTCGGATCGTCGTAGATGTCGATGAAGCGCGGCATGATCGCCGTCCCGATCTTCTTGGCGAAGGTCTGGCCCTCATCGCTGTCCTTCTGCCGGTGCCCCTCGACGCGGTGACCGAAGATCTCGTGGAACATCGTCGCGGCGGCGCGACCGTCCAGGATCGCCGGCCCGACGTAGGGCTCGGCGACCGGGGCGCGCCGGAGCGCGCGCAGGTCGTCGATCAGCGTCTGGATCTGCCTGCGCACCTCCGCGTCGTCGGGCGCGCCACGAAGCGCTCCGAGCTCGAGCTGCTCCCGGCGCGTGACGTCCATGCCGTCCTCGGTCCTCGCCTGCGCGTGGAGCGAGAGCCGGAGGAGAGCGCGGCTGGTCTGGACCAGCGAGCCCTCGCTGCTGGCGAGGTAGCGGTTGGTGACGCTCGCGTCGAGCCAGACCGTGGACTCGAGGATCTCGGGCGCGGCGCGAAAGAGCGCGGAGTAGGCGCGGACCCGCTGCTCCCAGGCCGGCGCGTCGAGCGCGAGCGTCGCCGGCTTCTCGAGATAGCTCGTCTTGGCCTCTCTCGAGAAATCCGGCGAATCGTCCTCCGGGGCGGTCTTCACGGCGCGGTTGGCCTGCACGCGACGGAAGCGAGCGAGCGCGCTCTCGTAGGCGTCTTGCGCCGCCCACCAGAGCGTGGGCCGCAGCGTCGCGGGGTCGTCGTCGAGCGGGAGGAACCAGTTGGGGGCGGCGGGTGCGCCGAAGCGCTGGAACGGCTCGCCGCGCATGAGATGGGTGCTGTCGAGGCGGTAATCGCCGACCCGGAGATCGACGTCGAGCGCGCGCCGATCGTTGCGCGTCGAGTAGCTGAGGGCGCCAGCGCTCGCGCCGATCCGGACGGTGTGAAGGTCCCTCACCTGCAGCGCGAGGAAGTAGGGCCGCGGGGGCGCGAGGCTCGCGAAGCGAGCGCGGTAGCGCGCGATCTCGTCGCGCATCGCGAGGAGGATCGCCGCCGGTGGAGCGCCGCCCAACGGGGCGGGGCGGTGGACCTCGATCCGGATCGGCGCGGAGGGCGGCTCGGAACGCGACGCCGGCTTGACCGGCGCACCCGCGACGCAGGCGCAGAGCGACATGGACAGCAGAAGGACGAGTCTCATCTTCCCCCCCGGCTGCGGGCGCAGCGGCTCGAGACGCGGTCGATTCTAGCATGCTGCGCGACCGCGACGGGGGGGCTTGCTTCAGCGGGCGAGCTGATGGCAGGCGCTGCAGGCGCCGCGATAGCGGTGCGGGGCGACCGCGCCGCGGCGGATCGGGGGCGGCTTCGCGACGATGTCCCCGGCGTCGGTCGGGAGCTGTCCGCCGGTCTCCATCATCACGTGGCAGCCGGTGCAGGCCTTGCCGCGCGCGCGGTGCGGGCTGAGCGCGCCGGGCTGGATCGGCTGCGCCGCCTCCATCTGCGCGAAGCCGAGCTCGGGGGTGTTCCGCGCCGCGATCGTGAAGACCAGGGTCTTGCCGCGGCGGCCGACCTCGACGTCGGCCTGCTGCGCGGTGCGCACGCGCAGCGTCGCGGCGAGGAACCCGGCCAGGTCGGGGGTGAGCTGGCCGCCGATCGCGTGGACCATGTCGCCGGCGAGGATCCCGGACTCGGCGGCCTCGAGCGTGATCTCGTCGACGAGCACGCCGCGCTCGCCCTCGGGGATCTGGTACTCCTTGGCGAGCTCGGGGGTGAGCGGGATGACCTCGAGGCCGAGCCAGTGGCCCTCGATGAACTCCTTGCCCGCGGCGTTCTGCTCGCGCGGGCTCGGCAGCCCGCCCGCGCCCGGCGCGCTCGCCGCGGGCG
>DYIW01000385.1 GCA_020723465.1 Phycisphaera mikurensis
GCTCCGGGAAAAGTTCCGCTGGGGCGGCTCCGTGCCGCTCAACGAGGAAGGCGGGCGCGGGAAAGGGCGCGCGTGAGGCCCTGGGAGGCGCCCTTCGCCACGGCCCATTTGCCCGGGACCGGTGGGCGCACGCGCGAAAGCCTCGGCGACTTCCTGGTGGAGGAGATCCCGCTCTACGAGCCCTGCGGCGCCGGGGAACACCTCTACCTGCGCCTCGAGAAGCAGGGGATCGCGACCCTCGAGGCCGTGGCGCGCCTGGCCCGCGCGCTGGGCGTGCCGCGCCAGGCCGTCGGTTACGCCGGCCTGAAGGACGCCGCCGCGACGGCGATCCAGACCTTCTCGATCCAGGGCGCCAGCGAGGCGGCTGCGGCGGGGCTGGACCTCCCGGGCTTGCGCGTGCTGGCGGTCGCGCGCCATCGCAACAAGCTTCGGAAGGGGCACCTGCGCGGCAATCGCTTCCACATCGCCGTCCGCGGCGTTCCGGCCGGCGCCGAGGAACGCGCCCGCGCCGTGGTCGAGGTCCTGGCGCGCCGCGGCGTGCCGAACCTGTTCGGCCGGCAGCGCTTCGGCTCCTCCGGCAACACCCATCTCCTGGGCCGGGCCGTCCTGGCGGAGGATGGCCCCGCGTTCTTCGCGGCGCTGCTCGCGAGCCTGCCCGGAGAGGCGGGCGCGGCGTCGCTCCAGCGCCTGCAGGCCGGAGACGCGGCCGGGGCGGGCGACCTCCTGCCCCAGGGCTTTGCGCTGGAGCGGCGCGCGCTGCAGTTTCTCTCGCGGAACCAGGGCGACTTCACGCGCACCCTGCGGCGCTTCGACCGCACCCTCAAGGACCTGTACGTCTCGGCGTTCCAGGCCGAGGCGTTCAACGCCGTGCTGCGCGCCCGGTTCGAGCGCTACGACCGGCTGCTGCCGGGGGAACTCGCGTGGCTGCACCGGAACGGCGCCGTGTTCCTGGTGGAGGACCTTGACGCGGAGCAGGAACGCGCCGAGCGCCTGGAAATCAGCCCCTCCGGGCCGCTCTTCGGCCAGAAGACGGCTCGGCCGGCGGGTGCCGCCGCGGAGCTGGAGGACGCGGTCCTCGAAGGGTGCGGGATCGGCCGCGAGGCGCAGGCCGCGGCGGCGGCCCTCCCCCCGGGCGCGCGCCGGCCCCTGCGCGTGCCTCTCCGCGACTGCGTGCTCGCCGCCGCGGGGGACGCCCTTTCGCTGTCCTTTTCCCTGCCGCCCGGCGCCTACGCCACCGCGGTGCTGCGTGAGATCGTGAAGGGGAGCCCGGACGAAGGCTGAGGCACGGCTCAACGCCCTGCCCGCGCGCGGCGTACCTGGCAGCGGGTCGAGGCACGCCGCGCCGGCGAGGTTTCGCCGCGGCGTCAAGATCCGCGGCCAGCCAGGTCGAAAGCCTGGTTCAGGGCCTGCCGCGCGGGCGCGGCGCTTCTGGTAGAGTCCGCCCAAGTCCGGACATGCGGAGTACGTGATCATGAGTCGAGGGAACCTGAAGTCCCTGGCCTTCCTCGCCCTGCTGGCGGGGGCGTGCCTGCTGTTCGGGCCGGGGGGTGCGGCGCGCGCGCAGGAGTCGGGAGAGCAGGAGGGCGCGGAGCCGGCGGCCGAGACGCCGCCCCCGACGAAGCCCGAGGAGGCGGCCAAGGTGCTCTACCCCGAGGAAGAGACGCCGGTCGCCGGCGCCGCCGCCCCCGCCGATCCCGGGGCGCTGCTGGCCGCGGTCGTGTCGCGCATGGGGGGCGCCAAGCTCGACACGCTCGAGACCATCGGCTTTGCGCGGCTCTCCTGGCACTGGGGCAGCGGCCGGTTTCTTTTCCACGAGAAGCTGAAGACCAGGGCGGGCCTGCGCGAGCGCCCGCTGGCGCGCGTCGAGGACTGCACGCTCGAGGTCTCGGGCAAGCGCAAGGGAGAGCTGCAGAACGCGGCCTACATCGTCAACGGCGACGACCTGTTCAAGCTCGTGGGGCTGACAGTGTACTCGAGCATCAACCACGAGGCCGCGGCGCGGAACCACTACCGGGGCGAGGTGTTCCGCCTGCTCGCGCCCTGGATCATCGCCCGCTCCGGCGCCGAGGTGAAGTACGCCGGGCTGGTCCAGGTCAAGACCTTCCAGCCGAAGCAGTTCGTGCCGGCCAAGGCGGGCGCGGCCTGTGGTCACTCCGACTACCAGCCCGCGGAGTTCACCTGGCACAAGATCACGGCAGCCGTGCCCGAGGAGTACCGCGACGCCTGCGGCGACGAGGTGACGTTCTACCTGTCGGCCGAGGACGGGCGGCTGCTGCGCTTCCAGTCCCGCCGTTACTCGGATGCGGCGCTGGGCGCGACGCCGCTCGAGACGTACGACGTCGTCGAGGAGCAAGAGGTGGAGGGCCTGCGGCTGCCGCGCGCCCTCCAGGTGAGCAACGGCGGCAGCGCGGTGCGGAACGAGGACATCCGCTTTGACGCCATCTCGTTGAATCCGGCGATCTCCGAGGAAGAGCTGCGGCGGCCGTGATGGGGAAGCTGGAAGTTCGTAGTCCGTAGTCGGAAGTTGGGAGGGCCCTTCGGTCCAGGGCGGCCTTCCGCGTGGCCTGGGGAAGCATGGCGGTCTTTGCTGGCCGTGGCGAGGCGCAAGGCAGGAGCGGCCGCGCCGCCGCGGGATCCTTGACCGCCCTGTTACCCCGGCGTACACTTCGACGTAAAGCGTTTGGCGAAGACAAGAAGGCGTTTTCGCGCGCGGCGCCTGCCGGAGTGCGGTGGAGCCGGCGCGTAACGAGCGGCCGTCCATGAAGATACGTGGAGCCGGCCGCGTGCAGGATCTGTCCGTGCTGTCGGAGGTACGCCGTGGCGCGCTACGGGCTGGCTCAGCTTTCTCTCCTGGCCGTGACACTCGCCTGGGCGCCGGCGGCGGCCGGCCAGGGGCAGGTCGATCCGACCTTGACGGTCAACGGCGTGACCTCGGTGGACAACTCCGCGGTTCCGCACCTCACCAAGTACCGGCCGCTGACCATCGAGATGACCGGCACGCCGCTCGCTCCCTTCGCGCTGCTCATGTCGGGCGACGCCTATGACGGCACGGCCACGGTCCCGCCCGAACCGAACATCACCGACGGCTTCTTCCTCAAGCCCTGGACCCCGACGACCGGCGTGTTCTCGCCGATCCACCCGGTGTTCGACGGCATCGGCATGGCCTACATCGAGGCCCACCTGACGGGCTACTCTCCGGTCGATTTCCTGCCCGACACGGCGTCGCC
Organism: Phycisphaera mikurensis; assembly: GCA_020723465.1. Taxonomy (GTDB): domain Bacteria; phylum Planctomycetota; class B15-G4; order B15-G4; family JADJEK01; genus JACQZJ01. The sequence continues at coordinate 3,228 of DYIW01000385.1, forward strand.
GATCTTTCGCTTCGACGCCACGGGGCACTTCACCCTCCACGGGATCACGCCGCCGATCGCCTATCTCGCCGACCTGAACGCCTCACCTCCCTACGGCCCGACCGAGCCGATCGTGCTCCCCCTGGAGAGCGTTCCGCCGACCACGGTGGCCCTCTACCTGCAGATCGTGTCGCTCGACCTGGTGACGCTCGGCATCCGCGAGGGGAACGGGATGAAGGTGATCTTCGACGAGGTCCTGTTCCCGGGGAACGTGGCCTACTGCGAGGGGCAGAGCGCGAATCAGACCACGTACACGCTCGGCTCGGAGCAGTCGCTCGGCACGCTGGTGCACACCGATATGAGCGCCGGCACTCCGCAGGGGCTGACGGCGGCGCCCGACTTTTCGGCCAGCGGCTTCCCCGGGCAGATCGACATCTGGATGATCACCCTGGCCGGGGCGGCCGAGCTGAGCCCGCCCAGTCTGCTTCCCAACGGTGACGGCGGCGAGGCCACGAATCCCGTGGACCCGGACATCGACTTCAACGTCAAGATGGCGCAGGGCTACTACTCGGACATCGAGGTGCTCACTCACTCGAGACCGGCGCGCAACAACGAGAACTTCGAGTATCCGCGCATCACCTTGCCCGGGAACCGCGAGCTGTTCCACTGGCGCAAGTACATCGTCGCCAGCCCGACGCTCACCGAGTACGGATTCGGCGTGCTCTTCAAAGATACGAACACCTTCCGCAACCTCACTCCGGCGGGTTCCCTGCCCGTTTCAGCCACTGAGTCGGCCACGCGCTCGCCGTGGGAGGTGGAGGTTGGCGTGTCCCCGGACGGCAACCGCGCCGTGGCCATCCTCGACAAGACCGGCATCGCCTATGACCGGGTGTTCCTGCTCAACCTCGAGCCGGGTGGGGTGTTCAGCAACGGCTGGCCCGTCATGGAGGCCACGAACCCCAGCACCTCCTTGTTCGCCCGCGTGTTCGAGGAGTCGATCTCGTTCGTCTCGGACGGGCTCGGCGGCTGGGTGGTGTTCTTCAGCTCGACCAACAGCACCAGCACGTCCACCGCCATCTATCCCAACCGCACCTGGCGCGTGCACGCCAACGCCAACGTCATCACCACGGTGCTGCCGTCGACCGGCCTGACTCCCGCGCGCATCGACCGCAACATGTACACGTCGGCCGACAACAAGGTGCTCTGCGTCATGGCCGGGGGCAGCGCCACGGCCGAGAACATGATCGCCGTGAC
>DYIW01000386.1 GCA_020723465.1 Phycisphaera mikurensis
GCAGACCCCGGCCGGGCACCACATCGTGCAGACGGTGCGAGGCGGCGTCCCCTGGTTCAGCGAGGGCGAGCCGGTGCTGCGCGCGGAGATCACCGGCTTCTGGCAGCTCGTCTTCAACCCCTCCACGGTGCATCGTCTGGTGCACGTGTGGATCGGCGCGTTCATCATGGGCGCCTTCTTCATCATGAGCATCAGCGCCTGGTACCTCTTGAAGAGGCGGCACGAGGAGTTCGCGCGCCGCTCCTTCACCGGCGCGCTGGTGCTGGCGACTGTTGCGAGCCTGGCCGCGCTCCTGAGCGGCCACCTGCAGGCGCACAACGTGGCCGTCACGCAGCCGGCCAAGCTCGCCGCGCTCGAGGGCCACTTCCGCACCGGCCCCGCCGACCTCTCGCTCTTCGGCCTGCCCGACGAGGAAGAGCAGAGGATCGCCCTGAACGTGGCCGTCCCGGGCGGCCTGAGCCTGCTGGTGCACGGCGACGCAGAGGAGCCGGTGCTCGGCCTCGACCGCTTCCGGCCCGAGGACCGTCCGCCGGTGGTCGTGCCCTTCGTGTCCTACCACGTGATGGTCGCGCTCGGCGTGCTCTTCATCGCTCTCACGCTCTACGCCGCCTTCCTGCGCTGGCGCGGCCGCCTCTTCGAGACGCGCTGGCTGCTGTGGGTGTTCGTGTTCGCCGTGCTCGGGCCCGTGGCCGCGAACCAGCTCGGCTGGGCCGCGGCCGAGGTCGGCCGCCAGCCGTGGATCGTGCATCCGCCGGTCGCGCGCGACCCTGCCGGTGCGCCGCTTCTCGACCAAGACGGCTTCGTGCGCTACGAGACCGCGCGCGTCACGCTGCCGGACGGCGGCGCGCGCGAGGTCGTGGCCGGCCTGCGCACGGCCGACGCGGTCAGCGAGATCGTCACGGCCGAGCAGGTGCTCGGGTCGCTCGCGCTCTTCGGCGTCATGTACGCCCTGCTGCTCGGCCTGTGGCTCTACCTGCTGAACCACAAGATCCAGACCGGCCCGGCCCCGCCCGGCGACTCCGGCGGCGCGCGCGCCGCGGGCGGCCTCCTGGACGCGGCCGGCGCGCTCGCCGGCGGCGCCAGCCACCTCACCGAGAGGAACGAAAGGTAGGCGGCCATGGATCTGCACTTCATCTGGTTCGTGCTCATGGGCGTGCTGCTGGCGGGCTACGCCATCCTCGACGGCTTCGACCTGGGCGTGGGCATCCTGCATCCGCTGGCCCGCGACGACCGCGAGAAGCGCCTCTTCGTCAACTCCATCGGCCCGCTCTGGGACGGCAACGAGGTGTGGCTGGTGACCTTCGGCGGCGCGCTGTTCGCTATGTTCCCGGAAGGCTACGCCACCATCTTCTCGGGCTTCTACATCGCCTTCATGCTGCTGCTCTTCGCCCTGGTGCTGCGCGCGGTGAGCCTCGAGTTCCGCGGCAAGCTGCACTCGCCGGCCTGGCGCCGCGTCTGGGACCTCGGCTTCTTCGCCTCGAGCCTGGTGGCCACGCTGCTCTTCGGCGTGGCCGTGGGGAACGGCATGCTCGGCCTGCCGCTCGACGAGAAGGGCCTGTACGCCGGCGGCTTCTTCGACCTGCTCGGCCCGTACCAGCTGCTCGTGGGGCTCATGGTGACGGCGCTGTTCGCCATGCACGGCGCCATCTACCTGTTCTTGAAGACCGAGGGCGCGGTGCAGGAGCGGCTCCAGCGCTGGACCTGGCACGCCTGGGGCGTGTTCCTCGCCCTCTACATGCTGACCACGATCATGACCGTGCTCGAGGTGCCGAACGCCACGCAGAACCTCGAGCACTACCCCTGGGCCGCGAGCGCGGCCGTGGTCGCGGTCCTGGCCGTCGCCAACATTCCGCGCACCCTGTTCCTGAGGAAGTACGGCCAGGCGTTCCTGTCCTCGAGCGCGACCATCGCCGCGCTGGTCTTCCTCTTCGCGGTGGCCACCTACCCGAACATCATCACGGCGCGGAACGACCCGGCGCTCTCCTGGACCATGTGGGACGCGGCCTCCAGCGAGAAGACGCTCGGCATCGGCCTGCTCATCGTTGCCATCGGTTTCCCCTTCGTGCTGGCCTACACGGCCACGATCTACTGGACCTTCCGCGGCAAGGTGCGGCTCGGCGAGGACAGCTACTAGGGCGACGGCGGGGACGCCGCCGCCAGTTTGAAGCTCGAGGTTCGAAGTCGGTAGTTCGTAGGGCCCTTCTGCCCGCTGGCGACGCAGAGCGGCTCTCGACGCGCGCGCGGGGAAGCGTAGACTCGACGGGCTGGCTTGCACGAGGGTGCGTGAATGAGAGAAGACGTGCGTCGCCTCTGGCCCGAGCTGGAGTGGATCCGGGACGCGGGGCTCAGGGAGAAGGTCCTCGAGACCTGGGTGCGGGCCTTCCACCAGAGCCCCCTGAAGCCGGCAGACCTGGACGAGATCCCCTTCACCCAGCTCGTGCCCGACTGCCCTGCGACCTTCCTCGAACACAAGCGCTGCGTGGTGCACATCGCGCGGCGCGCGGCCGAGGCCATGCAGCAGTTCCTGGGCAGCGCCCTGGCCGTGGACATGGACACGGTCGTGGCCGGCGCCATCCTCGCGGACGTGGGCCGCCTGCTCGAGTACGAGAAGACGGACGGCCAGGTGCGCCCGAGCGTGCGCGCCAACCTGCTGCGGCATCCCTTCACCGGCGTGGCGCTCGCCATGGAGGCCGGCGTGCCCGAGGCCGTGTGCCACGTCATTGCCGCCCACGCGCGCGAGGGCGACCTGGTGAACCGCAGCGTCGAGGCCACGATCGTGCACCACGCCGGGCTCATGAGCTTCCAGCCCTTCAAGAGCGGCCCGCGCTGAGGCGCGGCGGGCCGGCCGGCCGAACGGAGCGGCGCGATGGCGCAGACGGTCATCGAGAAGATCGCCCAGGCGCATCGCACCGGCGGGCCGGGCGCGCGGCCGCTTCAAGCCGGCGACTACGTGACGCTCAGGCCGCGTCACGTCCTGACCCACGACAACACCGCGGCGGTGATGCAGAAGTTCGCCGCGCTCGGCGCCGCGCGCGTGCACGATCCGTCGCAGCCGGTCATCGTCCTCGATCACGACATCCAGAACCGCTCCGCGGCGAACCAGGAGAAGTACCGCGCGATCGAGGAGTTCGCCCGCGCGCACGGCCTGGACTTCTACCCGGCGGGCGCGGGCATCGGCCACCAGCTCATGATCGAGCAGGGGTACGTAGTGCCGGGCGCTCTCGTCGTGGCCTCGGACTCGCACGCCAACATGTACGGCGCGCTCGGCGCGGCCGGCACGCCGGTGGTGCGCACGGACGCGGCCGTGATCTGGGCCACGGGCGAGTTCTGGTGGCAGGTGCCGCGCACGGTCGCGGTCGTGCTCGAGGGTGCGCTGCCCATGGGCGCGAGCGGCAAGGACGTGATCAGCGCGCTCTGCGGGCTGTACCGGAGCGGCGAGGCGCGCAACGCCGCTGTCGAGTTTTCCGGCCCGGGCCTGGCGAGCCTGGACCTGGACGCGCGCCTCTCCATCGCCAACATGTCCACCGAGTGGGGAGCGCTCGCGGCCTGGTTCCCGGCGGACGGGACGGCGACCGGCCCGCGCCCGGACGACGACGCGCTCTACGCCGCGCGCATCGCTTTCGACCTTTCGGCGATCACGCCGTGCGTGCTCGGCCCGGACTCGGTGCGCGTGCTCACGCCGATCGCCGAGATGGAGGCGCGCCGCGTCGCCGTGGACAAGGCGTACCTGGTCTCGTGCGCGGGCGCGCGCTTCACGGACCTCCTCGCGGCCGCGCGCGTGCTGCGCGGCCGGAGGATCGCCGCCGGGGTCGAGCTCTACGTCGCGGCCGCGAGCCGCGCCATCCAGGAGCGGGCCGAGGCCGCGAGCGTGTGGCAAGACCTGCTCGACGCCGGCGCGCGGCCCCTGCCTCCCGGCTGCGGCCCATGCATCGGCCTCGGCGCCGGGCTGCTCGCGCCGGGCGAGACCGGCATCTCGGCCACGAACCGCAACTTCAAGGGCCGCATGGGCGCGCGCGACGCGCGTTGCTACCTCGCCAGCCCCGCGGTCGTGGCCGCCTCGGCGGCGAGAGGCTTCATCGCGGCGCCGGAGCCGTGGCCGGCGCGCGTGCCCGCGCGCGACATCGGGTTTCACGAGGCGCCGGCCGCGCCCCCGGCGCCGGCGCGCCTGCTGGACGGCTTCCCGGCGCGGCTCTCGGGCCGGCTGGTCTTCATCCCGCGGGACGACCTGAACACGGACCTGATCTACGGCAAGGAATCCACCTACCGCGAGGACATGAGCCGCGAGCAGATGGCCGCCGTGGCCATGCGGGGCCACGATCCGGACTTCGCCGGCCGCGCGCGCGCGGGCGACGTGCTCGCCTGCGGCGAGAACTTCGGCAGCGGCTCGAGCCGCGAGCAGGCCGCCACTGCCCTGCAGGCGTGCGGCGTTGCGGCTCTCGTGGCCGCGCG
>DYIW01000387.1:0-650 GCA_020723465.1 Phycisphaera mikurensis
CCACCGTGCCCCCGCTCTCGCGGACCATCTTCGCCGCGCACATGAGCTTGCAGCCGTCGATGGTCACGGCGGGGCAGCCCGCCACCTTTGCCCGCGTCGCCTCGTCTCCGAGGACCAGGAGCGACAGGGCCACGAGCTCGGTCTGCTCGGGGCGCGCCTCCTCGGTCACCTCGTAGGCCGCCTCGCGGCTCACCGTGCCGTAGGGCTTGCCGATGCCGCTGCAGGGCACGATCGCGACCTTGCGTCTCTCCACGCTCATGTCCTGCGCGCCTCCTCCTCGGCCTCGGCCTTCATCGCGAGGAAGTAGGCCTGCGGATCGAGGAGCGAGGCCCCCGCGCCCGGCTCGCCCGCGGTCTCGATGACGGCGAGCCACCCGTCGCCGTAGGGGTCCTTGTTGATGACCTCGGCGCCCAGCTCGAGCGCTGGGTTGACCTCGCGGACGGTGCCGGCGACCGGCGAGGGGATGCTCACGTTCACCTTGATCGTCTCCATCGTCCCGAGCTCATCCCCTCTGGCGACGACGGTCCCCGGCGGCTTCACCTCGGCGAAGGCCACGTCCCCGTCGCGCTGCTGCGCGAGATCGGCGAGCCCCACGCGGACTCGTCCCCCGCCCAGGTCGAGCACCCAGAGCCCCTCCGCGCTGTAGCGTC
>DYIW01000387.1:660-1923 GCA_020723465.1 Phycisphaera mikurensis
GTCGCCACGCGGAAGATGAACTTGTCGACGGTCGCTTGCAGGAATTCGGGCATGGCTCACCTCAGCGCGAGTGGACGCAGATCACGCCCTCGCGAAAGCCGAGCGCGGCCTCCCTCGGTCTCGCCGAGGATGCGGGCGCGCGGGTTGCCGACAGGGGACGCCGGGCGACCTCGACCTCGACGCCCGGCTCGGGCCTGGGCCTCGCTCAGGCCGACGCTCGCCCCCTCGGGCCCGGTGAAGATCACGTTCGGGCCGCCACGTACCAGGCCGCCCAGCCCGGCCACGTCGAAGGGCTCGAGGGTCGGGTCCCTCCCCTCGTCCTCATGGGCTCTCCTTCATGGCGGCGTTCATCAGCCAGGTCACCATCTCGGGCAGCTTGGGGATCCGGCCCGCGCACTTCACCTCGCCCGCGACGACCAGCGCGGGCGTCATCATCACGTGGTACTTCGTGATCTCGTCGATCTTCTCGATCTTGGAGACCGCGGCCTCGACGCCCGCCTGGGCGACAGCCTTCTGCGCCTCCTCGTAGAGCTGCTTGCACCGGGCGCATCCGGGACCGAGAACCTTCACGTCGATCATGGCTTCGCTCCTGTCCCTCTCGGGCCGAGCCCGCGAGAGCTTGCATGGCAGCATGGCCATACGAGCAATGTTTGACCAAAAAAGGGGCCCCGCCCCGAAGCCGACCGCGGCGAGGGCCGGCGCTGAGCCCGACGCGCATCAGCGCCGCCGCTCCTCGAGCACCTGGCTCGCGCAGGAGAAGAAGGAGAGCACGCAGGGGGTGAGGAGCGTGTAGTAGACCGTCGTCCCCTCGCGCCGGTCCTCGACGATGCCGTGGGCGCGTAGCACCGCGAGGTGCTTCGAGACCGTCGACTGGTCGCTCCCCACCAGGGTGACCAGCTCGCCGACCGAGCATTCGCCCTCGTGAAGGCGGGCGATGATCATCAGCCGGGACTCGTTGGCCAGGGCCTTGAGCACGCGTGCCTGCTGGCGAAAGACCTCGCGGTTGAGCGGCTGCTTTCGCGCGACGGACCTCATGGGAGGAGCTATATGGCATTAGGGCCATATTGTCAACGATCGCGGCGGAGCGCGACGCGGGCAGGCACAGGGGCAACGGGGCAGCCCCTGGATCGGCATCTCGATCGAGGAGCCCAGCTGCTCCTCCTCGTCGACGCGTGGGCGCCATGCTCCTGCCGGACCGCAGCTCCGCTGCGTCGCGCCTCGCCGGGACTCGGTCGGCCACTGCCTTCATCTCCCCTCGAGGTC
>DYIW01000387.1:1933-4410 GCA_020723465.1 Phycisphaera mikurensis
CGCAGCCGGCTCCCTCAGAACACGCGAAACACGTACGCGAGCGTGTAGTAGATGCCGATCCCCAGGAAGATGACCCCGGTCACCCGCCGCGCCCAGCGCTCGAAGGCCGCGACCTTGTCGAAGACCTTGGCGAGCGAGCGGGCCCCGACCGCGATCAGAACCGCGAACACCAGCACCGGCAGCCCGGTGCCGATCCCGTAGACCGCGGGCAGGAGGACTCCTGACTTCGCCTTGACCGCGATCGTGATCAGGCTGCCGAAGAACAGGGCCGCCGACACCGGGCAGAACGAGAGGGCGAAGACGACGCCGAGGAGCAGCGCCCCGAGCACGCCCCAGCGCTCGGCCCGGCTCTGCAGGCGCGCGGCGAGCCCGGCCCCAAAGCTGCCGATGGTGATGATCTCGAGGAGCACCATGCCGATGAGGATGAGCACGGGGCCCAGTATCTGGTTCATGTACTTCTGGAGGACGAGCGCCGACGACGGCGCGGACAGCACGCTCGAGACGAGCAGCGCGCCGAGCACCGTGTAGGTGAGGACGCGGCCGGCCGTGTAGAGCAGGCCGCTCACGAAGACCCAGCGCGGGCTCTCGAGCCGCCGTCCGATGAACGTGATGGCGGCGATGTTCGTCGCGAGCGGGCACGGGCTCACGGAGGTCAGGATGCCAAGCCAGAGCGCGGACGACGCGAGCAGGAGGAGCTCGGTCATCTCTTGGCCTGGAGGAAGGCGGTCACCTCGGCGCCGACGTAGTCCATGAACGCCGGCTTCTGATAGACGAGCTGCCAGACCTTCTCCAGCTTCGCGAACCGGATCGGCCTGCCGCCTTTCACCTCGGCGATGACCAGCGAGCTCCCGCTCACGGCGTAGTCGCTCGCGTAGTGCTCGTTCCCGATCTCCTCCAGGTTGACCGCCGCCCACCTGAGCCGCCCCTGGCGCAGCTGCTCTGCGAACCGGGTGCTGATCGCCTCCTGCGCGTGAGCCTGGATGGTCTGGCAGGTGCGGCAGCGCCGCGTGTTGTGGAAGTAGTAGGCCACGAAGCTCGTGCCATCGGCCGCCGCGGCCGTCCCGGTCTTCGTGGCGGCCTGACTCGAGGGCGAGGACGTCCTGTCTCGCACGAACATGTACCCGATGGCGACCGCGACGAACGCAAGCAGGACGACGCGAATGATCACGGTGTGCTTCTTCATCGTTGCTCCGGTCTTGAAGCGCTCATGCCAGAGGCGAAGGAGCTCGCGAGGCCAGCGCCTCGCGGCAACGGCCGGCCAGCGTGGCGAGCCCAGAGCGGCGTCGGCACGCGCACGCCGACGCGATCGGCTCGGCCCGAGCGGCAGGCGCTCGCGCCCGCCCAGGTCTGCTCGGCGGCGCGGCTGTGGCTCCAGGATACGCCCTCGCGGATCGCCTCAGGCGGTGCCCGATCGGTGACCCTCGCGGTGAGGGTCGCCCGAAGTGGCACCCGGGGGACGCCCTCGCGCCGAGGGTCGGGGCGGCTCATGCCTTGCTCTCTCCTGCGCAGGTCTGCACGGCCCGCAGCCTCCCGGGGTCATTCGGGTAGTACTTGCGTCCCAGCCAGAGCGCGACGTTCACCAGCCCGATGAGCGCCGGCACCTCGACGAGCGGCCCGATCACGGCGGCCAGCGCGCCGCCGTGGTGGATGCTGAAGGTCGCGACGGCGACGGCGATCGCGAGCTCGAAGTTGTTCGACGCTGCGGTGAACGACAGCGTCGTCGCCTGGCCGTAGGTCGCCCCGACCCTCTTCGACATGAAGAAGGAGACGAAGAACATGAGGATGAAGTAGATGAGGAGCGGGATCGCGATGCGGACCACGTCGAACGGGAGCTGCACGATCTTCTCGCCCTTGAGCGAGAACATCACGATGATGGTGAAGAGGAGCGCGATGAGCGTGATCGGGCTGATCTTGGGGATGAAGGCGCGATGGTACCACTCCTTGTCCTTGAGCTTGATCAGGCTGAAGCGCGTGATGACGCCGGCGATGAAGGGGACGCCGAGGTAGATGAACACGCTCTTGGCGATCTCGCCGATGGTGATGTTGACGACCGCGCCCTTCAGGCCGAGCCAGGCGGGGACCAGGGTGATGAAGACGTAGGCGTAGACCGAGTAGAGCAGCACCTGGAAGATGGAGTTGAACGCGACGAGCCCCGCGCAGTACTCGGCATCGCCCTTGGCGAGGTCGTTCCAGACGATGACCATGGCGATGCAGCGCGCGAGGCCGATCATGATGAGACCGACCATGTACTCGGGTTTGTCGTGCAGGAAGAGCACGGCGAGGCCGAACATGAGGATCGGCCCGACAACCCAGTTCTGCACGAGCGAGAGGCCGAGCACCTTGAAGTTGCGAAAGACCGGCCCCATCTCCTCGTAGCGGACCTTGGCCAGCGGCGGGTACATCATCAGGATGAGCCCGATGGCGATGGGGATCGACGTCGTGCCCACGCTGAACGTGTTGAGGAAGGGCACGATGCC
>DYIW01000020.1:0-3667 GCA_020723465.1 Phycisphaera mikurensis
CCGGCGGGCCGGCTCGCCGTGATGGCCGACGTGCAGGTCGATCGAGAGGGACTCAAGCAGCGACGATCGGCACTGCCACAGCGGCCGGTTGACCAGAAGGCCAAGCGCACACCCCTGCACCGGACCTTGCGGCGGCGGACCTCGCTGCGGCAGGCCATCGTGCTGCGCGAGATCCTCGGGCCGCCCAAGGGCCTCGAGTAGAGCGATCCACCTGGCCCGCGGCCGTCGCGCCGCGATCCGGGCGGTTGCCGGTTCGGGCGGCGGGCGCTATCCTCCTGCAATCGCGCCGAAGCTTGGTGCGCGCGCAGCGAGGTGCAATGGCCAGGAGTATCGAGCAGGGAACGCGCCCGCGGGCTGCTCTGTTGGCCCTCGCCGCGTGCCTCGCCTTGAAGCCCCTCCTGCTCCTCGGCCACGTGCTGCTCGAGGGCCATTGCCCGCTCCCCGAGGTGCGGGCCGCCCTCGGGTCCGTGCTCGCCGTGGCGGCCCCGGTCGGGTTCTGCCCGCAACCCGGCGAGCACGTCCACGCCGGCCATGACCATTCCGCCGGGCCGGAGGACTCCCCGTCCTCGCGCTGCCCGCACCCGGTCGAGGAGCACTTCGCGACCCTGAAGGGGGATCCGGTGCTCGCACGCTCCGGCGCGGAGCCGCACGAGACACCGCCCCTGCTCGCCGCGCCCGCGCCAGCGCGCCTTCCTCCACCGCGCCCGCTCAGCCCGCGCGCACTCGACTCCCTGCCGGAGGGCACGCTCGCGGGGCCGCTGCGCGATTCCCTGCCCGCGCGTCCCCGCGCCCCGCCTTGCGCCTGAGCCGCCCCTGATCTGCTCTTGAGGGCCTCCCGGGCCCGCACGCCCCCGCGAGCGACGCGGGAAGGCGCTGCGGTCCGCACCGGGCATGGCCCGGGCGACGCTCCCTTCCCGCGCAGGAGAACCCGATGCTCCGATGGTACTGGTTGATCCCGGCGGCGCTCCTGGCGACGCCTCCTGCCTGCGTCTCTTACCAGGCCGAGCCGCTCATTCCGGCCGAGGTCCTGGCGGAGATCGAAGCAGCGCGCGCGGCGGCTGTACCAGCCACCCGCGGCGGGGCCGAACTTGCCCCGCTCGATCTGACGCACGCCGCGGCCCTGCTCCTCGAGTTCGGCCCGACGCTGGCGGAAGCGCGCGCGGAGGCGGCCGCCGCCGGCGCCCTGGCCGAGACGAGCACGCCCCTGCCGAACCCGCGCATCGCTGCCGGCCCGCTCATAGGCTACGACCTGGCGCCGGGCTCGGCCGGGGCCGTGCAACCCTTCGTCGAGTTCGGTTTCTCCGTGCCCCTCTCCGGCCGCCGCGGGCGAGAGGACGAGGTCCACGACCTCGAGGCGAGACTGGCCGAGACGCGCTTCCTGGCCGAACAGCGCCGCGCCTACCTCGAGCTGCGCGACCGGTTCGGGGGCCGCGTGCTGGCGCGCCGCCGGCTGCTGGTGCAGGCCGAGGTCGTGGCGTCGGCGCGGAAGTCCGTGGACCTGACGAAGCGGCTGCTGGAGGCGGGCGGCGCCAGCTCGCTCGATCTCGGCCTCATGGAGATCGAGGCGGCCGAGCAGGAAGGCGAGCTGCTGGCGCTCGAGGAGGGCGCCGCGAACGCCAGCGCGCAGCTCGCCGGCCTGGTCGGTGTGCACCCGAGCCGCCTGGGAGAGCCGAACGCGGACCTGGAGCTGCCGCTGCTCGCCGTCCTGCCGGACCTCGTCGCGGCCAAGGAGACCCTGGTCGAGAACCACCTTGACCTGGCCGTGCTGCGCGCGCGCTACGCGCTCGCCGAGCAGGAGCTGCGCCTCGAAGTCGCCAGGCAGTATCCCGACCTCGACCTTGGCGCCTCCTGGCAGGGAGACCCGGGCGACACGAAGAAGGTCCTGGGACTGACGCTCGGCATCGCGCTCCCGGTGTTCGATCGGAACGAGCAGGGCATCGTGGCCGCGGCGGGCCGGCGCGCGCTGGTGCGCGCCTCCTATGAGGCGACGTTGAGCCAGGCGCTGGCGGCGCTCGAGGGTGCCTGCGCGGCGCATGCGCTCGCCGGCCAGCGCCGCCGCCTGATCGAGTCCGTCATGCTGCCGCGGGCCGAGGAGAACCTCGACCTCGCCTTCCGCGCGATCCAGGCCGGGACCCTGGACGCGCTCAAGTACCTCGAGGTCGAACGCCGCCTGCGCGCGCTCCGTACCGCGGCCCTGCAGGCCGACGAGGATCTGTTCCGCGCGTTCTCTGCCATCGAGCGCCTGATCGGCCGGCCGCTCGCGCTCTTCCCGGGCGAGGCGGCCGCCGGTTCTCCCGAGATCGAGACCCAGCGCCACGAGGAGGACGAGCGATGAAGATCAACGCCGCCCAGACGATGGTCTTGTGCCTGCTGTTCACCGCCATCGGGCTGGCCTGCGGCAGGTGCGCGGGTCACCGCCACGAGGCCCCGGCGCCGGACGCCGAGCGGGACCACGAGGCGGACGCGCACCACGCGCTGGCGCCTGAGACTCTTCGCAATATGGGCGTGGAGGTCGCCCCGCTCCGGCTCTCCGCGTTCACGCGCTGCAGCGAGATCCCGGCCGTGATCGAGGCCCTGCCCGGCGCACGGCGCGACGTCCACGCGCCGGTGGCGGGACGCATCGGTTCGCTCGCGGTCGAGGCCCTGCAGGTCGTGCCCGCCGGCGAGGTGCTGCTGACGCTGGTGCGTGATCCGCTGCCACGCGCCGAACTGACCTTGACCCGGGACATCCTCGAACCGGCGCGCGAGTCGCTGCACGAGACCATGATCAGCTACCGCCGCGCCGCGGTCGCGCTCGAGGTCCTGGAGGCGGAACGCCGCCGCATCGAGGAGGTCTCGGGCGGCGCGGCCGAGCCGGTCATCCCGGCCGAGCGCCTCATCAAGCTGCGCTACGAGGAGCAGGCGGCCGCGCAAGAAGTGGCCTCGCTGCAGCACGAGCTGGAGCGCCACGGCCTGAGCGCCGCGCAGATCGCCGGCCTGGAGCAGGGCGAGTTCCCGTCCATCGACGTGGCCCTCTGGAGGAAGGCGCTCGAGCACAACGGCTTCTGGACGGCGGAGGCGCAGCGCATCTATGCCGCTCTGCCGGCTGGGCTGCAGGTCCTGCCCTGGACCGTGGCCACCATCGGCGAACTCGTGGCCGGCGGCTTCGCCGGTCTCGAGCTGGTGGAGTGGCTCGAGGGAGACGCGGACGCGCGCAGCCACTTCCTGGAGATCGGCGGGCTCTTGCAGCGCGGCCACAGCCTCGCCGACGTGCGAAGCCTGGTGCTGCTCGGCGCCTTCCACGACCTCGTGGACGTGCGCGCGCCGGCGCAGGAAGCGGACTGGGACATCGAGGCGCTGCTCGTGCGGCCCGGCGAGCACGTGGCGGCGGGCCAGCCGCTGGTGCGCCTGAACGATCCGCGGCGCCTGCACCTGCGCGCCGAGCCGGCCGGGGCGGAGATCGAGCTGGTGCTCGCGGCCCTCTCCGCCGGCGTGAAGATGAACGCCACGCCGCTCGTTCCGGGCGCCGCTCCCGCGCTCGAGGACGTCACCCTTCTCAAGGTGGACTACGAGGACACGGGCAAGATCGTGGCCTGCGCCGCGATCGAGAACGAGAGCCTCGCGGCGCGGACCGACGCGGCGGGCCGCGCCTTCCGCCGCCACAAGCTGGCCTCGGGCCTGAGCTCCA
>DYIW01000020.1:3677-33377 GCA_020723465.1 Phycisphaera mikurensis
GCACCTGGCGGCTCGGCGCCGGTCAGAGGTACCTCCTCGCCGTGCCGCGCGCCGTGTTCGAGCAGGTGTACGTGCTGCCGGCCGCGGCCGTCACGGACGACGGCCCGGACCGCGTCGTGTTCCGCAAGCACGGCGGCGAGTTCGAGAGGGTCGTGGTGCACGTCCTGCACGAGGATCACGAGGTCGCGGTGCTCCCGGGCGACTCCGCCTTCGCCGCGGGCGACGAGGTCGTCACGCGCGGCGCCTTTGCCCTCGGGTTGGCGCTGCGCGCCGAGGCGGGCGGTCACGCCGGCGCCGAAGATGGACACGCGCACTGAGGCAGCGGCACGCCGCACGGAGCGAGAAGAGGCATCGCATGATCCACGCCATCATCGCCTTCTCCCTGAGAAACCGGCTGTTCGTCGTGGCCGCGGCGCTCGCGGCCACGTGCTGGGGCGCCTACGTGGCGCTCCGCATGCCGGTGGACGTGCTGCCCGACCTCAACCGGCCGGCGGTCGTGGTCATGGCCGAGGCGCACGCGCTCGTGCCCGAGGACATCGAGCGGCGCGTGACCGTGCCCCTCGAGCAGGTGCTGAACGGCGCCACCGGGGCCACGCGCGTGCGCTCCGCCTCGGGCATGGGCCTGAGCCTGGTGTTCGTCGAGTTCGACTGGGGAGCGGATGTCTACCGCTGCCGCCAGATCGTGCAAGAGAAGCTGCAGCTCGCGCGCGCCAAGCTGCCGCCCGAGGTCGAGCCGGTGCTCGCGCCGATCTCGAGCATCATGGGCAACGTCCAGCTCATCGGCGTGAAGTCGAGAAGCGGCGCGACCCACCCCGACGAGATCCGCGCGCTGGCCGACTACCGCATCAAGCCGCGCCTCCTGTCCATTCCCGGCGTGGCGCAGGTGGTCGCGGCCGGCGGCGCGCCGCGCGAGCTCCAGGCCATCGTCGACGCGCACAAGCTGCGCGCGCATGACGTGACGCTCGCCGATGTGGCGGACGCCGTGCGCGCGGCGAACCTGAACGTCTCTGGCGGCTTCTTGAGCGCCGGGCACAAGGCGCCGGCGATCACGGTCACGGGTTTCGTCGCCACACGCGACGAGCTGGCCCAGGCCGTGGTGCGGCCCGACCCGGTGCGCCCGGTGCTCCTCGGCGACGTGGCGCAGGTCGAGTTCGGCCCGGCCGCGATCCGCACCGGCGAGGCGGGCGTGGACGGCGAACCGGGGGTGATCCTGGCCGTGTTCAAGCAGCTCGACATCGACACGGTCGAACTGACCGGCCGCATCGAACAGGAGCTCGAGGCGCTCGCCGCCGGTCTGCCCGAGGACATCGAGCTCGTCGGCGGCCTGTTCCAGCAGGCGGACTTCATCCGCCGCGCCGTGGACAACGTGCTGGACGCGGTGCGCGACGGCTCATTGCTGGTGATCGTGGTGCTGTTCCTCTTCCTCATGAACGTGCGCACCACGTTCATCACCCTGACCGCCCTGCCGCTCTCGATCGCCCTCACCGCGCTGGTCTTCGCCGCCTTCCGCCTGTCCATCAACACCATGACGCTCGGCGGCATCGCGGTGGCGAGCGGCGCGCTGGTGGACGACGCCATCGTCGGCGTGGAGAACGTGTTTCGCCGGCTGCGCGAGAACGCCCGGCGCGCGCGTCCCGATGCTCCCCTGGCGGTGGTCCTCAGCGCCTCGAGCGAGGTGCGCGGGCCGATCCTCATCGGCACGCTCGTGGTCATCGCGGTCTACCTGCCGCTCTTCTACCTGTCGGGGCTCGAGGGCCGGCTCTTCACGCCCATCGGCGCGGCCTACGTGACGAGCGTGCTGGCCTCGCTCGTCGTCTCCCTGACGCTCACGCCCGTGCTCTGCTACCTGCTGCTGGGGCGCGGCCGCGGCGTGCCGCGGGCGGAGCACACCTGGCTGGTGGCGCGCCTGCGCCAGGCGGTCGGCTGGCTGATCACCCGGAGCCAGGCGCACGCGCGCGCCGTGCTTGGCGTTCTCGTCTTCGTCACCGCCGGCGCGATCGTGGTCCTGACGCGCCAGGGCACGCAGTTCCTGCCGCCCTTCAACGAAGGCGCGGCGCAGATCAACCTCTTCCTGCCGCCCGACACCGGGCTCGAGGAATCGGACCGCTTCGGCCGCCGCCTGGAGAAGCTGCTCATGCAGGTCGACGGCGTGCAGCACGTCGGCCGCCGCACCGGCCGCGCCGAGGGCGACGAGCACGCCCACGGCGTGAACTTCTCCCACGCCGTGGTCTGCTTCGATCCGGAGTCGGAGCGCACGCGCGCCGAGATCGTCGGCACGGTGCGCGAGCGGCTGGCGCACGAGTTCCCGGGCGTGATCACGGAAGTATCCCAGCCGCTCGAACACCTGCTCTCCCACCTGCTGACCGGCGTCAAGGCGCAGGTGGCCTTCAAGATCTTCGGCCCCGACCTCGACGTGCTGCGCCGCGTGGCGCGCGAGATCGAGGAGGCGCTGCGGCCCGTTCCCGGCGTGGTCGACCTCTACACCGACCCGCAGGTGCTGGTCGACCGCATCGTGGTCGAGCCGCGGCGCGAGGCCCTGGCGCGCTTCGGGCTCACCGTCGGGGACGTGGCCGAGCTGGTCGAGCTCGCCCTCGAGGGCGAGAAGCTCGGCGAGATGCAGGCCGAGCAGGTCCTGTTCCCCATCGTCGTGCGCCTCGAGGAAAAGGACCGCCGCGACCTCATCGACATCCGCAGCTTGAGCCTGGCCACGCCCGACGGCGGCCGGCTCCGGCTCGAGGACGTGGCCGACGTGAGGTTGAGCAAGACGCCCAACAACATCGACCGCGAGAACGTCATGCGCCGCATCGCCGTGCAGTTCAACGTGGCCGGGCGGGCGCTCGGCGACGTGGTGGAAGACGCACAGCGCGCTCTCGCGCCCGTGCGCGCGCGCCTGGCCGAGCTCCCTGGCTACAGCATCCGCACCGGCGGCCAGTACGAGGCCCAGCAGGAGGCCGCGCGCCTGATCCTGCTGTTCAGCGCGGTCGCCTTCGTCATCGTGCTCCTCGTCCTCTACCTGCACTTCCACTCCCTCAACCTCTGCCTGCAGGTGCTCAGCAGCGTGCCGCTGGCCTTCGCCGGCACCGCGGCGTGGATCGCCTGGAGCGGCCAGCCCGTGTCCGTGGCCACGCTCGTGGGCCTGATCGCCTTGGGCGGCATCGCGGCGCGGAACGCCATCCTGCTCATCGACCACTACCTGCATCTCATGCGCGAGGAAGGCGAGGCCTTCGGCGTCGAGATGATCGTGCGCGCCGGCCAGGAGCGCATGGCGCCCGTGCTCATGACCGCCCTCGCCAGCGGCATCGCCCTCGTGCCGCTCGCCATCGCGCCCGACACGCCCGGCCGCGAGATCCTGCAGCCCGTGGCCGCGGTCATCATCAGCGGCCTCATCTCCTGCACCCTGCTCGAGTTCGTCGCCCGCCCGGCCCTCTTCTGGCTCTGCGGCCGCCGCGCGGCCGAGCGGCTGGCGGCGCGAACCGCGGACAGCGAGCAGCCCGCCGCCTTGCGCTGAGGCCGGCGCCTTCCCTGGCGCATCCCGCGGCGCGGGCCCCGACGCGTGGCTTTTGGGCCGGCGTCACTCCGTAGCGAGTTTCTCTCGGATTTCCTGGCCGGCTTTCCGGCGCCGCTGCGATTTCGCCTTTCGAGAGATGGAGGATCGCGCCTCGGTCTACTCCCTCAACTCTGGCCAACGCGCTGCCTCCACCCGGCCCTCGATCGCCGCGGCGAGTCTCGCCCTGGCAATCCGGTTTGACCTACTCGGGAGGTGTCTCATGCACCGCAGCGTCCGTCGGTTCATTCTCCTGACCCTACTGGTTGCCTTCGCCCCGGCCGCCGCCGTGGCGCAGGCGCCGCCGGTCTTCCAGCAGCTTCCGCCGTGCGCGATCAGCGCCCCCGAACTCTGCACCGTCTCCTCCTGCGACGCAACCGGAGACGGGTGGCCTGATCTTGTCTTCGGCAGCTACGCGCCCTACGGCGGGGGCACAATGTACGTCGTGGCGAACTCGGCCTCCTGGCCGACCGGCACATGCGGGCTTGTCCTGCCGCCAGCCTGCGCCACCACCTGCGTGAGTGACGCGCGTCTCGTGAGATCCGTGACCTCACCCCTCGCGGGCACACAGATTGTGGCTGTGGACGTCGCAAGCTACACAAAGCTGTCACAGATCGAACTCTTCTCCGTGCCCTGGCCGTCCTGTCCCACCATGACATTCCAGACAGGACTCAACTACCGACTCCACGAGGTCTGCCTTCACGAGGTCCAGCCCACCGCCGATTCCCTCGATCCCAGCCTGGCCTTGAACTCGGATCAGTTCCCTGACTTCGTCGCAGTATCGGACTGCTCTGGATGCGGCGGGCAGCCGGCCCTCCACTGGGGTCTGGGCACAGGCACGGCCTTCACCTCGATCGGCGTTCTGAACCTCCCCTGGGGCGGGATCGACTGCGCCAGGGTCGACGTCGGCAGGACGGACGGAGCAAGCCTCGCCGCCGTCGTCTGTGGTGCGGGCACGCTACAGGAGTTCAGGTGGGACCCCGTTACCAGCAGTTTCGCGGCGGACGGGTTACCAGCCGGCTACCCACCGTCCAACAACTCCATGCTGGGCCTGGGCGACCTCGACGGTGACGGGGACCTGGACGCCGTGCTCGCGTCCTTTCCCAACGGTGACGTCCACGTCCTCCTGCGGGGAGTCAACAGTCCCCACTACCCGTCCTCCACGACCCCAATCGGCTTCCTCAGCGCAGCCGAACCGCGGGACATCCGCATCCACGACTTCAACTGCGACGGCAACCAGGACATCGCCATCACCTGCATCACACCATCGCCGAATGGTTGGCTCGATCTGTTCCTCGGCGACGGCACGGGCAGCTTCCCGGTCAAGCAGTCCTACCAGCTTGCCGGCGGAGGGACCTACGCCGAGGAGATGGCGTGCGACGACTTCAACCAGGACGGCATGCCGGACATCGCGGTGGTCCTGCGCTATGGGGGCAAGGACGGTGTGGCGGTGCTGCTCAACTGTGCACCGACCATCACGAACGTCCTGCCGAACGCGGGCTGCGCCTGCGGCGGCGACACCGTGACGCTCACGGGTACCGGACTCGCGAACGCGACGCAGGTGCTCTTCGGCGCCGAGCCTGCGCAGATCCTCAGCACGAGCGCGACATCCATTCAGGTCTCGAGCCCCAAGGCCCCTACGTGCGACACCACCGGCGGCGCGGTCGACGTGTCCGTCATCATGCCCCTCACCAGCGCGAACCTGCCTGCGGCCTGGAGGTGGCTGCCGAACGTCGATGTCCAAGCGAACTGGAACCCGGGTGGGACCGTGCTCCTGACGATGCAAGGACAGCCACTGTCCTTCTTGTACCTCTTCGTGAGCGCGTCGCTCCTTCCCTGCCCTGGGCTGCCGGCGTACCCGTCCTGCCGGAACTGGCTCCTGAACACGCCCGTCGTCTTCATCGCGCCGCTGCAGATCCCTGCAAGCGGCAAGCTGATCTACGGGACCACGCTCCCGCCGAACTGGCCGCCCGGCGGCGCGCTCTGGCTCCAGGCCGCCGAATCGCCGACCTGCGGTCCACCGCCCTTCCAGCTCACGAACGCGGACCAGTGGCGGACTGATGGTCTGACCAGACGGCGCGCTGCGAGTTCCGCACGGCGCGCACCTGCGGATGGCGCGCACGCTCCGAGCCGCGCCATCCGCTGCCGTTCCCTCTGCCTCGCGCCAGCGCTGTGCGACCGACTGCGCGTGGCCCGCACGAGACCCGCTCGCCCCGGACCCATCCCGCCGCGTCCGTCCCGCGCGTGACCATCCAGTCTCCGAGCCACCCGAACACCCGCCAGTCCATCGCCTCGCCGGCGTCGAGGCGCGGGAGCCCCTCAGTCCGTGGACCGCAGCCGCGACGTGCTGCATCGTACGACGCGCGAGACGGAAGACGCGCTGCGGCCCCAAGTCCGGCCTCGCGGACCTCCATGCCGATCGGCGTGCGCCTCACTCTTGTCCCGGAGGCCTTCTTCCCTTATAGTTCCATTCTGGTTCCAGAACGCCACCTGAGAGGAGACCACGAACATGCGAAGCCTCACGATCAAGGGCGTCCCGGAGGATCTGCTCCGGTGTCTCAGACGCCGGGCCCTGCTGCACCGGCGAAGTCTGAACAGCGAGGTTCTCACCTGCCTGGAACAGGCGACTCGCGCGCCTGCCGTGGATCCAGAGGCCTGGCTGGCCGAGGCCGATCGCCTGAGAGGGCGTCTGGCGCTGCATCCTGCCACCGAGGCTCGCCTCCGCAAGGCCAAGGCCAGCGGCCGGCCATGATCGTCGCCGACACGAATCTCCTCGCCTACCTGCTGCTCGGCGGTTCGAACACGGCGCTGGCGCGCGAGGTCTTCAGGCGAGACCCGGAGTGGGCCGCGCCGTTCCTGTGGCGCTGCGAGCTGCGCAACGTTCTTGCTCAGTACTTGAGGAACCGGGAGATCCGCCTGCAAGACGCGCTCTCCGTCCAGAGGAAGGCCGAAGACTTGCTCCTTGGCAGTGAGTTCCTCGTGGAATCGGAGCGAATCCTGAAGCTCGTCGCGGAGTCGCCCTGCTCGGCCTACGACTGCGAGTTCGTGGCCCTGGCGCAGGTGCTGCGCGTCCCCCTGGTGACCTTCGACCGCAAGGTCGTCAGGGCGTTCCCCGCCTTCGCCACGAGTCCGGGCGCCTTCGTGCAGGGTGTGGCCTGACGTGTCCTGCGCCCGGCCCGCGCGCCGGCACCCCTTCACGCCTGCCGATCCTCACGCGACGGAACCGCCAGCATCGCCTTCACCGTGACGAGCGTCATAGCGTTCGTCGCGCACGGCGTGCACCGGAAGCCGCTGCCGCTCCCGGAGGCCGGGGAAGCGGCCGCGACGCTCCTCCTCACTCCAACCTTCCGGCGTGCAGGGTCAATACCCTGTCCGCCTTCCCGGCCAGCTCCAAATCGTGCGTCACCAGCACGAAGGTCTTCCGCGTGCGCCGGCTCAGGTCGAAGAGCAGCTCCGCGATCTCCGCCGCCGTGTGCTCGTCGAGGTTGCCGGTCGGCTCGTCGCACAGCACGACCTCTGGATCGGAGACCAGGGCGCGCGCGATGGCCACGCGCTGCCGCTCGCCGCCCGACAGCTCGGCCGGCCGGTGCGCCAGGCGCTCGCCCAGGCCGAGTGCCTCGAGCTGCGCCCGGGCGCGCGCTCTCTCCGCGTGCCGTTTCCCCCACCAGGCGAAGGTGGAGCGCTCCATCATGCGCGGCAGGAGCACGTTCTCCAGGGCCGACAGCTCGTGGATCAGGTGATAGAACTGGAAGACGAAGCCGATGTGCCGCAGGCGGATGCGGGCGCGCTCGCTGGAGCGCGCCTGCCCCACGGCAGCGCCGCGGAAGAAGAGCTCGCCGCCGCTCGGCCGGTCGAGCAGGCCGAGAAGATGCAGCAACGTGGACTTGCCCGCACCGGACGCGCCCACGATGGCCACCACCTCGCCGGCCTGCACGCGCAGGTCCACGCCGCGCAGCACGTCAATGGTCTCGCGGCCCATGACGTACCGCTTGGCCAGAGCCTTGGTCTCGAGAAGTGCCTCACTCATAGCGCAGAGCCTGCACCGGATCCATGCGCGCCGCGCGCATTGCCGGGATGAGGGCGAAGAGCGCCGCCAGGACGAGCGTCGCCAGGAACACGCAGCCCACGAACCACGCGCTGATCTCCACCGGGATCTCGCTGAAGGTGTAGATGTCCGCGCGGAAGATTCGCACGCCGAAGAGCCACTCCAGGCCGTCATTGACGTGGTTGATGTTGAGCGCCACGAGCACGCCCGAGACGCAGCCCAAGGTCGCGCTCAAGAGGGTCATGATCACGCCGCAGCCGACGAAGATTTCGAGTAGGCCGCGCGCGGTGGCGCCCATGGCGTTCAGCACGCCGATGTCCTTGGTCTTGTCGCTGACCATGATGGTCAGCGTGGCAAAGACGTTGAAGCAGGCCACCAGCACGAAGAAGAAGAGCAGCACGCCCAGGATGCTGCGCTCGTTCTCGACCGCGCCCAGGAAGTTCCTGTGGCGCTTCATCCAGGTCTCGACCTCGACGCTCAGCCCCTGCTCCCCGAAATGGCGCTCCAGGCGCACCATCAGCTCCTCGAGGTCCGCTCCGGCCTGCGCCGCGAGGCAGATCTCGGAGGACTCGCCTGCGGCCTCGGCGAACTCGCGCGCGGCCTGCAGCTCGACGTAGACGGTCGTGCGGTCGTGCTGGTAGTGCCCGGTGCGCAGCGCCCCGCCGACAAGAAAGCTCTGCGCCAGCGGCTTGATCTCCCCGCCCCTCGCCTCGGGCAGCGTCACCAGGCTGATCACCTGCCCGCGCGCCAGCTTGTAGAAGCCGTACAGCTCGTCCCCGACCAAGACGACCGGCAGGTCAACGTTGCGATACTCGCGCGGCACCAGGCGCGACTCGATCTGGAAGGGCTGGGCCGGGTCTGCCGGCGGTTCGCCGTTGCGCGGCGGGTTGCGCACGTAGCCATTGAAATCGGTTGCGTCCTGCTCCTGGAGCGGGTCGAGACCCACCACCTGGACGAAGTTCATCTCCGCGAACTTGCGGTTGCCCATGACCTCGGACGAGAACTCGGGCACGCGAATCAGCGCCGGCCGGACGAGGTGCGGGCTGAGGCCGCGCACGCCTTCGACCGCGAGCGCCGCCTCCTTGATCGCGGCATAGGGCGGCGCCGGCTGCAGGAACGCGCGGCCGGCCAGCTCCGCGCGCGGAGTGAGGATCAGATCCGACGTGGTGCCGCGAATCATCGCACGCGTCTCGCGCAGGAAGCCGCTCATGATGGCGATGGTGGCGATCAAGGCCATGACCGAGAGCCAGATGCCGACCATCGACACCCAGGAGATGGGCCGCGACCAGATGTAGCGCAGGGCCAGGAAGAGGCGGTACATCGCTTACGGCTGCTCCTCGCGCGCGGCCTCGCTCTCGCCGGTCCGGGGCCGCAGCAGCGGGAAGAGCACCACGTCGCGGATGTTCATGGAGCCGGTGAGTATCATCACCAGGCGGTCCATGCCCATGCCCACGCCGCCCGCGGGCGGCATGCCGTACTCGAGCGCGGCCAGGAACTCCTCGTCCACCTCGGGCGCGTTCTCCGGGTCCTTCTCGCGCACCTGCGCCTCGAGGATGCGGCGCTGCTCGATGGCGTCGTTCATTTCGGAGAAGGCGTTGGCCAGCTCGCGGCCGCCGGCGAACAGCTCGAAGCGTTCGGCGCGATCGCCGCCGCGGTCGGCCCACTTCGCCAGCGGCGTGATGCCGCGGGGATAGCAGGTGACGAACGTGGGCTGGACCAGCTTCTTCTCGCAGTACAGCTCGAACAGGTCGTGGGCCGCCTTGTGGTGGCTCTTGTGCTCGTGCGCGATGCCCGAATCGGCGCAGCGCCGCCGCACCGCGGCCTCGTCGTCGAGCTCGACGCCGGCGTGCTCCTTGAGCAGGTCCTCGTAGCGCACGCGCGCGAAAGGCGGCTCCAGGCGGATCTCGGCCCCGCCCCAGACGAGCGTCGTCCCGCCCTTGACCGCCCGCGCCAGATGCACGAGCAGCTCCTCCCACAGGCACATCACGTCCTCGTAGTCGGCGAACGCCCAGTAGGCCTCGAGCATGGTGAACTCGGGATTGTGGCTGGCGTCGATCCCTTCGTTGCGGAACACGCGGCCGATCTCGTAGACCTTCTCCATGCCGCCGACCAGCAGGCGCTTCAAGTGCAGCTCGAGGGCGATGCGCAGCGTCAGGTCCGCGCCGAGCGCGTTGTGGCGCGTGTGGAAGGGCCGCGCCGCCGCGCCGCCCGCCAGGCGCTGCAAGACCGGCGTCTCGACCTCGAGGAAGCCGCGGCCGTCGAGGAAGCGCCGCGTCTCGGCCAGGACCGCCGAGCGCAGGCGAAACGTCGCCGCCACCTCGTCGTTGACGTTCAGGTCGACATGCCGGCTGCGGTAGCGCGCCTCCACGTCCTGCAGGCCGTGCCACTTCTCCGGCGGCGGGCGCAGCGACTTGCAGAGAGGCGTCACCTCGTCGGCGAAGACCGTGACCTCGCCGGTGCGCGAGCGGCCGAGGCCGCCCTTCACCCCCAGCCAGTCGTTCAGGTCGATGCCCTTGCGCAGCACGGCGTAGCGCTCTGCGCCGACGCGCTCGCGCTGCATAAGGATCTGCACGCGCCCGCTCTCGTCCTTCAGGTCGAAGAAGCAAGCCTTGCCGAAGTCGCGGAACGAGCGCACGCGGCCGGCGACGATCACCGGCGCCTCGCCCTCGGCCCGCAGCAGGCCGGCAACGTCGCCGATGCGGCTGCGCGCCTCGCCGCGCGCCGGAAAGCGCTTGGGATAGGGATCGATCCCGGCGGCGAGGTACAGCTCCAGCTTCTTCAGGCGCTCCGGCGGAATCGGCTCCCCCATGGGAACCCCTTTCTCGGCGAGAGGGACGCGGGACGACGGCCAAGCCCACAGATCTTATGAACCCGCGAATCCTCTTCAAGACGCGCGTGCCGGGCGTAAGCTGCGGCCCGGTCGTGTCGGATCCGCGAGAATGCTCCTGCGCCTCGAGGGCTTGCTCCTCTTCGTCCTGACGCTGCTGCTGCCGCTCTACCTGCTCTTGGCGCAGCCCCTCGCGCCGTTTCCTTGCCTTCTCTGCGGCGCCGTCCTCCTGTACTTCGGCCGCTTCCTCGCCGCGCTGCACCTCCGGCGCACGCGCTGGAAGCGATGCATCTGGTCTGGAGCCGAGATCGCGCCCGGCTGCGACCTGGAGGTACGCGCCTCGGGCCTCGAGTACGTGTTCCACGCCTACCACGAGCCGCAGCGCGCGCGCGCAGAGCGCTTCTTCACCCTGGCAGAGCGCTGGTTCTGGCCGCTGCGCGCCGTCATCCTCGGCCCGTTGCTCTTCTACGTGGCCGCGGAGGCCTGGCGCCTCCTGGGTCTGCCCGGCGCGCCGCGCCACGAGACGAACCTGCTCGTGCTCGAAGGCGTGGCCGGCCTGGCCGGCCTGGCCGCGCTCGCCGCCCTGCCTCTCGTCCCGCCGCCGGCCCGCGGCGCGCGCGCCAGCGCACGTTTCCCTTTCCCGGCGCACACTGTCTCCCTCCTGGGCGTCCTGCCGGCACTCGTCGTCCTGAGCGCGGCCGCGGCCTGGGCAACGGCCGCCGCGGCCCTCGAGGTCTCCCGGCGGCTCCTACTCTGAGGGGGGACCGCGCGCTCGCGCGCGCTTGAAAGGCCCCCGCCCCGTCCTAGAATGCCTTGTTTCCACCGCCTCGAGAAAAGCGACGGATCGAACATGCCTAGCGAGGTCCAAGACGCCGGCCCCTGCAAGCGCCTCCTCAAGATCTCCGTCCCCGGCGAACGGGTGAAGGAGGCCATGGCCGCGACCTGGCAGGAGGCGCGGCGCAACGCCTCCTTCAAGGGCTTCCGCCCGGGCAAGGTCCCGCGGAGCATCCTGGAGAAGAAGCTCGGCAAGTCCGTGCAGAAGGACGTGCAGCAGCAGCTCGTCAACGACGCCTTCAAGGAGGCCGTGGAGCAGCACAAGCTGCGCCTGCTCAGGAATCCCCGGATCGACCTGGAGAAGGTGCCGTTCGACCCGAACGGGCCCTTCGAGGTCACGGTGGCGGTCGAACTCAAGCCGGAGTTCGCCGCGCCGGATTTCCGCGGCATCGAGGTGATCGCCCCGCCGGTCAAGGCGACTCCGGAGTTGGTGCAGCGCGAGCTCGAGGACATCCGCGCGCGGCGGGCCTCCGTGGTGCGCGTCGATGAGGGCGTGGCCACCAAGGGCGACTTCGTGCTGGTCGACGTCTCCTACCAGGTGGACGGAGCGATCGTGCTGCACCACGAGAACGCCCTGGTGGACACGATCCGCGACCAGGTCGACAACCTGGCCGCCCAGGGCGCCACGGCTCTGTTCGCCGGCCGGGAGATCGGGGCGACGGTCAACGTGGAAGTGAAGCTCCCCGACGACTTCAAGCCCTCGGGCTTCGCCGGCGCCCAAGCGAACCTGCTCTGCTCCATCAAGCGCATCCACCGCATCACCCTGCCCGAGCTGAACGAGGACCTCGCCCGCGACCTGGGCGCGGAGAGCGTGGACGACCTCCGATCCAAGGTGGAGGCCGAGCTGCAGCGCCGCCTCGAGAGCCAGCGCGACCGCTACGTCGAGGAATGCGTGTTCGACGAGCTCATCCGCAGGGCCCCCTTCGACCTGCCCGACGACTTCCTGGCGGACCTCACCAGCGCGCGCATGCGCGAGTTCGAAGCCGACCTGGTGCAGAGCGGCATGCCCGAGGCCGAGGCCAAGTCGAACGTCGCCACGCACGCCAACCGCATCCGCCAGGACCAGGCGCGCGCCCTGCGCATCTCCCTGCTGGCGGAGAGCATCGCGCTGGCGCAGAAGCTCTTTGTCACCGAGGACGACATGCAGGCCAACATCCAGGCCCTGGCGGCGGCGCAGGAGCGCACCCCGCAGGAGGTCTACGACGAGCTGTACGACTCCGGCCAGCTCGCGGCCCTGCGCGTTCAGATTCTCGAACGCAAAGTACGAAAACTGATCAGACACACGGCGAGAGTCTCGGAGGGCGGGGTGGAAGGAGCCGGCTCCCGAGGCTAACGGACATCACCGGCGGGCGACGCATTGCGTCCCCGAGAGGATGCAGATCGATGTTGAACTTTTACCCGATCCCCTACGTCATCGAGAAAACGGGCCGCGGCGAGCGCGCCTACGACATCTACTCGCGGCTGCTGGAGGATCGCATCATCTTCGTCGGCACGCCCATCGATGACCAGGTGGCCAACGCGGTGATCGCCCAGCTCCTCTTCCTGCAGAAGGACAACAAGACCCAGGACATCAACATCTACATCAATTCTCCGGGAGGTTCCATCTCGGCGGGACTGGCGATCTATGACACAATGCAGTTCGTCCAGTGCGACGTCGCGACCTACTGCATCGGTCAGAACGCGTCGATGGCCGCCTTGTTGCTGGCCGGCGGGACCAAAGGCAAGCGCCACGCCCTGCCGAACGCGCGCGTGATGATCCACCAGCCGTGGGGCGGGGCGTCCGGGACGGCGGCGGACATCGAGATCCAGGCCACCGAGATCCTGAAGATGAAGGCGCAGTTGAACACGCTGTTCGCGAAGCACACCGGCCAGCCGCTCGAAAGGATCGAGGCCGACGCGGACCGCGACTACTACATGTCGGCCGACGAGGCCAAGGAGTACGGGCTGGTCGACGAGGTGGTGGAGCCTCTGCGGCCGGCTGGAGCCTGATCGTGGGCGGACGCAGCGCGCGCGACTCGGAACGGTGCACCTTCTGCGACAAGCCGAAGCGGCAGGTCGCCAGCCTGATCGCCGGTCCGCCCGGCGTCTACATCTGCAACGAGTGCGTCGAGCTGTGCAACACCATCCTCTTCGAGGACGCGGGCCGCCGGCCCGGTGCCGCGGCGCGCCGCGAGGCCGCGGTTCCCGCCCTCGCCGGCAAGCTGCCGTCGCCCCCGGAGATCAAGGCCCTGCTGGACGAGTACGTCATCGGGCAGGAGCGCGCCAAGAAGGTCCTGTCGGTCGCGGTCTACAACCACTACCGGCGCCTCTCCGCCACGGGCATCGAGCTCGCCGGCAAGGGGGAGAGCGACGTCGAGCTGGAGAAGTCCAACATCCTGCTGCTCGGGCCGACCGGTTCGGGCAAGACGCTCCTGGCGCGCACGCTGGCGCGCATCCTGCGCGTGCCCTTCGCTATCGCCGACGCCACCACCCTCACCGAGGCGGGCTACGTGGGCGAGGACGTCGAGAACATCATCCTCAAGCTGGTGCAGGCCGCGAACTACGACATCCAGCAGGCGCAGCAGGGGATCGTCTTCGTCGATGAGATCGACAAGATCGCGCGCACCACCAACAACGTCTCGATCACGCGCGACGTCTCGGGCGAGGGAGTGCAGCAGGCGCTGCTCAAGCTGCTCGAGGGCACCATCGCCAACGTCCCGCCCCAGGGCGGCCGCAAGCACCCGGAGCAGAGCTACATCCAGGTGGACACCAAGGACATCCTGTTCATCTGCGGCGGCACCTTCACCCACCTCACGGACATCATCGGCCGCCGCGTCGGCCGGCGCACCATCGGCTTCACGCCCGACCTCGGCGGGACCGCCGCCGATCCCATGGCCGGCATCGGCGAGATCCTGCGCGACGTCCAGACCGAGGACTTGATCGAGTTCGGCATGATCCCCGAGTTCATCGGCCGCTTCCCGGTCATCGCCTCGCTCGACCCGCTCGGCGCCGAGGACATGGTGGTGATCCTGACCGAGCCGAAGAACGCCATCGTGCGCCAGTACCGCCGCCTCTTCCAGCTCGAGCGGTGCGAACTCGACTTCACCGAGGACGCCCTGCGAGCAATCGCCACCACGGCCCTGGCCAAGGGCACCGGCGTGCGCGCACTGCGCATGATCATCGAGGAGCTGATGCTGGACGTGGTCTACCGCCTGCCCGAGCGCGAGGAGCCGGCGCGCTACGTCGTCACGCGCGAGTTCGTCGAGGGCAAGGCGCCGATCAGAATCCAATCCCTCTCCGAACGGCGCCGCGAAAGCGCCTAGCAGCCCGGACGCGCGGCCATGCCCCCCGCGCCGGAACGTCTCGCCCTCACCGACCTCGGCATCGCCGGCTGCGACGCCGTCCTCGACCTCCCGGGCGCGCGCCGCTTCCACGCCGAGAGCGTGCGGCGCTGGGTCTTCCAGCGCGGCGCGCGCGCCGCCGCGGACATGACCGACCTGCCGCGCGCGCTGCGCTCGGCACTCGAGGAGCGCTACGACGTGCGCCGCACGCGCGTGGCGCTCGAGCGCCGCGCGCGCGACGGCACGATCAAGCTGCTGCTCGAGCTGCGGGACGGCCACACGGTGGAGACGGTCATGATCCCGGAGGGCGCGCGCCGCACGCTCTGCGTCTCTACCCAGGTCGGCTGCGGCGTGCGGTGCGCCTTCTGCGCCAGCGGCATGCTCGGCCTGGTGCGCAACCTCTCGCCCGGCGAGATCGTCGAGCAGTTCCTGACCGTGCGCGAACTGCTCCAGGCCCAGGGCGAGGCGCTCTCCAACATGGTGCTCATGGGCGGCGGCGAGCCCTTGAACAACTTCGAGAACGTCAAGACCGCCCTCGACGCCCTGAACTCGCCACGCGGCGCCGGCTTCGGCGCGCGGCGCATCACCGTCTCGACCATCGGCATCCCGGCGAAGATCGACCGCCTCGAGGAGCTGGGCCAGCAGATCAACCTCGCCGTCTCGCTGCACGCGCCGAACGAGGAGCTGCGCGGCCGCCTCATTCCCGGAGCGGACCGCGTGCCGCTGCAGGACGTGCTGGCCGCGGCCGCGCGCTTCTTCGCCCGCAGCGGGCGGGAGGTCACCTACGAGTACGTGCTGCTGCGGGGCGTCAACGACACGCCGGAGTGCGCGCACCAGCTCGCGCGGCTCCTGCACGGCGCGCGCTGCCGCGTGAACCTCATCCCCCTGAACGACGTGCACGGCCTGCCCTTCCGCCGCCCGACTCCCCAGGCCGTGCTGCGGATGGCAGCGCTCCTCACGGCCAAGGGCATCCGCACCACGGTGCGTCGCAGCCGCGGCCGCGACATCGACGCGGCCTGCGGCCAGCTCCGGCGCAGGCACCCCTCCGGCGCCGCGTTCCCGCGCCCGGACCGCGCCGCCACCTGAGGAACGTCACCCGCCGCCGCTCTCCGCGCCGCCGACTTCTCCGGCCTCGTCCTGCGCCTCCTCTCCGCCCTCGTCCTCAGGCGGCAGCAGCGGCGCGAGAGGAGGAGGCGCCGGCGCCGCGCGCGGACCGCCCTCGGCCGCGACCGCGCGCAGCGCGCACATGGCCTGGCACCAGGCCGCGCGGTGCGCCTCCGCGAGCGCCTCGCCCGTCTTCCCTCCCGGGAAGGGCCACTGGTCGATCCTCACCCTGGTGAAGCCCGGAGCCTCGCGCGCGGCGGAGAGCCGCAGGAAGGTCTCCCCGGCGCCGGCGAACGGCTCGAGGCGGCACGTGACGGCGAGCGGCGCGTCCTCCTCGCAGACGCGGCCGCGCAGCTCCTGGCCGCGAGACGGCCAGCGCAGCAGGAACTCGCCTTCGGAGCGCGCGTCGAGCACCGCCTCCTCGGCCAGCCAGCGCCGCAGCCGGTCGGCGCTGCGGAACCAGGGAGCGACGTCCTGGGGACGCCCCGCGAGCAGGACCGAGGCAGTCACGCTCAGCTCACCGGAGGCGGAATCGGGCAGGGCCAGGACCGCCGCGTCCTGCACCGGACCCGGCAGGGGATCCTCGGCCGTCGTCCGGGTGAAGCAGGCAGCGGCCGAAGCCAGCAACAGGAGCAGGCAAGCGCGCAGCGACCTCATGCGCGGGGACCTCCGTGTTCGAGTCCGGCGCGACGCGGCGGGAGCGTCGCGCCGGTGCAAAGTACCGAGCGCCACCGCCGCGGGCGGCCGGGAAATCCGCCGCCTGACGGCGTGCGCCGCTCACACGCCGCGGCGCAGGACCTGCTCCTGGCCCTGGCGCAGCACCGTGACCTCGAGCGCACCCAGGTCGGCCTGGCGCAGGGCGGCGCGCACGTCGTCGACCGTGCCGACCGGCTGGCCCGCGACGCGGATGATGATGTCGTGCTTGCTGACGCCCAGCTCCTCGGCCACGCTGCCCGGCAGCACCTCGACCACGAGAAGGCCGCTGCCGGGATCGAGCGCCACCTGGAAGCGCAGGGGATCGTCCTCAGGCAGCTCCCGCGCCTGCACGCCGAGCCTCGCTCCCTGCAGCGGCCGCGGCTCCTCGAACTCCGGCAGCCGGGGGAGCGCCGGCCGCTGCGCGCGCGGCACGCCGCGGAAACCGAACCCTCGCCCCAGCCGCCAGTCGAACGTCTGGATGTCGACGCCCATCTCGTCCGCCACCTCCGGGTGGGCGCGCCGGAACTCCTCGAGCGAGTCCGCCTGGTAGGTCTCCTCGGTCTTCTCGCCGTTCACGTCCCGCTCGACCTTGGCCGTGACGTGGCCGCCAGCGTCGATCTCCAGCTCGTACGAGTACGAACCGCTCTCGTCCTGGCGATGCGACTTGAACGTGCCGGTCGCGCCCTCCTCGAGGGAGGGAAAGCCGAAGCGGAAGCGCTGGGCGCCCTGGCGCTGCATCATCTCGTTCAGCCAGCGGTCCAGGTCCGCCTGCCACTGCTCGAGATCCCGGTTCCACTGATCCCAATCCTCCTGGCCCGGCGCGCCCGGGCCGGGCCGCGGGAAGCGCGGCAATCGCGCGCCTGCCTCGCCCTCGGCCGGCTCCGGCCGCTCCTTGAGCCGCAGGCGCTCGCGCGGCTCCTGCGCCAGTGCGTCGAGCAACCGCTTGACGTTGTCCCGCACCAGCGGATTCTCCGCGTTCGCGGCCGCCTCGAGCGCCGAGCGCGCGCTTTCGCCGAGCGCCCGCAGCTCCTCGTAGGCGCGGTCGCGCGCCTCCTGGGACTCGGCGCCCAGGCTCTCGATGAGGTGGGCGGCCCTGGCGCCGTCCTGCTCCTTGCTCTCATCTTGCGCCCACCCGTTTCGTAGGAGGGCGACACCCAGGACCAGCAGCGCGGGCAACACGCCGCCGATCAGGAAGCGATTTCGCTGCTTGAACATGGAAACCTCCCGTCGCGTCGGAATGTCCACAGCGGGTATGTCGAACGAACTGCAGTACGAATCAGGCCGGCTCATCGCAGATGCTCTTGTCAGGTGCGCGCGCTCGCCGCGCGGCCGCGGGAAGGAGCGGGCCGTCAGCCTCTCGTGCCGATCTCCACCACGAGCTCGACGCGCTCGCCTCCCCGGATGACCTCCAGCGTGATCGTGGCGCCCGCCCCCGCCTCGCGGATGAGCTGGCCGAAAAGATCGAGCCCGCCGATCGAGCGCCCGCCGAACCGCAGGAGCACGTCGTTGGGCCGGAGCCCCGCCTGCTCCGCCGGCGAGCTCTTGAACACGCGCTCGACCAGGAGGCCCTCGTCCGGCTTGAGGCAGAGCTGCGCCGCGAGCGCCTCGCTCTTGATCGACTGCACCCGCACGCCGATCCAGGGAACCGGCACGCGCCCCGCTTCCTCGCGGTGTGCCCGGATCCCGGCTTCCGCCGCGCGCAACGCCTCGCCGATCGGCAGGGCGAAGGCGATGCCGTGCGGCTCGACATCCTCGGCCTCCTCCGGCGCGTGCCAGAGGCGCGTCACCAGCATGCCCACGACCCGCCCCTCGGCGTCCGCGATCGGGCCGCCCTGGTCCCCGGGATTCGCGTCCAGGGCGAGCTGCAGCAGGTTGGACCATTCCCGGCCGCGCAGCTCGATGGTTCGTCCCACGCCGCTCACGTGCCCCGGCGTCACGGTGATGCCGAGCGCGAAGGGGTTGCCCAGCGCGAAGATCGGCAGGCCGGCCTGCACGCTCTCCTCCTGGGCGAACTCGGCCGGCTGCGCGCCGAGGTCCGCGACGCGCACCACGCCGACGTTGGTGACCTCGTCGCAAGCGATGAAGTCGGCCAGGACGATTTCTCCGCCCTCGTTCTCGGCCACGATCGCCTCGGCGCCCTCGAGCGCGTCCCCCACCGTCAGCACGTACCCCTGCTCGTTCATGAGCGTGCCCGACAGCGCGAGGAAGCCGGGCTCCGGCGCTTCGGCGCCAGCGCGCTCCCGCCGGCGCTGCTCCACGTAGAGGCGCACGAAGGCAGGCTTGACCCGAGCGACCGCGACACGCAGGTCCGGCGGCGCGGGCAGGGGCAGCGGCGCGGGCGAGGGCGGCGGCTCGCCCTCCTGCGCCTGCGCGCTCGCCGAGGAGGGAAAGAACGCACATCCCAGCGCGCAGAGGAAGGCGACCGCGCGCCCGCGCAGGAGCGTCGGATCAGAAGTCATTCCGGTCGCTGACCTGGCGCAGCCGCGCCGGCGGCAGCGGCTCGGTCTCGAAGGACGGCGCTGGTCCAACGTAGCGCAGCTTGCCCGGCCGCAGGCGCTCGGGGATCACCAGGATCCCGCCGAACTCGTCGGCGGGCGCCAGCGGCGTGACGTCGTGGACCACGCGCGTCGCCGGATCGCCGAACCCGGCGGGGATGCGCGGCAGGCGCTGGTCGCCGCCCCCGCGGCTGGCGAGGTAGAGCAGGCCGGCGCCGCAGAACAGGACGAGAGCGGCGGCGATGGGCAGAGCGCCCGGAACAAGATGCGCCCAGCGCGCCCGCAGCGACCCGGGGCGCGGCGCGCGCGCGCCCGCCCGGCCGGCCTCCTGCACCTCCGCCATGATCTCATCCACCAGGCCGTCGGGCGCGGCGGGCGACTCCGGCGCGCGCAGCGGATCGAGCAGCGCCAGCACCTCCTGGTACTCGCGGTACTCCCGGTAGCAGGAGAGGCAGCTACGCAGGTGCTCGTCGAACTCGCGGAACTCGGCCGCGGTCAGGTCATGGCCCGCGGCCAGCGGGATGAGCTTGCGCTGGCGGTCACAGGCCATGGTTCGCCCTCCCGCCGCGCCCGCGCTGCTTGCGGCGCTCCCACTCGTCCCGGAAGTACTTGCGCGCCACGTGCAGCCGCCAGCGCACCGTGGCGTGCGAGGAGCGCACGATGCCGGCGATCTCCTTGCATGACAGGCCGTTCAGCTCGCGCAGCACCATCACCGTGCGGTACTTGTCCGGCAGGCGCGCCAGGACCTCGCGCACCTCGACTCCTGTTTCGGCTGCTTCCATGCGGCGGCCGGGAGCCGCTTCGGCGCTGCTCCCCGCCGGTTCACCCACGTCATCGAGCGAAACGCTCCTCGACCTGGAGAGCTTGCGCAGGCGGTCGATCGCCAGGTTGACGACGATGCGGTAGAGCCAGGTGTAGAAGCTCTGGTCGAAATCGAAGCGGTCGAGCGCGCGGTAGACGCGCAGGAACGCCTCCTGGACGATGTCCCGCGCCTCGTCCTGGTCGCCGAGGAGGCCGTGCGCTACCCAGTAGGCGCGGCCGGAGTAGCGCTCGACCAGCGACGCGAAGGCGCTCTCGTCGCCGGCCTGGCAGGCGCGGATGATCTCGCCGTCGGTCGCCAGTCCCGCGGCAGGAGGTTCGCTTGCGCCGGACTTCCGGTCCTTCATGCTCCGGTTCTTCGCGCGCAATGACAGAAACGAAACTGCAGCCAACAGAACCTCCGGCGGTCGGGGAGGAACCGGGAGCGGCAGGCGCGTCCCGCTCCTGGATCATAGCCCGGTCAGCCCCCTGATACGCCTCGCAAGTGCGCGTGTGAGGCGCGCCGCCCGGCTCAATCGGCCGCCGGCCGCTCCGTTCTCTCGGACCCGCCCCCCTGCGGCCTGGCGTCCTCATCCGAACGGGCGGGCTCCTCGATCCGCTCCTCGGCGGGCGCCGCGCGCCCGCCCCGCGCGCGCGCCTCGACCACGGCGCGCACCAGCTCCTCGCTGTTGCCGATCCTGCGGTAGCGCTCGTGCCTCCTGGCCAGCAGCTCGGGGAGTGACAACTTCTTCAACTCCTTGATTATCCTGAGGATACGGTCCCGCAGCGTGATGGCCGTCTTGAGATGGTCGCGGTGCGCTCCGCCGAGCGGCTCCGGCACGACCTCATCGACCAGCCCCAGCCGCTCCAGGTCGCGGGAGGTGATCTTGAGAGCGGTAGCCGCCTGCTCGGCCTTGTCGCTGTTCTTCCAGAGGATTGCGGCGCACCCCTCCGGGGAGATGACGGAGTAGTAGGCGTATTCCAGAATCAGGAGGTGATCGCACACCCCGATCCCCAGAGCGCCGCCGCTCCCGCCTTCGCCGATCACGCAGGAGATGACGGGCACGCGCAGTTTCGACATCTCCAGGATGTTGCGGGCGATGGCCGCGGCCTGACCGCGCTCCTCGGCGCCGATGCCCGGGTAGGCGCCGGGCGTGTTGATGAGCGTGACGATCGGCAAGCCGAACTTCTCCGCCAGCCTCATCTTCAGCAGGGCCTTGCGGTAGCCCTCGGGGTGGGCGCAGCCCCAGTTGGAGGCCAGGCGCTCCTCGGTGGTCTTGCCCTTCCGGTGAGCGACGAGCATGAGCTGCTCGTCGCCCAGGCGCGCGAACGCGGTCAGGATCGCCTTGTCGTCGGCGAAGGCCTTGTCCCCGTGCAGCTCGATGACGTCCTCGAAGATGAGGTTGACGTAGTCGGTGGTGATCGGCCGCAAGGGGTGGCGCGCCAGGCGCACCATCTGCCAGGGCGTCAGAGACGAGCAGATCTGCCGGAGGAGCTTGTCGCGCAGCTCCTTGAGCGGCCGCACCTCGTCGGTGAGGTCCATGCGCGTCTGGTCGGCCAGCTCCTGCAAGCCGATGATCTTCTGTTCGAGCTCCACGATCGGCCGCTCGAAATCGAGAGCGCTCTGGACCGGATCGGGTTTACGCGCCGCCATCGTGCCTCCACGCCGCCCGGCCGCGCCGGATCGGCTCGAACCGGCGAGGATACCGAATCTCGGGCCCTCCCGGCCACTGGCAGGCGGAATCTTGCCGGCCGCGCCGCGCGGGGCCGCGCCAGTCCAGGGTCAGGGCGCGACCTGGATGAACACCCCGTTCGTCAGCGTGAAGCCCAGCGCCGAGGCCGGGTCCTGTACGGCGGCCTGCATGGCGAAGGTCAAGCCGCCTGCGCTCGCCGGCACCACGCCCGAAACGACGATCGACCCGTTGCCCGGCCCCGTTCCTCCGAGCGGCAGGATGAACTGCAGCGGCAGCAAGGGGTTCAGCAGGAAGGTGCAGCCCCCGCCGATGGGGAGGCTGCCCTGGCCTGCGCCGAAGAGGAAGAGCGCCAGGCTGCCACCCAGCCCTTGGGAAAGAGTGAGCTGCACGGTCTGGTTTGGCGCCGGGCAGCCCGACAGAGCGAGGGCCGGCACGAAGCCACCCGAACCGGCGCAGCCGGATCCGTAGGCGACGGCGGTGCCGCAGGTCGTGAGGCGGAAGACATACGCAGAGCCGGCATCCGTTCCGCTGGCGCAGTCGTCATAGGGCGCCCCGACCAGCGCCGTGTCGCCGGAGAGGGTGACGGACCGCCCGAAGTAGTCGCTCCCCGCGGCGTCGGCAGGGACGAGCTTGGTCTGTTGGGTCCAGGTCGTCCCACTGCGCACGAAGACGTAGGCAGAGCCGGCATCGCTCCCGCCAGCGTGGTCGTCCCCGTCAGCCGCGAGCAGCGCCGTGTCGCCGGAGAGGGAGACGGAATGGCCAAGGAGGTCGCTCGTCGCGGGGTCGGTGGCGATCAGCTTGGCCTGCTGAGTCCAGGTCGTTCCACTGCGCACGAACACGTAGGCCGAGCCCGCATTGCTCCCGCCAGCGTGATCGTCCACGTAGGCCCCGACCAGCGCCGTATCGGCGGAGAGGGAGACGGAACAGCCGAACACGTCGTACGCTGCGGCGTCGGCGGCGACCAGCTTGGCCTGCTGGGTCCAGGTCGTTCCGCTGCGCACAAACACGTAGGCGGAGCCCGCATCGGTCCCACCTGCGTGGTTGTCCACCTGGGCCGCAACCAGCGCCGTGTCGCCTGACAAGGAGACGGAATTCCCGAAGTAGTCTAACATCGCCGCGTCGGTGGCGACGAGCTTGGCCTGCTGACTCCAGGTCGTCCCGTTCCGCACGAACACATAGGCCGAGCCAGCTTCGGTAAGACCAGCGTGGTCGTCCCACTCAGCCCCGACCAGCGCCGTGTCGCCGGAGAGGGAGACGGACGAGCCGAATTCGTCGTACGCTGCGGCGTCGGCGGCCACAAGCTTGTCCTGCTGCGTCCAGCTTGTCCCGCTGCGCACGAACACGTAGGCCGAGCCGGCGTCAGTCCCGCCGGCGTGGTCATCATAGCGAGCCCCGACCAACGCCGTGTCGCCGGAGAGGGAGACGGACGAGCCGAACTCGTCGTACGCCGCGGCGTTCGTGGGGATGAGCTTGGACTGCCTGGTCCAACTCGTCCCGCTCCGCACGAACACGTAGGCCGAACCGGCATGGCTCCCGCCGGCGAGGTCGTCGCGGTACGCCCCGACCAGGGCCGTTTTCCCGGAAAGGGACACGCAGCAGCCGAAGTGATCGCCGGCCGCGGCGTCGGCGGCAACGAGCTTGGCTTCCTGCGTCGCGATCACCGGATCGATCACGATCGGCCATGTCGCGCCCTCCACCCGCACGAGGATCGCCACGGCTCCCGCCTCGCGCCCATCGAGCCAGGCTGGGAGTTCCCGGCCCGCCGCGTCCCACGCGGCCAGACGCGCGTAGGAGAGGTGGGTCACGCCCTGGGCGTCGAGAAGCGTCAGCCCGCGACAATCATCGTCCATGCGCGGCACGACGGTCCCGCCGAACGCCATGCAGAGTTCGACCGCGTCGCTGGCGGTCCCCTGCGGCGGCGGCTCCGCGATCGTGAAACCCTGTTCCAGGCCATCCGCGGCGTTCACGTACCACTCCGTGAGCGGGCCGCGCCGGTACTCCAGGCGGGCGCCGTCAACGACGATCTCAGGCGGCTCCGGCGCTGCCGCGCGGCCGATCCGCACGCCCGTGTCGCCGAACGTCGCCCGCAGGCCGTGGGCCGGATTCTCCGCCGTCCACCGGGGCCTCCCATCCGCCGCCGGCGCGCCCGGGACGAGCGCGTACTCGGCCGGAGCAATCGCCGCCTCGAACGCCATGCGCAGGACCGGCGGCATCGCCTCGTCCTGCGGCGCGCCCACTCCAGCAACGGGCTGCGCGACGAACAGTAAGAAGCCGACGACCCCGAGCACACCAACCTCGCGGTTCATCCGAGAATCCCCATCAAGGCGCCGATTCCGTCATGCCCTCTGGCCGCGTCCCGCATTCTGCCACGAAATGGAGTGCAGCGTCCATCCGTCGTCGGGCAAGCAAGCCCCCTGACCCACGCGAAGCGGAGCGCTCGGAGCGAGGCGGTGGGTCTCGCCTCTTCCGAGCGAAGGCGGCTTTGGGAGCGGATTGCCACTGCGCCCGCTTCGCCTTGGCCGCCTGAAGGCCACCCATCATTACGTCGCGCACGGCTTCAACCAGATGCCGCGTGCCCGCCCCGCCGCCGCGAGAATCCGCTCTTCCCCTTCCTTGCGCCCGCCCTCCTGCCTAGCATCGCCCCATGCCGCCCGCTCCATCCGCCGTTTCGTCCTTCCGCGTCGAGGTCCTGGTGCGCCCCGGCTTCTCCGACGCGCGCGGCCACGCCGCCCGCGCCGAACTCGAGCTGGCGGGCGCGCGCGGCGTGGACGCGGTCCTGAGCGTGCGCGGCTTCAGCCTGGCCCTGCAAGGCGGCCGGGCCGCCGCGGAGCGCCTCGCGGCCGCCGTCCTGGCCGACGCCGTGACCGACACCTGGGCCGTGCTCGGCGGAGGCGAGACGCTCCCCCTGCCCGCGGGCTTCACACAGCGCATCGACGTGGTGAAGAAGGCGGGGGTGATGGACCCGGCGGCCGAGGGGGTGCTGCGCGCCGTGCGCGCCGCGGGCGAGGAGATCGTGGCCGCGCGCACCTACAGCGCCTTCCTCGTGGCCGGAGAGGCGGAGGCAGAGGAGCTGCGCCAGGCCGCGGCGCGCGCGCTCGGTAACGAGGCCATCGAGGAGATCCGCGCCGACGGCGGCGGGCCGGTCGAGCCCCTGGCGCGAAGCGCGCCGGCGCGCTTCGCGCGCGTGGTCGTGGAGCTACCGGAAAGCGACGAACGACTGCTCGCCATCAGCGCCCGCGGCGGCCTCTCCCTGTCGCTCGAGGAGATGCAGGCCATCCGCAGCCACTTCCGCGTCGCCGCGCGCGCGCCCACCGACCTCGAACTCGAAACCATCGCCCAGACCTGGTCCGAGCACTGCAAGCACAAGACGCTCACCGGCGCGGTCGAGATCGACGGCCGGCGCTACGAGAACCTGCTGCACGAGACGATCTTCGCCGCCACGCGGGCGCTCGACCGTCCCTGGTGCGTCTCGGTCTTCAGCGACAACGCCGGCGTGGTCGCCTTCGACGACGACTTTCACGTCACCTTCAAGGTCGAGACGCACAACCACCCCTCGGCCATCGAGCCCTACGGCGGCGCCGGCACGGGCATCGGCGGGGTGCTGCGCGACACCATGGGCACCGGACTCGGGGCCAAGCCGATCGCCTCCACGGACGTGTTCTGCGTCGGCCCGCCCGACCTGGCGCCAGACCAGGTCCCGCAGGGAGCACTCCCGCCGCTGCGCGTACTGAAGGGCGTGGTGGCCGGGGTGCGCGACTACGGCAACCGCATGGGAATTCCCACGGCCAACGGCGCCGTGCTGTTCGACCGGCGCTTCACCGGCAACCCGCTGGTCTTCTGCGGCTCGGTCGGGCTCTTGCCGGCCGGCATGGTGGCGAAGGGCGCGCGCCCGGATGACCTGGTGGTCGTGGCCGGCGGCAAGACCGGCCGCGACGGCATCCACGGCGCGACCTTCTCCTCGCGCGAGCTGCACTCCGCGTCCGAAACGCTCGACTCGGGCGCGGTGCAGATCGGCAACGCCATCGCCGAGAAGCGCCTGCTGGACGCGCTGCTCCTGGCGCGCGACCGCGGCCTCTACACCTGCGTCACCGACTGCGGCGCGGGCGGGCTCTCCTCGGCGGTGGGCGAGATGGCCGCCGCCTGCGGCGCGGACGTGGACGTGGAGCAGGTGCCGCTGAAGTACGCCGGCCTGAGCTACGCCGAGATCTGGATCAGCGAGGCGCAGGAGCGCATGGTCTTCGCCGTGCCGCCCGAGCACGAGGCCGCTCTGCTCGAGCTGTTCGCGTCCGAGGACGTCGAGGCCACGGTCATCGGCCGCTTCACCGCCACCGGGCGCCTGGTGGTGCGCTGCGGCGGCGCGGTCGTGGGCGACCTCGACCTCGACTTCCTGCACCACGGCGTGCCGCGCGTGGCGCGCCAGGCGGCGCTGCCCCGGGCGCGCGACGACGAGCCCGACCTGCCCTGCCCGGAGAGCCTGGGCGACGCGCTCCAGCGCCTGCTCGCGGCGCCCAACATCGCCAGCAAGGCGTGGATCGTGCGCCAGTACGACCACGAGGTGCTGGCCGGCACCGTGGTCAAGCCCTTCGCCGGCAGGGAGCAGCAGGCGCCAGCCGACGCCGCGGTCATCAAGCCGCGCCTCGACTCCTACCGCGGCATCGCCGTGGGCTGCGGCATCAACCCGGCCTACGGCGACATCGATCCCTACGAGATGGGACTCCTCGCCGTGGACGAGGCGGTGCGCAACGTGGTGGCGGCCGGCGGCCGCGCCGACCGCGTGGCCCTGCTCGACAACTTCTGCGCCGGGAGCTGCGAGCGGCCGGAGATCCTGGGCGCGGTGGCGCGCCTGGCCGAGGCCTGCCGCGACGCGGCCCTCGCGCTCGGCGCGCCGTTCATCTCGGGCAAGGACTCGCTCAACAACGAGTACCGCGACGCGGCCGGCAGCGCCGCCATCCCCACGACCCTGCTGATCTCCTCGCTGGCCCACGTGGACGACGTGCGGCGCGCGGTCACGAGCGACCTGAAGCGGGTGGGGAGCGCCTTACTGCTCCTCGGCGTCACGCGCGCCGAGCTGGGCGGTTCGGCCTGGTATGCCCTGCACGGCCGTGTCGGCCGGTCCGTGCCGCGCGTCGACCTCGAGCGGGCGCGCGAGACCTTCGCCGCCGTCTGCGGCCTGCTGAACGGCCGGCTGGCGCTCGCCTGCCATGACGTGGCCGACGGCGGCCTGGGGGTCGCCCTGGCGGAGATGGCCTTCGGCACCGGGCTCGGCGCCGAGGTCGACCTCGCCCTGGTGCCGTGCGAGGACGGGGCGGGCGGCCTCCTCTCCGTGGAGCGCGACGACCGCATCCTCTTCGCCGAATCGCCCACGCGCTTCCTGCTCGAGGTCGCCCCCGAACGCCTGGCCGCCGCGCGCGAGGTCCTCTTCGGCCTGCCGCACGCGGTCATCGGCCGGACCAGCGCGGAGCCGCGCCTGGCGCTCCGCGGCCTGCGGGGCGCGCTCGTGCTGAACGAGCCGGTCGCGGCTCTGCAGCGCGCTTTCGCCGCAGCTCTCGACTTCGGCTCGCCGGCCGCGCCGCCCGCCGCGGGAGGACCGCGATGAAGCCGCGCTTCCTGGTGCTGCGCGCCGCGGGCACGAACTGCGACCTGGAGACGGCGTTCGCCCTGGAAAGCGCGGGCGGGCACGCCGAGCGCGTACACGTCAACCGCCTGCTGCAGGGCGCCACGGCGCTCGACGAGTGCGACGCGCTGGTCATCCCAGGCGGCTTCTCCTACGGCGACGACATCGCCGCGGGAAAGGTCCTGGCCGTGGAGCTGCTCCACCACCTGCGTGACCCGATCGTGCGGCTGGTCGAGCGCGGCGGGCTGGTGCTCGGCATCTGCAACGGCTTCCAGGTGCTGGTCAAGATGGGCATGCTCCCGGGCATCGCCGCGCCCATCGGCCTCCAGGAAGCGACGCTCACCGACAACGACTCCAGCAGGTACGAGGACCGCTGGGTGCGCCTGGTCTCGGTGTCGGAGCGCTCTGTCTTCTGCCGGCCGGGCGAACGCCTCGAGCTGCCGCTGGCGCACGCCGAGGGCAAGTACGTGCCGCGTGACGCGGCCGTCCGGCGCGCGGTGCTGGAAGGCGGCCACGTGGCGCTCCGCTACGTGGCCGCGGGCGGCGGCGCGCCCTCCTACCCGGACAACCCGAACGGCTCGGTCGATCACGTCGCCGGCCTGGTGGACCGCACCGGCCGCGTGCTCGGCCTCATGCCCCACCCGGAGCGCGCGCTCCTGCGCGTCCACCACCCGGCCTGGACGTGCGGCGCGCCCGCCGCGCCCAGCGAGGAAGGGCACGGCGCGCGCTTCTTCCGGAACGCCGTTCAGTACCTGCGCGGCTGAACGTCGGGCTGTCCGACTCTCTCAGCGGTGGACGATCCTGCCGCCGGCGATGGTCATGAAGACGCGCGTCTCCAGGAGAGAACGCGCGTTCTCCTGGTCGAGCGGCTGGTCGAACACCACCAGGTCGGCGAGCGTGCCCGCGCGGAGCGCGCCGAGGTCCTGCTCGCGCCCGGCCGCGAAGGCCGACCCGCAGGTCTGCGCGCGGAGCGCCTCCTCCTGGGTGACGCATTCCTCCGGGAAGTAGGGCGGCTCGGCCGGGTCGCCCTCGGCGGCGCGCGTCACGGCCGAGAAGAGGTTGCGCAGAGGATCGAGCGGCTCCACGGGGAAGTCCGAGCCGAACGCCAGGACCACGCCGTTGTCGAGCAGCCGGCGCCACGGGTAGGAGTCGCGCGCGCGCGCCGCGCCCAGGCGCTCGAGCGCGAAGCGCCGGTCGCTGAGGAGATGGCAGGGCTGCACCGAGGCGATCACGCCCAGCTCGCGCAGGCGCGGGATGTCGCTCGGACGGATGACCTGGGCGTGCTCCACGCGATGGCGCCGGCCGCTCGTGCCGTTCTGCTGCGCGGCCGCGGCGAAGGCGTCAAGCGCCAGGCTCACGGCGCGGTCGCCGATGGCGTGCAAGGCAACCTGAAAGCCGGCCGCGTCCGCCGCGATCACGCGCTCGCGCAGGACCTGTTCGTCCACCACGAGGATCCCGTCGGACGAGGCATCGTCGGCGAAGGGCTCGAACAGGGCCGCGGTGCGCGAGCCGAAGGTGCCGTCCACGAAGCCCTTCAACGTGCGCATTTCCAGCCAGTCCCGGTGCGGGGCGAGGCGCTCGCGCAAGGTGATCCAGCGCTCGAGGTCGCCGTCGAGCTCCCCCCACAAGCAGACGCGCGCCGTCAACAGCCCCTCCTCCAGGAGCCGCAGGTACACCTCCGGGTCGCCGCCGTGATCGGTCACCGAGGTCAGGCCGACGCGGCGGGCCTCGGCCAGGGCGAGCAGCACGCCGCGCCGCGCTTCCACGGCGTTGAAGGGAGGCAGCAGCCGCGCGACCAGCGCCACCGCTTCTTCCTTGAGGATGCCGGTCGGCACGCCCTGGGCGTCGCGTTCGATGACGCCGCCCGGCGGATCAGGGGTTTCCTCGCCGATGCCCGCCATGTTCAGGGCCAGGGTGTTCACCAGCGCGGCGTGGCCGTCCACGCGCTGCAGCAGCAGCGGATGGCCCCCGCTGACCGCGTCCACGGTGCGCCGCGTCGGCCACTCCCCGCCGGCGAAGAGCGACTGGTCGAAACCGCGACCGCGGATCCACGCGCCCGTGTCGAGGCCCGCGGCGTGCACCTGCACCCGGTTCGCCAGCTCCTCCAGGCTGCGGCAGCCGCGCAGGTCGAGCTCGAGCAGGGAGAGACCGCCGTTCATGAAGTGCGCGTGCGCGTCGAAGAAGCCGCGCAGGACCGGGCGGCCGCCGAGGTCGATCACCTCGGCGCCCTCCGGCAGGGCCTGCTCGCACTCCTCGCGGCTGCCCACGGCCGCGATGCGCTCGCCCGCGAGCGCCAGCGCCTCCGCCCGCGGCCGCGTGGGATCGAGCGTGATGACGCGCGCGGACACGAGCAGCAGGTGGCTGGAGTCGTCCGCGGCCGGCAGGCCGAGAGCAAGAAGCACCATCGCCAGCATGTGCGCCTCCGTGCTATCTCTCGCTGCCGCCGGTGCCGGCGGCCCGAGCCTTCATGAAGCGCCCGATCGTGCCTCCGTTCTACCGAGTCCGCGGCGTTCCGCCAGGCAGCGCCCGGCGGCCCGAGTCGGCCCGGCATGCTTGTTGCATCCGCGCAGCACCAGGCCGCGGCCCTGCGTTTCCGCCGAAAGGACTCCCAGATGAGGCAAGCGCTGCTCCTGACCTGCTTCGTCGTCACCTGTGCCACTACCCGCCAGGATCTTCGCACGGCACGAAGATCTCCAGCCTCTTCGACGAGAACCCGAGGCACGCGAGTG